>JABBAI010000015.1 GCA_018608045.1 Octadecabacter sp. | reverse complement strand
CCCGCCCCAACAGGCGGGCCTTTTTAGTATGCAGCGAATGCCCGCTTTGAGCCCAGAGTCACGGATGCTGCGCAGTGCATGAATGACCGCTCTCACAAAAAAATTCTTGCTTAGCCCAGAAGGGGCTCTTTGTTGCAGCAATTCTACGAGTCCTCAGTGCAAAACACCTAGGAGATCTCTCGTGCTAAAAATTGACTTTGAGCCGATGCTCAGACTTTATCTGGAAATGCATGGGTCAAAGCGGGATCAAAGGTCCATGCCATATCATCCCCCGGGACCAGAACAGCGTCTTCAGCGATCGCGGCGATCAGTTTACTGCCGTCAGCGACGGCAAGATTAACGACGGTTTCGCTGCCAAGGCGTTCCGTTAGGATCACTTTGCCAATCAGCATGCCCCGCCCGTCCTGTGCCGCCATCAAGTACTGCGGACGCACACCGAGCGTGGCAACCTTCCCCTTGATGAAAGTCCGGCCCTTGCTGGGGACCTTCACACTGGAAAGAGCCTCGCTAGACACCTGCACCCAGTCTTCGCCGACATCTTCGACTGACACCTTCAGGAAGTTCATTGACGGTGCGCCAAGGAAGCCCGCAACGAAAAGATTAGCGGGTTCGTGGTACAATTCCATCGGGGCACCGGCTTGCATGACCAAACCGTCTTTCAGAACGACGATTTTGTCCGCCAGCGTCATCGCTTCGACCTGATCGTGGGTCACGTAGATCATTGATGCCCCAAGATCTTGGTGCAGCTTACCGATCTCCATGCGCATATCCATGCGAAGGGCCGCGTCTAGGTTCGAGAGCGGTTCGTCGAACAAGAACACCTTTGGGTCGCGGACAATGGCACGGCCAATCGCGACACGCTGGCGTTGACCGCCGGACAGTTCGGACGGACGACGGTCCATCAGATGTTCCATCTGCAAAATGCGGGCCGCGTCATCCACCTTGGCGTCTTTTTCGGCTTTTTTCATCTTGTTGATCGTCAGGCCAAAAGCCACGTTTTCACGTACGGTCATATGCGGGAAGATCGCGTAGGATTGGAACACCATCGCGATACCGCGTTTGGACGGTTCCAGATCATTCACCCGCGCCCCGTCGATTTCGAGCGTCCCATCAGTGATGTCCTCTAGCCCCGCAATCATCCGCAGCAACGTGGACTTACCGCAACCAGAGGGACCGACAAAGACTACAAATTCGCCATCATCAATGTCTATATCGACGCCTTTGATGACTTCAGCTTTGCCGTAGCTTTTACGAATATCGCGGAGTTTGACGGTGGCCATTATTCTGCTGCCTTTAGCTTGGGCGGGATGGACAAATACCCCTCCGCGGTAATTTCGACGGGATCGGGGTCCATGATGTGGCCAACAAAATCTGACGCTCCCTCGGGGCGATCTGCAAAGCCAAGGATAACCATGCCGTCATCAGTGTCTACGATACGGGCCGCGTAGCGGGTGCAGGGCTGCGTTCCATCGAGGAAACCGGGGGCGATGCGCCACGGACCACGGGGGCTGTCACCGATTAAGTAGTGGTTGCCTGTTACGACGCGGCGCAACGTTGTCTGTTCTTCAGAGAAATGGTTGTTGGCAGTGCAAAACAGGCAATACCATGTCCCTTTCCTCTCAAAGACTTGTGGCACTTCCAATTGGCCGAACCCACCGACAAAAACGGGTGGTTCCAGCGACCACGAATAGCCATCCGATGACGTTGCGAAGCCGATACAACCCGCATCATTTGCCTCGGCCACATTCGGCACACGAGCAGTGAAATACATCAGCCACCCTTCGCCGTCGGGATCACGCATGACCCACGGGTCCCGCATGGCGCGGTCGTGCCATTCGCCGTTAGAAACATCGGTTTCGTAGTGTTGAGCGTTCGGCCCGACCAGATTGAGGATCAGCCCGTCGCCAACCCGTTCCCAATTGTGCAAATCAGTCGAAGTGGCGTGGCCTATTTTCTGTGCCAACTGCGGGTCGTTTTTGCGAGTGCCTGTGTAATAAAGATGCCAAAGGTCGTCGTCGCCACGCACCACAGAACCGGTCCAGGTGGTGTAGTTATCCCAGCCATCAATCGAGGGTCGGAAACACTCCCCAAGGTAATCCCAATTCACAAGGTCCGTACTGGTCGCATGACCGTACGACACGTTGAAATGGCGCAACTGTGGATCACCAATCGAACGCGGCGCTTTCAGGAAATACCCGTGGTATTTATCACCGTCGTGGACGTACCAGCTATCCCAAATGAAATGGTCTTTCAGAGCGAGAACCATGGATCAGCCTTTCACACCGGTTGAAGCAATCGACGCGATGAATGCGCGTTGCAGGACAAGATAGAAGGCCAGAACCGGGATCGTAATGATCGTCAGATAGGCCATGATTTCACCCCATGCCGTGTTTAGCTGGAAAAAATATTGCAACCCAACCATCACAGGTCGGTAGGTTTCCTGCTGAACGACCATTAACGGCCAGAGATATTGGTTATACATCGCGAGGAACTTGAGTATCGCCGCTGTCGCCAGCACCGGGCCTGACAAAGGCATCACAACACGTGTATAAATCTGCCACCAACTTGCACCTTCGACACGGCTTGCCTCGATCAATTCACGAGGAAGATCGCGGAAATACTGGACGAATAGGAAAATCGTCAGGCCGTCCGCAATGAGTGGAATGATTTGAACGCGATAGGTGTCGAGCCACCCGAACGTCATACCTTCCATTCCGATCCATGGCAGCTTGGATACAAACAACAACAAAGGAATGGCAATGGTTTCGAACGGGATGATCAGGGTCGCGATGATAATGCTAAGCGCGACGTTACGACCCGACCAATTCAGAAAAACAAACGAGAACGCAGCCAGTGAACACAGCAACAACGACATGATAACAGTTGTGCCGGTTACGACCAATGAATTGAACATGAACTTCATCACAGGAACGCGTTCGAATGCGCTGGCGTAATTATCAAAGCTGATATCGCCCACAGGCAGAAACGCACGAATACTGGACGTATCCCGCAGCAGTTGCAGATCTGGCTTGAGGCTCGACATTACCATGAACACCAGCGGGAAAACAAAGATGATCGCTATGAGTGTGAGGACCAAATAGCGAACGGCCAGACGAAGCCCGCGATTGTCTGCATTGATTGTGGCCATGCTACCGTTCCCTCGTCAAAAAGCGTTGAATCAAGCTGATGGACAAGACCAGCACGAACAGAATGACCGAAATCGCGGAGCCACCTGAAATGTCTTGTTTGCCGTAGCCACGCTCAACCGCCTGAAACACGATGGTCGTTGTGCTGTCTAATGGCCCTCCACGCGTCATGACATCAACCTGTGCGAACAGTGCGAAAGCTTGCATGGTGATGACGATCAGCACCAATACGGCTGTATTACGCAATCCTGGCCAAGTCACATATCGGAAGGTTTGCCATTTGCTGGCCCCTTCTATTGAGGATGCCTCGTACAATGTCGGGCTGATCGTTTGCAGCCCCGACAACCAGATCACCATGTGGAATCCCACGGCTTGCCAGACTGACATGCCCATGATGGCACCAAGTGCAGTGCCTTCGCTACCTAGCCAATCTCGACCCTCAAACAATCCAAACGACAGGAAGCCGAGGATGTTATTTAGCAGGCCGTCGTTGCCATCATAGATAAAGCGAAACAACAACGAGACGACAACGATCGAAACAACCACAGGCATGAAATAGATAGCACGGTAGAAGTTGATGCCTCGCAATCGTTGATTGATTAGCAACGCCAAACACA
>JABBAI010000084.1 GCA_018608045.1 Octadecabacter sp. | reverse complement strand
CTCTTTTCGCTCATTGGACATCAATACGGCAAGAGTCCGGTTTGAACCCGAAGTCGATATTGTTCCAGCACGCCGCCAAGGCTCGTTCGGCGGAGCATCCGCAGTCGACTGATTGTGAGTGGCGGCCATCCGATTTTGCAGCCTTCGGAAAAGGTGCGCTTGATATTGGGCGTCGTACGCGATTGACTTGTCTGTATTCATTGAGGGGAAAAAGGCTATGACAATCGATTTGGTCATTCGGCGTGGCAAAGCAGTCACCCCGCTGGGGATTGTCGAGGGCGACATCGCAATCACAGGCGAGCGAATTGTCAGCGTCGGCACCCCCGTCAGTTCTGCAAAGCACGTTATTGACGCGAAGGGGCACTGGGTCATGCCTGGCGGCGTCGACGCGCATGCCCACATCGAACAAATGTCTGGCATGGGCGTGATGAATGCAGATACGTTTGAAACGGCCACGACGTCTGCGGCAATGGGCGGAACTACCAGCGTCATTTCATTCGCGGCACAAGCCAAGGGACAGTCTTTGGCGGATACCGTTGCCAATTACAGCGCACGCGCAAAGCGAGGCGCGATGATTGATCATGCGTTTCACATGACGGTGACGGACACATCAGTGCCAAGGTTTGATGATGATTTGGGCGAATTGATTGCGGCGGGGCATCGATCAATCAAAGTGTTCACGACTTATAATATCCAACTCAGTGACCGTGAAATTCTGGACACGATGGCGCTGGCCCGCAAACACGGCGCGCTGGTGTGTGTACATGCCGAAAATGACGCGATAATTGCACGGGCCAAAGATGATCTGATAGGGCGCGGTCAATTACGCCCGTCTGATCATGCCTTGTCCCGCCCGCAGATGGCCGAGATTGAATCCGTTGCGCGCATGTGCCGGTTCGCCGAATACCTTAATCAGCCCGTGATGCTGTTTCACATATCAACAGCTGAGGCGGCCGCACTTGTGCGCGATGCGCGCGCGTGCGGTGTGCCGGTCTGGGCTGAAACCTGTCCGCATTATTTGTTCATGACGGACAACATTCTGGATCAACCGGGGCTGATCGGGGCAAAGTGGATGTGTTCCCCGCCCCAACGAACGGTGCGGGATCAAGATGCACTTTGGAACGCTTTGGCGGCGGGGGATTTGCAGCTCGTTTCATCAGATCACGCACCTTATCGATATGATGAAACGGGGAAACTGTCGGCGGGACCAAATGCTGGATTCCACGAGATCGCAAATGGGTTGCCGGGTTTGGAAACACGGTTGCCGCTAATGTTTGATGCGATGGTTTCCAAGGGCAAACTGGGTCCAGAAGCCTTCGCGCAGATCACGTCGACAGCACCCGCGGACATCTACGGCCTGACCCAAAAGGGTGCGATTGCAGCAGGCAAAGACGCCGATCTGGTGGTCTGGGATCCGGACAAACAGGTAACTTTCGGCGAAAATGATCTGCATGATAATGTGGGCTACAACCCTTGGGTCGGGCGCACGATCACAGGTTGGCCCACGCATGTGATCCTGCGGGGGCAAACGATTGTGCAGGACGGCACGTTTCACGGAACGGCAGGGGCGGGCAACTGGATCGATCGTCCGACCCTTGCGACCCAACGCAAAGGGGTCGCGTGATGCAAAGACCTGATACACCGACACAACTAGCGATTACGTTCTTCTACTATCGCGACTTGGTGGCAGCGATGGCGTTTTACGAAGACATCATGGGCCTGACCCTCGCCATTGATCAAGGCTGGTGCAAAATCTATGAAATTTGCCCGGGCGCGCATGTAGGGTTGGTGGACGAGGCCAAAGGTATGAACAAATGGGCCGAGGTGAAGCCAGTGCAGCTGTGCATTCGGGTCGCGGATGTGGATGCGTGGTTTGCCTATGCCTCGGATCGAACCCTCAACGATCTGTCTAAGCTGTTTGTGAATGATGCGCTTGGCATCCGCGCATTCGTGTTCACGGACCCAGAAGGGTATCAGATCGAAATGCAATCGGCGACAAGGACAGGCGCATGAGCAAATCACTGATCATCATAAATCCGAATTCATCAACGACCGTCACAGATGGCATTGATGCTGCCATCGAACCGCTGCGCAGCTTCGGGGTGCCAATCAAGAGCCTTACGTTGGCGGCGGGGCCAAAGGGCATCGAAAGCCAACGACAAGCGGACCTGACTATTGCGCCAATGCTGACGTTGGCGGCGGCCCAAGCGGACGCTGCGGGCTATGTCATCGCCTGTTTTGGCGATCCGGGGCTGCATGCCTTGCGCGATCAAACAGATTTGCCGGTGGTCGGCATTCAAGAAGCTGCGGTCATGACGGCGCTTTCGTTGGGGCAGCGGTTTGGCGTGATCGCGATTCTGCCAGCGTCCATTCCGCGCCATTTGCGTAGCTTCGGGGCCATGGGCGTACTGGACCGGCTTGCGGGGGACCGCGCTTTAGGACTTGGCGTTGCGGATCTAGCCAGCGCGGACAAGAGCCTTTCGGCGATGATCGCGACGGGCAAGGCGCTCCGTGACACCGACGGTGCAGATGTGTTGATCATGGGCTGCGCAGGTATGGCGCAATACCGTCAATTGATTGAAGATGCGACGGAACTGCCGGTCGTCGAACCTTGTCAGGCCGCCGCTGCGATGGCGCTGGGTCATATCGCCTTGCGGCAAAGCCATAGGAAAACCAAAAATGCTGTCTGAAGCCACCAAAGGTGTTTACACAATCGCCGTCACGCCGTTCTTGCCAAACGGGGCAATTGATTTTGACAGCATCGATCGCATGGTCGATTTCTATATCGAACAAGGCGCGACTGGCCTGACCATTCTTGGCATGATGGGCGAGGCTGGAAAATTGTCGGCCGAAGAAAGCCTGAGCGTCGTGAACCGCGTCATCGCCCGCACATCGGTGCCTGTTGTCGTGGGCGTGTCAGCACCGGGCTATGCGGCGATGGAAACTCTCAGCAAGTCATCAATGGATGCGGGGGCTGCGGGTGTCATGGTGGCCCCAACGAGCAACCTGCGATCCGACGATCAAATCATTGGGTATTATCATGGGGTCGCCAATGTTCTGGCTGATGCACCGTTCGTGCTGCAAGACTTCCCCCTTGCGACAAGCGTAGTGATCCCGACCAAAGTCATTCTGCAAATCGTTGAAGATTGCCCGACCTGTGTCATGATCAAACACGAGGACTGGCCCGGGTTAGACAAAATCACGTCCCTGCGTGCGACGTCAGATGCTGGCGCGCGTCGCATTTCGATCCTGTGTGGCAACGGCGGGATGTATCTTCTGGAAGAAATGCTGCGCGGGGCGGACGGTGCTATGACTGGTTTCGCCTACCCTGAAATGATGGCGCAGGTCGTGGACGCGATGACGTCGGGTAATGAGGTCCGTGCCCGCGATATATTTGACGCCTATATGCCGATGATCCGCTATGAGGCGCAGCCGGGCCTTGGCTTGGCGATCCGCAAATACAGCCTCGCAAAACGAGGCGCGATTGCGCATCCGACGCTTCGACAGCCCGGGAGCGCGCTAAACGCCAGTGCCGCGCACGAAGTTGATATTCTAGCGCAGCGCCAGACCGCGCGATTGGCTGATCTGGGCCTCTAACACCTCGGCAATCTTGACGAATATTGTCGCAAAGGCACGCTCTGAGTAAATACAACTCAAGCGCCGAACCCAACCCAAAGCATGGGGCAGAATTTGGTGCAGCTTTTCAAAAGCCTATCGCAGCTTACCGCGAGAATGGCTGGATTGCTGTTCAAGTAGTGCAATTTG
>JABBAI010000205.1 GCA_018608045.1 Octadecabacter sp. | reverse complement strand
TTCAGGATCACCTGACTTTCGGTTTCATGAACAAACGACGTCCCGCTTGAAATTTTAATCGCCTCATAGGTCGTGGCCATATCCATTCCAGCAGCCTTCATCGTCACCATGGCTTCACACACCGACAACAGGTTCGCCGTGGCAAGATAATTGGTCATCACCTTCAATGTACTCGCCGACCCGACGGGCCCTGTGTGCAAAACCCGCCGCCCCAGCGTGGTCAAGATCGGCAAAACAGCGTCGAATGTGTCGCGATCACAGCCCGCAAAGATCGAAATGTTGCCCGTCGCGGCACGGTGGCAGCCACCGGACACGGGGCAATCAACAGCAAGACCACCCGCATCCTGAACTGCGGCGGCCAATCGCTGAACTTCATCCGCGTCCGTGGTCGACATCTCAAGCCAGATTTTACCCGCGCGCACTGACGGCAACATCGCTTCGACAACCGCAGAACACGCCGCAGGGGAGGGCAAACACGTGATCACAACATCGCACATGTCCATTAACTGCGCTGGCGACCCGCCGTCTTGCGCGCCGCGCGCAACAAATCCCGCGACGGAATCGGCATCCAAATCATGAACCACCAGTTCAAAGCCATTGCGCAACACAGACCCCGCAAGCTTACCGCCCACCGATCCCAAACCTACAAATCCAACCTTCATGAAACGCTCCTGTTTTCTCAAATCTTTCGCGCGATCTACGACACGTCTGCGCCAAACGCGACACCTGCGATCTTTGTGTTTCAAATATCCCCGCTGGAGGCATCCGACATGCTCAGTAAAACTCCAAACCCGACCGCGATGCTGCGACCTTTCCACATCCACTAAAAATCAGGGGCGGCGCAGCCGCTCCGTCGTCTCTTGCCCGCCCCAAGCTGCCCCACTATGATTAGGTGACCTTGTTGGACACACCCATGCGCCTCGTCTTTGCCCTTCTGATCGTGTTGCCCGCCTGCACGCAGTTCCCCGCGCTTGACGGCACGGTTGCCCCTGCGTTGGCCAACGCGCCGTTTCCTGATCTTGCGCCGCTGATCGCCCAGATCAATTCCAACACCGCAACAGCAACCACAACCGCAGCCGACGTGGCACCACGGATCGTCACTCTCAATGCACGCGCGGCACGTCTGCGCGGTCCGGTCATTCCGGCAGCGGTGCGCACAAGAATGCTGCGCGGCGTGCGTTGAAGTCTGCGCACTGACAGGCTAACACCCGCTCAACCCAATTTTAGGCCAGATTCAGGCCAGATTTAAGGATACGCAGTATGACATCTCCCCTTCGCCTCGGCGTCGCTGGCCTCGGAACCGTTGGTGTAGGCGTCGTGCGCATCGTGCGCCAGCAATCGGCATTGCTCGAGGCCCGCACAGGTCGCAAAATCACAATTTCCGCCGTCTCCGCACGTTCTAAAGACAAAGATCGCGGCGTGCCGCTGTGTGATTACGCTTGGGAGGATGATCCTGTCGCGCTTGCCAAACGTGACGATGTGGATGTCTTCGTAGAACTGATGGGCGGCGACGAAGGCCCCGCCAAAGACGCAACCGAAGCCGCGATCAAGGCTGGCAAAGACGTGGTTACAGCAAACAAAGCCATGCTCGCCCACCACGGTCAGGCCCTTGCAATCGCAGCCGAAGCCGCGGGCACCGTGATCCGTTATGAGGCCGCAGTGGCGGGCGGTATTCCGGTGATGAAGGCCCTGACCGAAGGTCTTGCTGGCAATGACATCACCCGCGTCATGGGCGTGATGAATGGTACCTGTAACTATATCCTCACCCAGATGCAGGCGACCCGTCAGGGATATAACGCTCTGTTCGCAGAAGCCGACAAGCTCGGCTATCTTGAGGCTGATCCAAACTTGGACGTTGGCGGGATTGATGCGGGCCACAAGCTCGCGCTGTTGTCGTCTGTGGCGTTTGGCACGCAGGTCGATTTCGACGCGGTTGAACTTGAGGGAATCCAGAACATCACCCTAGAAGACATCGATACCGCCGCCGACATGGGCTATCGTATCAAATTGCTTGGCGTGGCGCAGATGACGGGCCGTGGTTTGGAGCAACGCATGTCGCCCTGCCTTGTGCCGGACAATTCCCCCCTCGGTCAGTTGGACGGTGGCACCAATATGGTGGTGATCGAAGGCGACGCTGTGGGGCAGATCGTTTTGCGTGGTGCGGGTGCGGGCATGGGTCCGACCGCATCAGCGGTGTTGTCAGATATCATCGACATCGCCCGTGGTTTGCGCCTGCCGACGTTCGGCCAGCCTGCAACAACGCTGAAAGTCGCAAAGCCTGCCAAGGCCGCCGTGCCCGCGCCGTATTATCTGCGCATGCAGCTGGTCGACCAACCGGGTGCCTTGGCCAAAGTCGCCGCCGTGCTTGGCGATGCGGGCGTGTCGATCGACCGGATGCGCCAATACGGCCACCAAGACACCGCAGCACCTGTGCTGATCGTGACCCACAAAGTCACACGCTCCGCACTGGACGAGGCCCTTCAATCAATGGCCAAAACAACCGTCGTGCAGGGTGATCCCGTCGCGATCCGCATCGAAGAAGTTAAATAGCATTCAGGGCGCGACCTGTTAGGGTCTTGGTAATGCAAGCCATTGAACGCAACATTACCCTCTACCGTTGGTCACGCTTTTTGCGCAGCCTGATCTTCTGGCAGGCCATGTGGTTTTTGTACTTTCAAGACGTGCTGTCCGCGTCCGAAGCGATCTTGCTGTACGCCGTTTATGACGTCTCAACGACCATACTGGAAGTTCCCTCAGGCTACATGTCCGATAAGTTTGGGCGGCGTAAAACCCTGATCGCAAGCGCTTTTGCGGCCTTCGCGGGGGCCGTGTGCCTTGCCGTGGGGGACAGTTTTATAACGTTCGCAATCGCACAAACCCTGATCGGAATGGGCGGTGCGTTCGCAAGTGGTACGGACGAAGCGATGCTATATGAAAGCCTTGCCGCATCAGACAGGACCGACGAAATCGAAGCCCAAGAAGTCGTCGCCTGGCGCTATTCCTTCGCCGCGCTCGCGCTGTCTGCCATCACGGGTGGCGCGATGGCGTTGATTGATCCGCGTATGCCTTTCGTTGCAGGGGCCATTGCGATGATCGGGCTGATTTGGGTGACGTTTCTTATGGTTGAACCGCCGCGCACATCCCCGTCCGCCGAAGGATCTGAATTGCTGCGGGTCACACATTTGGGCGATGCCTTCCGCAATCCGGTGCTGCTGTGGTTCTTTGCGCTCACCGTTGCGATGTACGGGTTCAGCCATTTGCCGTTCGTCTTTGGCCAACCCTTTATCCTTGAGGCACTGGATGGCGCAGGGTTTGCCGCCTCTGCGCCCTTGGTCAGTGGTGCTGTCACGGCATTGATGATGGTCATTTCCGTGGTCGCATCCTTGTTTGCGTTAAAGCTGCGCGCGGCTTTGGGCCTGCCCATGTTGTTGCTTGGGGCATTTACATTACAAATCGCAATCAGCGGCGTCATGGCCCTGACAGACAGCGCGATTGTATTGGTGTTCTTGCTGCTGCGCATGGTGCCCGACGCCCTGTCCCGCCCCTTTATTCTTGGGCAAATCCAACCCCTATTGCCCGATGACAGCCGCGCGACATGGCTTTCCCTCAAAAGCTTTGTGGGGCGTTTGGTCTTTGCGTCGGCCCTTGCGGCTGGCGCTGTGTCGACCACCAATGCAGGCACATTTCCCTATGACGACATCGCCGCGATCCTGACCGTGGCCGTTGTCATCGGGGTGTTCATCCTGACCGCATTGGCGCTTACCGCCCGCGTCATTACCCAAAACCCGAAAACTCCGTAGGGCC
>JABBAI010000161.1 GCA_018608045.1 Octadecabacter sp. | reverse complement strand
TAGCGAACGTCGGATAAAAAGGCTGGGCCGTGGGGCATTGATCCCCAAGGTCTGTGCGCTGCGACCTGTTTCTGCACCTTTGCTGCACCAGGGTCTCTGCATGCGTCGAGGTGGTCTGTGAAACCGGCTGCCGTTTAGAATATTCCATGGCGCGGGTGTTTTAGGCCTGCGGGTTAACCATGATCTAGGATGCCTGCACCGCGTTAACAGGATATGATGGTGGGGTTCGGGCTGTTAATGTTCTCGAAACCGAATGGGAGGCGGGCCATGGTGATCGGCGTGAAACGCGTGCTCTATTTTGTTCTGCGGCTGTCACCGTTCGGGATCACCGTCATCTTTGCGGCATGGCTGTTGCTGCAATCGCCGTTTGCAGCGCCCCTTTTGGATCGATCGATCGAACAAACCCGCAGTGCAATCACATCGGCCATCGCGCGCGAGGTTGATCTGGGCTGGCTGCTGCCCCGCATGCAGGATGCGATCCTTGCCCAAGACCTCGGGCAGATTTTGCTATTGCTGCAACTGGCCAATGATCACGGCGTGCAACTGCCCGATGCGATGCTGGCGGATATCAATGACCTCAACATCGCGACAAGCGGGATTTGGGCGCGCACCACGGCCTGTGGGGCCTGCGCCGTTGATATCACTGCTTGCGCGACGATTGCGCAAATCGGTGCCTGTGCTTTGCCGTTTGAGCTGACCCCTGCGGGCGATGTGAATGCCCTGCGCCGCGCAGGCGCTGTCTATATCGAGGGCGGTGATGTGGACCGTTTGGACGTGGGTCTTGCGATTGTCGGGCTTGGTGCGACGGGCGCTGTGCTGGCCAGCGGCGGGACCAGTTATTCGTTGAAGGCAGGGACAGCGGTGTTGCGGATGGCGCGGCAGATGGGGACATTATCTGCGCCCCTGACCGCGCGTCTGACGGATCTGGTGGGCGGTGCCGTGCGCTGGGACCGGATCGGGGATTTTCTGGCCTTTCGCACAGGCGCGTCGGCGTTGGTCGATAGCGCTAAATTGGCGGAGCTGACGGATATCGGCGGATCGCTGCGCCGTGTGGCCCAAAATACATCCGTGGCAGACGCCGTGTCACTGGTGCGGCATGTGGACAGCCCGCAGGATGCGGCACGATTGGCACGGGTCACGGACGCCATGGGCCCTAAGGCACGCGCCGCGTTTGAAGTTCTCGGCAAGGCCCGCGTGTTTCGGGCTGCGGTGCGTATTAGTGATCTGGCGGTGACTGCGGCAGCCGCGATTTATCTGGCCCTATTGCAGGCCGCGCTGTTTTGCGCCCAGCAATGTGGCAACGTCTGTCTGCGTGCCGTAACGCGCAAGTTGACGTAAACGCACATATCCATTGCGCACGCGCAGCCGCTGATCCATTGTGATACCTGCTTTTAGGGAGACAACCATGCGCAAGTTCCTCGTAATTCTAGACGATAGCCGTGAATGTCTGAACGCCATGCGCTTTGCCGCCATGCGGGCTGCCAAGACGGGCGGCGGCGTCGAAGTGCTGTCGATTATTCCACCAGATGAATTCAACCACTGGATCGGGGTCGCAGATGTGATGCGCGCCGAAACCCGCGAACGCATCGAGGTCCATTTTGAGGTCTTCGCAAAATGGATGCGTGACAAGCAGGGCGTCGATCCTGAACTCGTGATCCGTGAGGGCGTTCCTGTGAACGAAATCCTCGCCCAGATCGAGGAGGACCCTGATGTGGGCGTTCTGGTTCTTGGTGCGACGTCCGACAAAAAGGGCCCTGGGCCTTTGATTTCGGCGATGACCAAACAGGCGGGGTCTTTGCCGATCCCGATGACGATTGTGCCCGGTGACATGTCAAAAGAGCGCCTTGAGGCGATCAGTTAACAGACAGGGCAACAGTCAGGGCGCGGTGATCGGGGCGGTCTGTTTGTGGTGTTTAGAACCATTCCAAACCTTGACTTTGGGGCCCATCAGTTGTATCTATAAATACTGACAAAAAAGGTTTCTCAGATGTTCATCCAGACTGAATCCACACCGAACCCCGCGACATTGAAATTCTTGCCCGGCCAGAACGTGCTTGAAGTCGGAACCGCCGATTTCCCAAGCGTTGAAGCCGCGGCCAAAAGCCCGCTGGCGGGTCGTATTTTCGCAGTGGACGGCGTTGCTGCCGTGTTTTTTGGCATCGACTTTGTGACCGTCACCAAGACGGACGCGGTTGAATGGGATCACATCAAACCAGCAATTCTTGGTGCGATCATGGAACATTACCAATCCGGCGCGCCCGTGATTGAAGGTGAACAGGCTGCATCCGGCCACGCCGAACATACAGGCGAAGACGGTGAAATCGTCAATCAGATCAAAGAATTGCTTGATACACGCGTGCGCCCAGCGGTGGCGCAAGACGGGGGCGACATCACGTTCCACGGCTTTGATCGCGGTGTGGTTTACCTGCACATGCAAGGTGCGTGCGCAGGATGTCCGTCCTCCACTTTGACGTTGAAAATGGGCATCGAAAACCTGCTGCGCCACTACATTCCGGAAGTGGTCGAAGTTCGGCCCGTCGCCGCCTAAATGACAACCCTTTTGGCATTCGACACATCGGCGGCGCATTGTGCCGCCGCTTTGCTGCGTGACGGCCAGATCGTGAGCCGCATCGAAGAGATGGCCAAAGGTCAGGCCGAGAGGTTGATGATCCTTCTGGAAGAGGTATTGGCCGACAACGGCGTGACGTGGGCCGATCTTGACGGGATTGGTGTTGGCGTCGGGCCTGGAAACTTCACTGGTATTCGCATTTCGGTGTCAGCCGCGCGTGGGCTGGCATTGGGGCTGGTCAAACCTGCGATCGGGGTCAGCAATTTTGAAGCTGTGACCTATGGCGTTCCAAACGCCGTTGCTTGCCTGACTGCCCCGCGCAATCAAGCTTATGTCCAGAACTTTGTGGCGGACGGCGACCCAAATCCGGCGCTTGTTGACCTTACAGATGTGACCAGCCTTCCAAAAATTCCGGGCAAGGCCGATCCGCGATTTTGCGGACCTACTGCTGAGGATGTCGCGGCCCTCTATTTTGGTGGCCAACCGAGCGATTGGAACCTCGCGATTGCCGAATGCACCCCGATTGAGGCGATCGCACGTATCGCGGCGGGGCGGCTTCATAGCACCACGGACCGCCCTGCCCCTCTCTATGTTAAACCACCCGATGCCGCACCGCCGCGCGAACAGCCACCGCTGATTTTGCCATGACGGCTGATGTGTCTTCTCATGCTTTGGCGGCGACGCATAAGGCAGCATTTGGTCGACAGGAAGGTTGGGGCGCCGGGGATTTCGCAGGCTACCTGACCGATCCCAAGGCGCTGGTCTTTGGGACTGAACTTTGTTTTGCATTGGTGCGTCTTGCGGGACCCGAGGCCGAGATTTTGACGCTGGCCACCCATCCCGATGTGCAGCGACACGGGCGAGCGACGACATTGTTGCGCAACGCGCTGCGCCACCTCGCGGCGGTCAACGTGCAAGAGGTGTTTTTGGATGTCTCTGACCAGAACACGGCTGCGCGGGCGCTGTATGCACGGTGTGGTTTTACCGGATTTTCAATTCGACCGAACTATTACAAGAACGGTACGTCTGCGATCTGCATGAAAGCTGTGCTTTCCGCTGCATCGTCTGACTAATCCGCGCGCCAACTGCTCTGCTCCAGTAAGAATCGGTTGAACTTTCGCGCAGGACATTGCTTAATTTGACGCATTAACGAATATGTGACTGCCTACAAGCAGGCTGAGAACGTGGACCACGGACAAATGTGGCCCTCCAACAAGAACTTGGGAGAGTTTTATGACATTTAAGAAAATCCTTGGCGC
>JABBAI010000080.1 GCA_018608045.1 Octadecabacter sp. | reverse complement strand
TCGTCAGACTTCCTCGCGGGCCGCGATCCTGTTGACGTGTATGAATCCTGCGTGTTTGATCGCACGGGATCGACACCCATCCGCCCCCCTGTGCTGCGTTAATTTGACCGATTGGAGACCATCATGAAACTTCCCTTCATCCTGACCGCCGCCGCTTTGGCCCTGACAGCCTGTGACGTTGTTGAAACAGTCGCCGTTGACACAGGCCGCGAAGCTGCAAAAGCCGTTGTTGGCCCCATCGTGGCAGATACGGTGCCTGGTCCCGTTGGCGTGGCGTTGACCAATTGCGTCATCGACAACGCAACGGGCGAAGAATTGTTCGCACTGGGCGTTCAAGGCGTGACACCCGAAAATATCACTCTCGTTTCAAACATTTTGTCGCGGCCCGAGACCGTAAATTGTGCAACCTCTGCGCTGACTTAACCCGAACAGGAGCCGATCCAAATGGTTCAACTGACCCTGCCCAAGAATTCCCGCATGACGACGGGCAAAACCTGGCCCAAGCCCGAAGGTGCCAACACTCTGCGCAAAGTGCAGATTTATCGTTGGAATCCTGATGACGGCAAAAACCCGTCGCTGGACACGTATTTCGTGGATATGGACACCTGTGGTCCGATGGTTCTGGACGCGTTGATCAAGATCAAATCTGACATCGACCCGACCCTGACGTTCCGCCGGTCTTGCCGCGAAGGGATCTGTGGGTCCTGCGCGATGAACATCGACGGGATCAACACGCTGGCGTGCATCTATGGCATGGATGAAATCAAGGGCGACATCAAAATCTATCCGCTGCCACACATGCCAGTGGTCAAGGATTTGATTCCCGACCTGACACACTTCTATGCGCAACACGCATCCGTCATGCCATGGCTGGAAACCAAAACCAACCGCCCCGCCAAAGAGTGGAAGCAGTCTGTGGATGACCGCAAAAAGCTTGATGGTTTGTACGAATGCGTCATGTGCGCGTGTTGTTCAACATCCTGCCCGTCCTATTGGTGGAATGGCGATCGGTATCTTGGACCAGCTGCATTGTTGCACGCGTATCGCTGGATCATCGATTCCCGTGATGAGGCCACGGGCGAACGCCTGGACGACCTCGAAGATCCGTTCAAGCTATACCGCTGCCACACCATCATGAACTGTGCGAAAACCTGCCCCAAGGGTCTGAACCCTGCGGCGGCGATTGCGCACGTTAAGAAAATGATGATTGAACGCACCGTTTAAGACGGGATTTCGGTCACTTAAAAAGCGGCGCTTTCTGGTTGAGGGCGCCGCTTTTTGTTGGGTCCGCTTGAGTATTTTTAAACCAAAGAAAACCCGATCAATCGGCAAACGCCGCCGCCAGCGCGATGTCCACCATATCCCCAAAGCTGCGCTCGCGTTGATCGGCTGGCAACGCCTCACCCGTCAAAAGGTGGTCAGATACGGTCATAACGCCCAAGGCACGACGACCATACCGCGCGGCCAATGTATAAAGCTCCGCAGCCTCCATCTCGACGCCCAAAATACCGTGGCGCTGCATTTCTTTATTCAGATCAGGGCGTTCATCATAGAATGTGTCAGATGAATAAATCCCGCCCACATGCACATCGACGTCCATTTTTTCGGCCGCATGAAACGCCTTGTGCAGCAGGTCAAAATCCGCGCTTGGCGCATAATTCAATTCACGAAAAATCGTGCTGGACGGGGTGGCGATAGTACTCGCCGTTTGCGCCAGAATAACATCGCGCACTTTCACGTGGTCTTGCATTCCACCACATGATCCGATGCGAATTAGCGTCTGAACATCAAAATCGCGGATCAATTCATTTGCATAGATCGACATGGACGGCATGCCCATGCCCGACCCTTGGATCGTGACGCGGTGGCCATTCCACTCTCCCGTGAAACCCAACATACCGCGCACTTCGTTGATGCAGGTCGCCCCCGTCAAAAACGTCTCGGCGGCCCACTTTGCGCGGTAGGGATCGCCGGGCATCAACACTACGTCCGCAATGTCGTCTTTGTTTGCTCCGATATGGATTGTCATGGCGCTCACTTCCTGTTTGATTTGGGAAAGTTTAATCCCCGCAGGAGAACGATACAATGAAAGCTTGCTGGATATTGGCACTGATGCCGACCACGCTACTGGGCCAAAGCATCGACGAAGAAGCCTTGATAAGGTCGGTTTTCGCAGACCTGAACCCAACATCTATTGAACAGAACGTGGAATTTTGTGGCTATATCGGCTTCACCGCCGACGGTGAACTTGCCTATTCGCAACCCACACGCGGGGACGAAGGCAGTTGTTTGTCAGATGACCCAACCAACCTTGAATTGATTACAGCATCCTATCACACCCACGGCGGGTTTTCCCCCGGCTGCAGCAGCGAATTGCCAAGTGGTACGGACATGGAAGGTGACGAAGACGAAGCCATTGATGGCTGGGTCGCGACGCCGGGCGGGCGCCTTTGGTACATCGACACAACGGATATGGTGACATTCCAGATTTGCGGGATCGGTTGTTTACCATCCGATCCCGAATTTATCGCTGGCGACAGTGGCATCATCGAACAAAGCTATAGCTACGATGATCTGGTCATCAAATTAGACGAATAATTAGATCGCCATGCTGCCGGGGGATTTTCCGGCAGCAATTGCATCCTTAAACCAAACAGGCTGACGACCTTTGCCAGTCCATGTTTGTGATGCGTCTTTTGGATTGGCGTACTTTGGCGTCGATTTCGCCTTCGCCTTAACGGCCTTTTTGGCAGGGGCAGGGGCGCGTCCACCCAGCACGTCTGCCACAGTCACACCATGCGCCGCCGCGAGCTTGTCCATTTCCAAACGGACCTTTTTTAGGTCCTTCTTTTGCAGCTTCACCAGCGCCTTTTCAACGTCAGAGCCCAGCTTCTCAAGCTCTTTACGTGTCATATTTTTGAGATTGATCTTCATCGCATTGACCTTTCAAGTTCACCAAACCCGTTTAAAGATTTGTACTAATATTAAAAGTGAAATTAGGTGTCCGCTAGCCAAAAGGATAGCGAAAATGTAGCGTCAAAAGGAATTCGGCGTTTAAAGGACGGTAATGATGGCTGGGCTTATTGCGCCGCGACGCCTGATGGATCCGCCAAAGTCACGATATCTTCCATTATGCGGTTCAATTCGAAATCTTTAGGCGTGTAGACCCGCGCGACCCCCATGGCCACCAACGCGGCGGCATCGTCATCCGGAATAATACCGCCCACGACGACAGGAATATGGGACAGCCCAAGCGCACGCATTTTGTCCATCATTTCGGTGATCAGCGGAATATGTGATCCCGACAAAATCGAAAGCCCGATAACATGCGCGTAGTCACGCTGTGCGGCCTCAATAATTTCGTCCGGTGTCAGGCGAATGCCCTCATAGGTAATATCCATCCCGCAATCGCGCGCCCGTGCTACAATCTGTTCGGCGCCGTTAGAATGCCCATCAAGGCCAGGCTTGCCCATCAAGAATTTCAATTTCCGCCCGAGTTTTGAACTCACCGCAGCCACGCGGTCGCGGATCTCGTCCAAACCTTCTGTGCGGTTGGACGGGTTGTGCGAAACACCTGTAGGCGCGCGGTATTGGCCGAACGCTTGGCGGATGACTTCGGCCCACTCCCCCGTCGTTACACCTGCTTTGGCGGCCGCAACGGATGGAATCATGATATTTGTGCCATCCAGTGCCGCGGCTTTCAATTCGGCCAGCGCCTTTGCCACCGCATCTGCATCGCGATCTTTTTTCCAGCCATTCAGGCGGTCCAATTGGTCGGCCTCTGCCTCGGGGTCGGACACCATAATCGCGTCGTCCCCCGCGGTTAGGGGTGATGGCT
>JABBAI010000053.1 GCA_018608045.1 Octadecabacter sp. | reverse complement strand
TTGCGCAACCGCGGCGTGCCCGCCACCACGATCCACCGGATTTTGTACACGCCGATGTATGATCCCGAATACGAAAAGATCGCGGAATGGCTGGCCGGAAACGGTGACCGCCCCGACCCCGATGTTCTGCAACTTGAAGGTGTCACAGACATCGCGCTCGATCGCGCCTTTGCGTCTTATCAAATCAACACGTCCGTGCCGGCGGCATTGGCTGCGGCTGGCCTGAAGGGGTCTGATTTCATCACCGGTTGGAAACGTCGCGAAGACCCTCTCGATATTGGTTTCGTTGATGAATCCTCAATGCTCGACGCCAAACAATTTGAGGACTTGCAGGACATTTTTCCGACGCTTGTGTTGTTCGGTGATCCCGCCCAGCTGCCCCCTGTTAAGGCAGAAGGCGGCAAGATGGTGTTTGAACGTCTGCCTGAATCCAAACAATTGATCCTGTCGCGTGTGCACCGCCAATCCGCAGATAACCCGATCCTTGACCTCGCCCACGCGCTGGCCGATCCGCAGGTTGATTTCTACGCCTTTGAAAAATTCGTGGCTGAAGCTGCGGCGAAAGACGAACGCGTGGTTATGGCCCAGCGGGTCGAAAGCGACCTCATGGCGCGCTCGCCCTGCCTTGTGTGGCGCAACGCGACCCGCATCAAATTGATCCATGCCTTTCGCAACGCGTTCGGCGCGCCGGCCGATGAACTCCTCGCGGGGGAACCGCTGATTTGTGACGGCATCGAACTGCCGATGAAACACCGCAAAAAACGCCTCGACCTTGAGGCGCGCGGTTTGATCAAAGGCGCTCAAGTCATCTACCTCGGGCCTGGTCGAAAGCCCGGGTTTTCCCGCCTGCACATGATCGGTGCAGAAGACCCGCAGCTGAGCGCTGCCAGCATCGTTAAAATCGAACTTGAAGGCGACGAAGAACCGTTCATTCCCTTCGCCGCGAAGATGGGCGCCACGTTCCTTCACGGGGCCGCCGTTACGATCCATAAGGCCCAAGGATCGCAATGGGACACGGTGCAGGTCTTTGCGCCCGATATCTATGCTGCGTCGCGCATGGGCCGTGTTGAGGCGGGCCAGCCGTTGTGGAAACGCCTTGCCTACGTGGCGATCACACGGGCGGAAAACAAACTCTGCTGGGTCGTGCGCAACCGCCTCGCGCGCCCGTCCGCGCTGCTCAGCACAGATGACCTCGCCGTCGCACCCGCCCCTCTAAAGCTGGCCATGCAAGCAGACGGCGAAGACGCATGAACACGATTGTCGTCACAGGGGCGAGCAGTGGCATTGGCCGCGCGGTTGCTGAAAAATTCATCGCGCAGGGCTGGACTGTCGGCCTGATCGCGCGGCGCGCAGACGCGCTGAACGCCGTTGCAGCACATGCGCCGAATGCCCACGTTTTGCCGTGCGATGTCACCGACCCATCAGCCGTGGAAACCGCGTTCGACACATTCACCACCCACGCAGGCCGCATCGATGTGTTGTTTAACAACGCGGGCATATTTACGCCCGCAGCATCGATTGATGAAGTCAGCATCGACGATTGGACCAACGCCGTTTCCGTCAACCTGACGGGGATGTTTCTATGCGCGCGCGCGGCCTTCAAACATATGCGCCATCAGCATCCGCAAGGGGGGCGCATCATCAACAACGGTTCGATTTCGGCCCACGCCCCGCGCGAAGGGGCGGTGACCTACACGACCACAAAACATGGCATCACGGGGCTGACCAAAACGCTCGTGCTGGATGGTCGCCCGTTTGACATTACCGCCAGCCAGATCGACATCGGCAATGCCCAAACCGACCTGCTGCGCGGGATCATTGATGCGGCGGTCGCCAGCGGCCAAGACGCGCCCCCGTCAATGGAGGTCAGCCATGTTGTCGATGCCGTCTGGAATATGGCGAACCTGCCGCTGCATGCGAACACATTGTTTCAAACGATCATGGCGACAAAGATGCCGTTCGTCGGACGGGGTTAACCTGAATTAACGCGCGAAGATCCGGAACGCCGCAGACGCAAGCCATCCCGCGCTGATCGCAATCGCCAGCGACATAAGCCCGTACCAGAACGGCTGATTGCGCGACATTTCAAACAACCAACGCTCAAGCCCCGCCTTATAAACGGCGATAGATGTCTGGTATTCATCCATAACCACGCCGCCACGGGTAATGAAAATCCGCGCGACGTATTCGCCTTCGGTCAAAGCGGCCGGCAGGGCAATCTGGCCGCGAAACAGCGTCTCTTCCTCAATGTCGACCTGACTGTCGAGGATTTGATACAATCCGGAGGCTGCACGGATACGGATCAGGGCTTCGGTGAAGGTTTCTGAATTGGCGACATTTGCGGGGGCACCCACAGAGCGGATTACACGCGGAATCGACACGCCGTACCGCAGGTCTTCGACTTCGGTTAAAACGTCGCGAAAGGGTGCGGACGTGGCTACGGCATAAAACGACGGTGCAACATCAACTTCGACGGAATCGGTATTCACCCAGATGCCAAGCCGCCGTTCCTTGCGGCGCACCAACACCGATTCAGACGGTCCAGCCAGCGTGATAATCACCTCAAGCGGGCCACCACCGGGTGCTGGGGCTTCGCGCTTTACGGCCCCGAAAATCATTACGTCAGATCCATCGAAATTCGCGGTGATTGCGACTTCGTCACGGCTCAATCCAAGAACAATTTCCTCACCCTGAACGGGCAGGGCCAGCAGTACCAGTAGGGACAGCAAACGTAACATCAATGCCCCCGCGCCGCGCCGAGAGAGTACAGTTCAGAGGGGACCAACAACAAATCAAGCGCAAGCTTTCCACACACAACCAACACCATGATTGCCAGCAAAATACGCAGCTGTTCAGCCTTCATCTTGACGCCGATGCGCGCGCCGACCTGCGCGCCAATCACACCGCCCACCAGCAACAAAACCGCCAGCACAATATCAACAGTAAAGTTGGTCGTCGCATGCAGCATCGTGGTGAAGGCCGTCACGAATATAATCTGGAACAGAGACGTGCCGATCACGACCTTCGTGGGCATGCCCAGCAAATAGATCATCGCGGGCACCATGATGAACCCACCACCAACACCCATGATGGCGGCCAGAATACCGACCAACAGGCCAACGATCAGCGGCGGAATGACTGAGATATACAGCCCTGAAACGCGGAACTTCAGCTTGAACGGCAGCGCGTGAACCCATCCGTGCTTTTTGCGCAGAGGCGGCCCGCCAACCACTTTGGACCGACGGATCGCGCGCCAGCTTTCAACAAACATCAGCCCGCCGATCACCCCGAGGAACACGACGTAGCAAAGCTTCACCAGCAAATCGACTTGGCCGAGGGATTTGAGATAGTTGAACAGCAGCACACCCAAGGCGGCACCAACAAGGCCGCCAATCAGCAGAACGGTCCCCATCCTCAAGTCCACGGACTTACGCCTTAAATGCGCTAAAACCCCAGAAAACGATGATGCAACGATCTGCACGGCTTCGGTCGCTACGGCGACGGCGGGCGGAATGCCGATAAAAAACAAAAGCGGCGTCATTAAAAATCCGCCGCCCACACCAAACATACCTGACAGAATCCCGACAATTCCACCCAATCCAAGCAGTAAAAACGCGTTCACAGACACTTCTGCTATGGGGAGGTATACTTGCATGGCATCTCCTTACGCCTGCAACGGTATTAAGTTCAACGGCCAATTTGACGCCATAAATAAGACCAGAAATCTTACTGTCTGAGATTACATGCGCGGCAGTGCCGTCCGCAGTACCTTTTCCAGTTTCGCAGCACCCAGTGGGGCCATGGCTTTCGTGTGCTCATGACTGATGGCCTCGTCCGACATTCCAGCGGCCATATTGGTGATCGTGGAAATCGC
>JABBAI010000204.1 GCA_018608045.1 Octadecabacter sp. | reverse complement strand
TTTTTACCCTGATCGGCTTCAGCAACCGTCCAGCGCGTTGCCTCGAATGCGGCCGCTTGTTCTGTCAAGGCAGCCTGATCTTCTTGGGAAAGTGACGCGAGGCTCTCGTTCGAGATGATCATGTACCAAACTTCAAAGTGCGTGTTGGCAGGGATGTAGGTCTTGGTTACATCGCGGAACGAGGCATAATAACCTTCTGCACCTGAACCGATTACGCCATCAACAACACCTGTTTGGACGGCTGTGAAGGCTTCTGAGAACGGGATCGGTGATGGGATGTAACCCAGTGCTTCGCCCGTAAGCTGGAAGGATTTGATGCCGGGGACGCGCACTTTGATGCCGTTTGGCTCGGTGCTGGCCGGATCGGAGTTTTCCACGTTCAGGGCAATGCCGCCGAAGTATACCGGATAGGCTGCGAGCATAGTGATGTCTTGCTCGGCATAAAGACCGTTCATGACGTCACGCACCACCCCGCCGGGACCATAAACTGCACGCGCTTGTGCCCATGTTTCGGCCATATACGGGAAGGACGAGATTTGCATGCGGCGGTCAACGGCGGCAGCGGCGGGCTGTGTTGCCATGTCCAATGCGCCAACGCTGATGCGTTCCTGTACGGCAGTGTAATCGCCAAGCGCAGATGCGGGGAACAATTCGATTTCGACATCGCCACCGGTCGCTGTCGAAACCTCGGCAGCAAAGGCACGCAGTTCGACGTCGATGGTGGCGTCTTGGGGGCGCACGTGGCTCATCTTGAGGGTTTCAGCAAATGCTGGCGATACAGCCATGAGGGTCGCCAGCGCAGTGGCCATAAGTTGAGTTTTCATTTGTAATTCTCCTTGTTGATTGTTTCGTTTTTGAAGGTGGTTCAGTATCCGAACAGGCGGGGTAAATAGAGCGACAGGTCAGGCCAGAACGAGGTGAGAAACACGACCGGCACATAGCCAGTCACGATGAGGTACATTGCTGGCGGGATGACTTTGGTCACTTTGACCTTCCCGATCCGAGCCCCCAAATACAGGATCGAGGCATAGGGCGGTGTGACCCCACCCATGGCCGTATTCACCCCCATGATCGCGGCGAATTGGATCGGGCTGACGCCGAGCGCGTTCATCAGCGGCAGCAGCAGCGGTGCGATCAGGATGATCGCGGTCACATCGTTGACCACCATGCCAACCAGAAAGAGCATGATGTTGATGAAGATGAGCAATAGAATCTTGTTCTCGGTGATCTCAAAAATACTCGCTACGATTTTCTGCGGGATGCTTTCGTAGACAAACATCTGGCTAAGGATCATGGAAAACAGGATCATGAACATGATCGCGCCAACGGCTGTCGCTGCTTCTTTTCCCGCAGCAAAGAAATTCGAAATGCGCAGGCCCTTGTAGATCAGGAAGCCCACCGGCACCGAATAGATGACGGCAACCGCAGCGGCTTCGGTGGGCGTCATGATCCCGCCATAGATGCCCCCCAGAATAATCAAAGGCATCAAGAGCGCAGGAAAGGCATGGATGCCGCGTTTTGCCACCTCAGAGGACAGCTCGCTAAAGGTTGGTTTGTCATCAAGGATCAGGTCGAATTTGCGGCTCATCCACAGGTTCATCATTGAAAAGCTGAACATGATCAGAAGGCCAGGTCCAAGCGTTGCCAGAAAACACGCGAGGATCGACGTATCCGTCACCCAGCCATAGATGATCATTGTCACGGAAGGCGGGATCAGCAGCCCGAGGATAGACGAGTTGGCAATCAGCGCCGTTGCATATTCACGCGGATAGCCACGCTTTTCCATTTCAGGGATCAGGATCGGGCCAATCGCTGCAATGCCAGTCAAACCGGACCCTGAAATCGCACCGATCACAGCGCAGCTGACCGTCGCCACCACACCCAGACCCCCACGGATATGACCGACAAACACATTCACAAACCGCAAAAGTGCTGCTGCAATCCCACTCTCTGCCATGATGGTGCCCGCCAGAACAAAGAGCGGAATAGCCAACAGGATTGGGTTGCCAAGCTGCTGCACGCCCCACAACATCATGCCTTTCATCGTCACATCGCCAATGAAATACATCACCATCAAGGCCGCACCAAAGCAGTAAGGCAGCGGGACGCCAAGGGTCAGCGTTATGACCAGAATTGCGATAGCAAGAAGCGCGATCTCGATCATGCGGATGTTCCATTCTTCAAAATAAGGACATGCCTGACGAGATGCGAGGCGGTGTAGGCCATCATCAGCGTCACACCCACAAGCAGTGCCACATCTGAGTAGAAGGTCGGGATGTAAAGTGTTGGGCTTTCGCGCCAGACCCGCCAGGCATATTGGGTGTACTCCCAAGCCCAGCTCAATATCCACAGGCCAACAATCAGGCTGATAGCCTCGCCAATGATGGCAAGAATTGTATGCGCGCGCTCGGATGAGATGAAGATTTCGAGTACGTTGGCGCGGATATGTGTGTTCTCACGGGACGCGTTGATCGCACCCAAGATATATAGCCATATGGTGGGATAGAGCATCGTTTCTTCCAGACCCATCACTGGAATCTGAAGCACATATCGCGTGATAACCTGAAAGAACTGCCCCAGAGCGACAAAGCAGATCAGCCCGGTCAGCAAGACGGCGACAAAGCGATCCATGGTGTCCCCCCATTTGAATTGCGTTAACTTACCATCATCCATGGCTTGCCATAAATTCAAATTTAAAATATCGCTCAAGGCATAAAGAGGATTTATGACATGTTGCCCAACTTGACGCTTCGCCAGCTTCAAACATTCCGAGAAGTCATGCGTAGTGGTTCAATTTCTGAAGCAAGCCGCACGCTTTTGCGCACGCAGCCTGCGGTAAGCACGATGATCGCAAACATCGAAAAGGAACTTGGTTTCAACCTGTTTGTGCGCGAACACGGGCGGCTTACGCCAACGGCCGAAGCGTATTACTTTCTGGAAGAGGCCGAGGAGGTTCTGGACCGGTTGGACCGCACCGTCCGGACGATGTCAGAGTTTGGCACACTTGATCGGGGCAGTTTGCGGATTGCCTGTCATCCTGCATCTTCCGGCTTTTTTTTGCCCAAAGTATTGGCTGAGTTCCTCAAGGACAGGCCGAATGTCAAAGCAGATCTCATGATGCGCACCTCGCAGGTGGTGGAAGATCTGATCGCGTCCCAAGAATACGACATCGGGTTGGCTGAAACCCCATCTCCACGTAGCTCTATCAAGATTGAGACATTTGAACTTGAGTGCGTGATCGCTCTTCCTGAAGCTGACCCTATTGCAGATCAAGATGTTTTGACGCCGACCGATTTGAAGGACTATCCCATGGCGATGCTGTTTGGTGATCATCCCGTCACACTCGCGACCCAAGACGCTTTTGTCCGTTGTGATACGACGCTCAATAGACGGTTTGTGCTCAGAACATTCTTGCCCTCGCTTCAACTTGTTGGTGCTGGTCTGTGCGGAGCAGTCGTTGACCGGATCACAGCCGCCACCAGTCCAGCACCAGGCGTTGTATTTCGTACATTCGCACCAACGATTACCAGCAATGTCTCGATTTTGCTGCCGGCACATCGGCCTGCTTCGGTGCTTACGAACGCGTTCAGGGTTTACCTGCGAGAGCAGTTGGCGCAAATCAACGGTACTTATGCTTCGAAATACTGACCTTCAGTCACTATTTACTTCGTCAGTGCGATGCTCATCAAATGAGCCGTCTTGATTAACAAGTGCCGACGCACTGATAGGGATGTGGGTGGAATCTGAAGGAACAGCGAAATCAGACTTCTCTTTCCTCGCGTTTCATCCCTGCCGCTATCTGCAGATAGCAGACTTTCGGGTGCGCGCGGCGAATTCACCCTTTGTCTGCAGTCTGTGAATTCAACCTCTGATCCTTGCTGCACTCTGCACGAATGGCTGGT
>JABBAI010000143.1:2156-3930 GCA_018608045.1 Octadecabacter sp. | reverse complement strand
CTTGTCGTACTTGACGGTCTTTTTGCGCGACTTGCGACCGGGGATGCAGGGCGTTATGCCCTTGCTCTGCAGCTACCTCTTCACTATCTCGAAGCTGCATGACGATGGCACGATGATCCTTGCACGTGTGGCTGAGGAATACAGCGTCTGCACCAACGTCAATGCGTGTTCAGACGAAGACCTAGCTGAGACGACTGACCTGCTGCTCGAACACGACGAGTACAACTCAAGGATGTTGCTGAGGGTTGTGCTGGGTTGGGAGCATTGGCTCAATAGAGTGACGCCGAACAGCAGTGCAAGAGATTACAGTCCAATGAGGTATGGGGGATAGTAGAACCGTAGCGGCGATATGCCCGTGGCAGGGTGGGGCATTGGACCTTTCTAAGTAGTCTACCTACCATCAGCCCTCAAATGTAATCTGATGTGAATTTTTTAACGGTGGTGGGTTCCGTCGAGATGACATCAGACCCCTAGCCCCTCGCGCGAGGCACGAACGGATGTTTACCGCGCGCAGTCGATCACCGCGTAGGTAAAGGGTTCACCCCCTAAGGCACAGTCGCCGTGGCTCGAGCTGTTTGCAACACCCGCCCGCCCGTCGAGAATGAACTCATAGCTGTTGGTACAGCCGTCGATGGTATTCTCCAGTACGATCGGGTTTGACGAGACTTCGCGGGGGTTCTGGGTCCACTCCCCCCCAATGAAGGGGCATATGTTTGGGCTGTTTTCCTCGCAGTGTGCCGTGTGGAAGTTCTCGGCGTACCAGGTCCCGTCCACCTGCTCGAATATCGTCATGATTGGCACGTCCAGCCCCTCGAACGCCGCACCAAATACCGCGTCGCAGCTGTCATATGCGTCTGGGTCTAATCCGTAGGGCACTTGGACGAGTACGCGCGTCGCGCCGTCGGATCCGGCCGACGCCTCGGGGAGGTTGTCGCACGGCCACAGCGTCTCCTCCTCGCGCGTCGTGTCGTAGCGTGGGACGAGGTCGTTGACGGTGTCGAAGTCGACCTGCCGTATCACGGTCGAGAGCTCCATGGAGCCGTCCGCCTGCAGCACGCCTACGTATTCTGCGATTGTCCAGGGGTAAGCCGGGGCCATTGCGACCCATGTGGTATAGCTTGCCTCGAACCGGCGGCGGGCCTCGTCCACGCGGAAGTACTCCACGCGCATGTCGTCGGCGTGGTTCTCGTTGCCCGTGATGACATTGTAGTACTCCGTCGGCAGGAAGCGCTGGTAGTCTGTCACCTCTCCGCCAATCCCGCAGGACGGCGTGCCGTAGAACGTCCATCGGGTCTCGGTCACCGTGTTCAGCGTGTCATTGCCCGTGCCCAACGGCCCAGCGGACTGTTGGTTCGGGGTTTGTGGCTGAACTAACGCACCAGGGGTAGGCGAATTATCGGCGCTAGGCAGCGCTGGTTTGCCGAGCGCTGAGCCCACTTCAGGCTCAGGCTCCGCCTCGGGGCACTCGGCCCAGCGGTCGAGGCCGTCGGTCCAGCAGAGCGCCAGTCCGTCCAGCTCGTCGTAGAGGGCCGAAGACTGAGTCACGAGAGAGGATGGGTCGCACTCCAAAGACGCGATCTGGTCCTGGCTCTGATAGACGTCCACGCGACCATAGGCGACGTCGTCATTACCCGAGGCCGTTAGACCACTTATTACGTCGTAGCGATATTCGCCTTTGCGGAAGCGGAATACGTCCTCGCGGACGGCGTCACCATCGAGCCACGGGCGGAAGTCAGTGTAGATGTCTGCCGACAGCTCAAGGTCTGTGCTGCCC
>JABBAI010000143.1:0-2146 GCA_018608045.1 Octadecabacter sp. | reverse complement strand
GGCGGCAGCCTGTCCCGCGACTGTCATGAAGGCTAGAGCCAACAAGGCTGAGCAGGAGAACTTCACAGCGCTAGCCCTCAATATCCGCGCACTGCGTCGACGCAGCTCCGCATCATGCGCCCGTCGCCAACGGCGGCGCGGACGATATTGGGGTCCTGGTATGCAAGGTCGATCGCCTGATTTAGCCACAGCCAAAGCTCACGATTAGTATCAAATGCGGAGTCGGGCATGTCCTTTGAGATACCTATGGGGACCCCTTGGTCGCGCATATAGAGAGACTGCTCTACGACGGGCATGTAGGTCCGGCAAAACGAGTCAGCGAGGCCTGATTGGGCGCTCGCAAGGCTAGGGACAGTGGCTACGGCTACAATCACGTAGAACTGGATTATTTTAAGGACCATAGAACAACTTTCCTTCCGCAAGCTATGAACACCTTAGCGCTTGTCTCGCCGATGGCAACGGCGGCTTTAGCCTAGATAAAAGGGATCATGCAATTATCCACTTCAGGCGCATGCTAACCTTGCAGAAATTTGTTGCTGTTCACTCTTCGGTCCGCAATCATTTCAATCAAGACCGAAGCCTCTCCCAACGCGATCACTTCAAGCTGAACCGCGCCGCCGCACCCGCCGTGTGGCGCGGCCTTTGTGCGGCATAAAAGGGCAGGTGTGCTGGCCTAGTAGAGACGAGTTCGCATTCGTCTGACAGCACCCATAAAACCTCGCTACGGCACGGTCAGGTAATACCAGATTGAGGCGGGTTGAGCACCGCGGCACTGTAAAGCCGGTATGACCTTGTCAAAACCGTATTGAAAACTTTGCTTTCGGTATAAAAAATCTACGGTGGCAGTTGATCGATGTGCCGGATGGCTGCAACATGGCTGGCAAGGCGAGATACTCGAGAAATGTCGGTTAGGATTAGGACCAAATAATGAAGACTGAAAACAAGGCACTGATTATTCTAACCTCGCACACTGAGCTTGGCACAACAGGTCGTGGAACGGGATTCTACTATGACGAGATGGCAGCACCATACTGGGCATTAATTGATGCCGGATTTAAAGTAGATATAGCATCGGTCAAAGGCGGCGAAGCCCCTCCAGACCCTAAGACTTTAGTCGAGCCAGATAAACGTCCTCCAATGGTTGCGCGCTTCATGGAGGATAAAGAAGCGATGGAAAAACTTCGCAACACAATAAAAGTGGAAGAAATTGATGGCACCTCATACCAGTGTATTTTTCTGCCCGGTGGTCATGGCACAATGTGGGACTTTGATACGTACACTATCGGTAAGATCGTAGGCGATGCATGGGCGGCGGATGCTGTAGTCGGTGCTGTTTGCCATGGTCCGTCTGGTCTACTTCAAGCCAAACGTCCCGACGGAGAGCCACTTGTCAAAGGTTTAAACATAAACAGCTTCACCGACTCGGAAACGGTTCAAATTGGTCTTGTCGGGATAGAGCCATTCCTACTCGAAAGCAGGTTGCGTGAATTAGGTGCCAAGTTTGAATGCAGTGACAACTTTACAAGTCACGCAGTTCGTGACGGGCGTTTGGTCACTGGACAAAACCCTCAGTCAACTGCAGCAATATCGAAATTGTTGATCGAGGCAACTTCTGCCAATAAATAACGTACTTCTGGTGATCGCAATCTGACGCTCAGTCAACGTCCATATTTAATGAAAGAATGTGACCCATTGACAGTGATCCGCGCCGCTTGTCTAGAGGCGCATCTCAACCCGCTACGACAGATCACCAACCGTCTTCCTCTCTGCAATTGCTCTCGCCGCAGCCGTTATCTTCTGGTTATGAGTCCTGACCCTAGGACTACCGCCTACGTTTACCACCTACATCGACCACCCACTCGCTCCTGATATAAATGATGATGAATCACTATTGCGGGTGAACGCTTCGGTCTGCCCAGCGCATTGAGCAACTAACGACCATAATGTTGTTGATGTAGAAGCATCCTATCGCTCCAAAACTTTGTCACCTAGCTCACAGGTTTTCACAAACGTGCATACCCTCTCTCAACGGTCTGTGTGGTGCTGTTAGGGGTTTATGTGATGGTTTGTGAGTTCAGGCAGAAATGACCCTCACAGGTCAATACAGCGGCTCTCACAGCCCTCTCAAATGTCATCCCGTTGTTAT
>JABBAI010000037.1 GCA_018608045.1 Octadecabacter sp. | reverse complement strand
TGAGCGCGTTTGTGGCCCCCAGAACACCTTCGTCATTGCAGGCAACGACGACCCATTTATCAACACCAGGATTGGCGGTGATGACCGGGCCCGCAGCAGTCAATGCCGCATCGGCTGTGCCGTCATATGCAACAGAGATCACATTGTCTGCACTGCCGCCTGCTGCAATGATTTGCTCCTGCGCGGCGTTTGTGCGGTCGTTGCAAACGGACAGCGTTTGGACTTCGACACTCATGATGCCGTAGTTGGCACCGTCAAGCCAGCCGGAGTCAGCAAGGAAAGCACCGGCGCTCTGGCCGACATTTGTGCCCATCGCAACGCCGTCAAATCCGGCAAATGGAACCGGATTGCCATCTGCGTCGTTCAGCGGATCATCAGTTGCAATCAGATAAACGCCTGCTTCAGCTGCAGCTGCGGCCGCAGCGGGGCCCATCGACTGATCTGGTGCTGTCAGGCCGATGCCTTTGGCGCCAGCGGCAATCGCATCGGAAATCGCGCTCACTGCAAGGTTCGCATCAGTTTCAACGTTAATGATACGCGCCTCATAACCAAGCTCTTCTGCCGCAGCTGTAAAGCCGGCTGCCTGATCAATGAAATACTGCTGTGTGCCGCTCTTATAGATCGCCACAATCAGGTTGTCTTCGGCCATTGCCGACGTCGAAATCGTTGATACCGCCAGTGCGGTCGCCGCTACCATTGATAGCGATTTGTAGTTCCACATCCTATTGTCCTCCCGGAAGGAATTTCTAGTATTAAGATCATTATCTGTTTATAAGATTAAGTCAACATGCAGTGAAGAAGGACTGAGAATGAAACGTCTAGATGGAAAGACAGCAGTCGTGACCGGTGGTGGCCAAGGCATTGGTGAAGCGATCGTCACGCGCTTTGCCCAAGAGGGCGCGAACGTCGTTATTGCCGAGCTGAATCAAGGGGTTGGCGCAGCAACGGCTGAACGTATCAGTCGTGAAACCGGTGCGAATGTCGTCGCGGTCAAGACCAATGTCGCAGATCCTGACGATATAGCGCGCATGTATTCGGAAACGACAAAAGCCTTTGGCGCGATCGACATTTTGGTGAACAACGCGGGAATCGCGGTGTTCCATGAGCCGTTGGATTGCGACATGGATGAATGGAATCGCTGCATGTCGGTCGATCTGGAAGGGGTCTGGCATTGTTGTCGTCAGGTGATCCCCGACATGATCGAACAAAAAGGCGGCGCGATCATCAACATCGTCTCGAACCACGCGTTTTCGATTATGAAATCAACGTTCCCCTATCCCGTCGCCAAACATGGCCTGCTTGGTTTGACCCGCGCGTTGGCTTTGGAATATGCGGACAGGGGGATTGCGGTGAATGCGATTTCGCCTGGCTATACAGATACGCCCATCGTCGCCAACCACTTTGCACAAGAGGCCGATCCGGCAAAGGCCCGCGCGGATGTCGAAGCCAAACAACCCGTCGGCCGCCTGTGCAAGCCATCTGAAGTTGCTGCCGTGGCCGCGATGCTGGCCTCGGAAGAGGCGCGTTTCATCATCGGCGAAAACATTGTTATCGACGGTGGCGTGGCCATTCGAATGTATGAGTGATTAGGCGGGGGCGCAGCCATCTGCGCCCCTTTGATCTCAGCCGATCACTGCGTTGCGCGCAGCAACCGCTGTCAGGACAGGGCCCTGTCCCCAAGGGACGATCCGGTCAAGCGGCACGTACCAGTAATGTTCATCAACCAGAGCTGAATAAACTGCGGCCGACACGCCAAGCAGATTGCCCTCGGTGTCCAGATTTTTGACCATAGCATCAAATGCCCGCTCGGCAGGGGCGGTGAATTCATCGGCAGACAAAATCCCCATCTTGATTCCACGATAGAACGCAGTGGCCATAAAAGCGGCGGTAGAACTTTCAGGACCAGAGCGTGGCTCATGCACCATGCAGTGCCAGTTCCCGTCCTCAAGCTGATACTCCAGCATTTTGCGTGCAAGAGACACAGCTTCGGCGCGCACCTCGGCAGCACCATCCAATTCCGGCGCAACATAATGCGCAACATCGAGGAAACCCAACAAAGCCCAGCCTTGCCCCCGACCCCATCCCGGGATGTGCGACTGGTTTGTGTCTTCAAGCCAGTAGTGGCGGTAGGTTCCCGTCACATCATCAAAGAGCAATTCTTTGTAGCCCAAAATCTCGGAAATTGCCGACCTATCCCAACCGCCGTCAGGGTCGATTTCCGAAAGATGCGCAAAGAATGGTGCGTCAAAATGCATGCAATCCAGCCAGATGCCAGCGCCCGGATTTTTCATCTGCTCTTGTTGTGCGTCCGTCAGCTTGGCGTCACCGTAAGGTGCGCGCAGCGAACGTAGCGTATCTTCGAACGTGATCGAGACAGCACCATGCTTGCGTCGCCCTCTCAGGTGCTCTGCCAAACCGATAACGGCGGTTTTCAAAACCTCATCACCGGTTCGTTCAATGATATCGCACATGACATGGCCCGGCGCGGTGTTGTCATCGGGGTGAAACGGTTCCATCCGCGTCGCCCAAGCCCGAAAGAACCCGTGCGAAAAGTTGATCCATTTGGGATCATCAAGAATATCAGAAGCCGCTACCAGCCCCTCAAACCCAACGGAGTCGCCGTAGAACCAGCCCTGAAACGGGTGTGTCCCCAAGCGTTCGGCCACACCTGCGACCAATGCCGCGTTCAGTTTATTGTCTGTCACTGTTTGTCCTCTTTTTCCTGTAGCAACAGGAATCCTTCATGTGCATCTTTTATCGCGGCCTGAATGAGCGTGCGCATCGCACCCTCGGCCGCGTCAGCATCCCCACGCGAGAATGCTTCATAGAGTGTGGCGTGCAACGCGTCGCTTTCTTCCATCCCGATCATCTGTGATGTGTAGCCGCGTGCGCGCATCTGTAGATCAAGCAACAGGCCAAGTGCTGCCTCGATCACCGAATAAAGTTGATCCAACAGTTCGGAATCCGCCGCCGACAAGAACGCACGGTGAAACTTCAGGTCTGTCTCAATGAACAAAGCGCGACGTTCTTCATTTGATAAATCCGGCGCGTCGACAGATGCCTGTTTGGCTTTCCACGCTTCATGAATCCGCTCGCGATGTTCATCGATGGCATTTTCCGTGGCGTGATAGGCAAGGCTTGGTTCAAGCACCAAGCGCACCTTAAGCAGATCACGCAACAGATCTTCTGTCCCGCCTGCCCTGATGCGCCAATCCATGACATCGGGATCCAACAACCGCCACGAACTACGGGGGGTCACTCTGGTCCCGTCCGACGTCCGGCTTCGGATCATGCCTTTGGCACCCAGAATGCGGAAGGCCTCGCGCACCACGGACCGACTCACACCCAGCTCTTCGACCAAATCAGCCTCACGAGTTACGACGCTCCCGACGGACCATTCGCCACTTACAATACGTGTTCCAAGCTGGGTCACCGTGTCTCCAAGGATGCCCCGAACTTCGATGACACCTGCGATGGTGCCCGCGTTTCTACTGAGGTTCATTTTCTGCTTACCCATATTAATCATATTAACAGATATACATTAAATTACAACGCCGATCTTACACGTCTACACAATTGGGAAAGGTCGCCAAGCGTGTGAAACAGGCGGACCTTCTTACTCCGCATGGGCAGCTCAAGAATTTAGGATTCACGAACATTGCCTTCCCAACCTATATTTGGAGCGCAATGGGCGGACGTGCTATAGAAATGTCAGAGATCCGCACAATACTGGTTATTGGTTGGTCTGCGAGATCGTTCTTCAGGCAGCGAAACGGACGTTTGGACTTGGCTCCGAATGACAGGTCTAAATGACCGCTTTGGTGATTTGTGCGGCATCGCGGCAAGAAACCCGCTTCGTGTGCAAAGTGATGCTGCGGCAGCGAAGATGAAAAATCAACGTCAGTTTCGTCCGCAAAGCTGCTCTCCGTCTTGATGCCAACAAACGTCTGCTATCGGGTCGTTGTGAC
>JABBAI010000096.1:1972-4024 GCA_018608045.1 Octadecabacter sp. | reverse complement strand
CTATGCGCCTTATAATCGTCAGCGCGACAAACTGATCTTTATGGATGTGCGCTCTGCGGAGCTGACCAAATATGCCGCTAACTCGATGCTGGCGACAAAAATCAGCTTTATCAATGAAATTGCCAATATCGCCGAGCTTGTGGGGGCGGATATAGAGCAGGTGCGCATCGGCATGGGCTCGGATCCACGCATTGGCTATAGCTTTATTTATCCCGGCTGCGGTTTTGGAGGCTCCTGTTTCCCCAAGGATCTGCGGGCCATGGAAGCCACAGCAATCAATGCCGGATACCAGCCGAAGCTATTAAGTGCGGTCACGGCGGTCAACGATCAACAGAAGCATCGTCTGTTCGATAAGCTCTCAGATTATTTTAACGGCGATTTACAGGGCAAGACCGTGGCACTCTGGGGTCTCGCCTTTAAACCTGGCACCGACGATATGCGCGAGGCACCCAGCCGACTATTAATGGAAGCCTTGTGGCGCCAGGGCGCATCAGTGCGTGCCTATGACCCCCACGCCATGGAGGCCACTCAGGCTATCTATGGAGTGCGCAATGATTTGCTGCTCTGCGGTACTAAAGAGGCAGCCCTCAGTGGCGCCGATGTGTTGGTGGTCTGTACCGAGTGGAAGCCGTTTTGGTCCCCTGACTTTAGTGAGATCAAAGCCGCGCTCAATTATCCGGTGATATTTGATGGCCGCAATCTCTATGATCCAAAACGACTGCAAGATCAGGGGCTACAGTACTTCGCCATTGGTCGTCAGAATCAGCTTGAGCTTTCGTCTAGCGCCGCAGGGCAGGGTAGTAGATCGACTGCTAGCCCAGGTGAGTCAAAAGAAGGGCTTAAAACAGAGGATACTATTCTCTCTTAATAGGCTTGGCCTTTTGCTTTGGGATAACTGGCATAACCTCCAGATTATCCCAAAGGTTTCGACTTCCCCCACTTTCTATTGCAATCGCCACTGGCTGTTGTCCCATCTGCTGAGCCTTTTTGGGATCTGCTGCCGAAATCTCAGTGGAAAGCGCAATCAACGGCTTTAATAAAATGGGTTTTAGGTGCCCGTCCTATCCATCACCCCTGAGTGACGCCAGTAGACGGGGGCTCAGTATCTGCGCTCCGCGACTGAGCTGCAGGGCTATGCTGATCTACTCGCGCGGTTGTTTTCTCCGAGTTAAGCGCTGCGACGGCTCAGATAATAAGCAGGTCGTTCCACTCTATAGCCGCGCCAAATAGCATAGCGATAACAATACCCTTTAACGGTAATAAATAACCGAGTAAGGCATTTAGGCGGCAAGGTTACTTAATTCTCGGCATCAATAAATCACCCATTGTAAGCCTAGGCTGTTCCTACCTATGTAGAAACCTGTGGACTTTAAGCGAGCGCGACGGAAGTGATTTCTTCATTCAGAAATGATTCTTTTATTTAGTATTTGATGTTGACTGCCCTAGTTAGAGTCGCTAGTATCCCTACAAAGTCGTGCGAGCGGCTCGGGCGCGGTGTTTTTACGGAAAAGATTTATATCCAAGGGCGGATAAACAGCGAATCATTGTTAACTTGATATATGGAACTACTATGACAAAAATTAACCCCTTGAAGGGGCGGTTAGCATTGATACTGCCGTTTCTTCTCCTTTTTCCGATTGGCGCCGCCTATGCGCAAGTAGGCCCGACGTTAGTGTCGACCGAAACCGGTGGAACGATTACCTTTGCAACGGAAGTTGATGAAGACCTTGACGAAGATGGCAATCTAGATATTAACGAGCAAATCATTTCGGCTGACGGTGACACTAAGTTAGATTCTGGCGCCGACAAGGACTATAACGGGTACTGGTCTGTTGGAGATGTTGACCACAATAATTCTCTCGGGACTTGCTCAAACGTCGATCAGTCGACTTGTGCACCTTATACGGTTACGGCTGACGATGTTAGTACTGCTGAAGCAACTTTTAACGCGTATGTCGCCAATGGCGGTGAAGGTACTTATCAAGAGCTCGTTGATGTCGATGGGAACTTAATAGGTTTTGTCGTTACAAATGGCACAGATGGCTTTGCCCA
>JABBAI010000096.1:0-1954 GCA_018608045.1 Octadecabacter sp. | reverse complement strand
TCCGAAGGTGAAGACCTTAACAGCAACGGTTCACAAGATTATAACGAAGACATCGACGGTGATGGTAACTTCGATATTGTCAACGAAGATGCAAACGGTAACGGCGTACTAGATACTGGCGAAGACAGAGACAGTGATGGCGTTTGGTCTGCGGGCGATATCGACATCAATAATGATCTTGAACTTGGCTATATGCACGAGCTGACCCAAGCTGATGTCGACACCCTCGGCCCTGATTCAACTGAGGGACTCCAGACAGGTGAAGGCACTGTGTTGCAGTGGCTCGAAGATGTTGATTTGGATGGTGTGTTCGATACAAATGAAGATGTCGACCGCGATGGAACTCTTGATGGCGGTGCAGATCGTAACTCGAACCGGGTGTGGGATGTGGGCGAAATCGATGTTGATTACTCTGCATGTCTGGTGGAGCAAGTTGCGTCCGCTTGTGACACGACGCCTAACGGCACAGGCACTGGCTATGAAATCACAGCTGGTGATGATCTAGTTGGTTCCTTGGTCGGTTTATCGTTTACTGAAGATCTGAACGACAATGGCATTTTTGACGCCAACGAAGATATTGATGGCGATGGCTATTTTGATACAACCTTCGAAGACCAAAACTACGATGGTGCTCTCGACCTGGTTGAAGATCAGACGAGTGATGGCTACTGGTCAGTTGGTGATATCGATCTGAATAATGATCTTGGCTTGGGTTACGGTCACGTGATTGATGCAGACGATATGACGGATACTATTGATCCTGCGCTAGTGCAAGCTGAAACTACCTATAACAATATGGTTGAAGATAATATCGCAGCGCCTGGCACTCATAGTGAGAGCGAAGTAGCTGAACAGCGCGCTCAATTTTTAAACGGCGATTTAGATGAGTCTGGAACTTGGACCTTGGGCGATATCGATTACGACGGTTTCTTCGCCTGGTCAGACGATAGTACCCCAGTGACTGATGAACAGCTGAATGACGCAGCGGTTCTTGATACAGCTCACAATTTCGTTAGCTACTATAGAGTTGGTTTGGACGACGACGAAAATGCAAACGGGGACACAACTCTTTTTCGCTACAGCAACGATATTAATGGCGATGGCGAAGTTTATGAGTTCAGTGAAGATCTTGATGGCGATACCCATTTTGATACTGGCGAAGACAGAGATCACGATGGTGTGTGGTCTGTAGGCGACATAGATTACAATGGTAGTCTTGGATTTGGTCGCGACTATGAGATAACTTCTGCTGATACAGGCACTATTGGCACCACCCAAAACTTGGATTTCGATGAGATGGGTGCTGGTGACGGCGACAGCGTTTTCGACCAATTTGATGAAGACATCGACAGCGACACAATCTTCGAACCTAATACCGACGACTTCAATCGAGACGGCGATCTTGACTTAATTGCCGAAGATGTCGATATGGATGGAGCGCTAGATGAAACTGATGAAACAACTATGACAGTCGTGGATCAGGCCAATGTCGCATCCACGTTGAATATTATTAATGGTTTACAGGTAGACGGTGAGACAGTTGCGTTGGAAACTGACGTAGCCACTGCCGTAGCCAATGTCCAAGGTCAGGTAACGTCAAACGATGGTGATATTGCATCCTTGAATACTCAAGTCGCTGATAATGACGGTGATATTTCCGCCTTGAACTCTGATGTTGTTTCTAACGACGACGACATTGCTGACCTTGAAACTGATCGTCAGAATATGATCGACGCAATTGGTTTAACAAACTCAGTAGGGATCGATGATAATGGCGGTGGTGTTATTGTGTCTGAGGTATTGGCCCCAACTTGGAATCCTAATGGAACCACCTACCTCGATGGCACTTCTACCGTTATGGAGTCGGTGGTAGAGCTGGATACTCAGGTTGACAACAATGCAACCGCGATCACTGACGAAGCTGCAACTGCACGGGCTGCTGAGCAAGCGAACG
>JABBAI010000099.1 GCA_018608045.1 Octadecabacter sp. | reverse complement strand
GCGGCCGAAGCCGAATTTACGGCCATGATGGATTTGCAAAGCTAAATGACCATTCACCCTTCAGCGATTATTGAAGACGGCGCCAAGATTGGCGTGGATGTGTCCATCGGACCGTTTTGTGTTGTGGGGCCGAAGGTGGTTCTTGGGGATCGCGTGACGTTGAAATCCCATGTGGTGGTGACGGGCGACACGACCGTTGGTGCAGACACAATTATCTTTCCGTTCTGCTGCATTGGCGAAATCCCTCAGGACGTAAAATTTCAGGGTGAGGCGGCGCAGCTTGTTATTGGGCAGCGCAACCGCATCCGCGAACATGTCACGATGAACCTGGGCACGCAGGGCGGCGGCGGGATCACGTCAGTTGGCGACGACGGGTTCTTTTTGGCGGGCTGTCATGTGGCCCATGACGCGCGTATCGGTGATCGCGTCATCATCGTAAATCAGTCCGCTGTTGCCGGGCATTGTATCATTGAAGATGACGTTATCATCGGCGGTCTGTGCGGCATTCATCAGTTTGTGCGCATCGGTCGCGGCGCGATCATTGGTGCCCTGTCTATGGTTACAAACGATGTCATCCCACACGGTCTGGTTCAGGGCCCGCGTGGTGAACTCGACGGGCTGAACCTTGTTGGGTTGAAACGGCGTGGCGTGTCTCGGGCCGATATCACCGCCCTGCGCGTTGCGTTCCAAACGCTCAAGGATGGGGATGGATCGTTCATGGAACGTGCCCGCCGGTTGGGGGATGAGACCGACAGCGATTATGTGGCTCAGATGGTAGATTTCATCCTGTCTGATACGGACCGCCATTTCCTCACGCCGCGATGACCGTCGCGCTGATCGCAGGAACGGGTGGGTTGCCGCCCCACATCGCGGGAAGCCTGATGGTCCAAGGCCGCGTGCCGATCATCTGCGAAATGCGCGGGTTTCCAAGCAAAATCAAAGGCGAATTCACACGCATCCCATTCCGGATTGAGACGTTGGGCAGTTTTCTGAAAACTCTGACGTCCCTCGGCGTGACGCAGGTCTGTATGGCGGGGGCGGTGCAGCGCCCTGACATTGATCCAAGCGCGATTGATCCCGAAACGGCGCCCCTCGTGCCGCGCCTTATGGCGGCGATGGCCAAAGGCGATGATGGGACCTTGCGTGAAATTATCACAGTCTTTGAAGAACACGGATTTACCATTCTTGGCGCCCACCAAATTGCGCCAGATTTAATGCCCATGACTGGGGTGCACACCAAAGCGTCCCCGCCGGACTTGACTGCGGCATTGGACGCTGCCCGCATCGCTTTGGCTGACATGGCGCGTGCAGATCAGGGGCAAGCCATGCTGCTGCGCGATGGCGGCGTGATTGCGCGCGAAGATGCACGGGGCACCGCGGCGATGTTACAAGATTTCTGTGATCCCGTTGAAACCGACAGCATTGTTGATGAACTGTTTGGCGTGTTCGGAGAGGCCATTGGCGGAATTGCCGATTGGTTGTCCGGTCAGGATTACACCCGCGCACCCGGTGCAAACGCCGTTCTGTTCAAGGCGCCCAAACCAAACCAGAACATGCTGGCCGACATGCCGCTGATCGGGCCGGATACCGCGATGAAGGCCGCCGAAGCAGGGCTATCGGGAATCGTAATTTCGTCGGGTGGTGTGATGGTACTGGATTTGCCGCAGGTCGTGGCCATTCTTGACGCGCAGGGCATGTTTTTGTGGGTACACCCATGAAGGTTTTTGTGGTCGCGGGGGAACCGTCGGGCGACAAGCTGGGTGCGGCGTTGATGGCAGGTTTGAAAGCGCTTGTGCCGGATGTCACCTTTGACGGCGTCGGCGGGCCTTTGATGCAAGGGCAGGGCGTGGATAGCATGTTTGCGATGGAAGAACTGTCGTTGATGGGGATCGCCGAAATCCTGCCGAAATATCGCCATCTGAAACGGCGCATTCGGGAAACCGCAGACGCTGTGATCGCCGCCAAGCCTGATGTGTTGATAACAATCGACAGTCCTGATTTTTGCCTGCGCGTGGCGCGGTTGGTGAAGGCAGGATCAAACGTGCGCACGGTGCATTATGTGGCACCCACGGTGTGGGCATGGCGGGCAGGGCGTGCCGAAAAGATGGCGCGCCACATTGATCATGTCCTCGCGCTGTTTCCGTTTGAACCGCCTTTCATGCAAGCCGCAGGGATGGATTGTGATTTTGTCGGGCATCCCGTTGCCGCCGAACCGCCCGTAACACCCGACGAACTCCGCGCGTTTGATGAAAAATACGGGCTTGGGCGGGGAACAGAGTGCATGGTGATCCTGCCCGGGTCGCGCCGATCCGAGGTCGAACGCATGGGCCCGATTTTCGGGCAAACTTTCGCGCAGGCAGATCTTGGCGATATGTTCGTGGTCTTTCCGACCTTGCCGCATCTGCGATCGGTCGTTGAACAGCAGTTTGCACCGTTGATGTCATCGGGGAAGGTCTGCGTCATGGACGGATCGGACGTCACCCCTGAACAGGCCGCACGCGACCGCCTTGTTGCCATGGCGCGCGCATCCGTGGCCTTGGCCGCGTCTGGCACAGTGTCGCTGGAACTTGCGGCGGCTGGCACACCGATGGTGATCGCCTATGATATGAACTGGCTTAGCCGTCAGATCATCAGCCGCATGTTGCTGACGGACACGGTCACCTTGGTCAATCTGGTTTCTGAAACGCGGGTTGTGCCCGAATTCATTGGCGCGCAGTGCCAGCCCCACCTGATAGCACCCGCGCTTGAAATCGTGGCGAAGGTACGCACGGACCCCTTTCAGCCGCCCAGCCCACAAGACGCCGCGCTGACTTTGACGATGGAACGCTTGGGACGGGGGGGTGATGCCCCTGGTTTGCGTGCTGCGCGCGCCGTGCTTGCGCGTCTCTAACCCTTGCGGCGATGCGCCCGTTGGCCCAAGCTGGCCCAAACAAGGAGACGCTGGTCATGCCCGCACCAATAAACGCCCTGAAATCCGCCCTCGAAAACGGTGAAGTCCAGTCAGGCGTTTGGCTGACGCTTGCCCATGGCGCCACCGCAGAAATCGCCGGTAAAGCAGGGTTTGACTGGTGTCTGATTGATGGTGAACACGGGCCAAACACGCTTACCACGATTGCGGCACAGCTTCAGGCGTTGGCCGGAACGCCAGCACAGGCCGTGGTGCGTGTGCCGATGGGCGATGATTGGATGTTGAAACAGGTTCTAGATCTTGGCGTTCAAACAGTCGTCGTGCCTATGGTGAACACCGCGCAGCAAGCCGCACAAGTGGCCGCTGCTGTGCGTTATCCGGGAACGGGATCACGTGGGATGGGCGCGGTGTTGGCACGTGCGTCGGGATACGGTGAAATTGTCGACTACGTGAGTTCCGCCAACGACCAGATTTTCCTGTTCGTGCAAATCGAAAGCGCCCAAGCGGTTGAAAATGTCGACGCTATTGCCGCAACCCCCGGTGTTGACGGTATTTTCGTAGGTCCAGCTGACCTAAGCGCGGATATGGGGTTTGTGGGCCAGATGGATGCTCCCGAAGTCACCGCGGCCATTGATCACGTTTATGCGCGCACCAAAGCTGCAGGAAAAGCCATCGGGACAATCACGTTTGATCCGTCTGATTTCCAAAGCCAGATTGATCGCGGTGTGACATTCCTTGGCCTTGGTGGTGACAGCTTTGTGCTGCAAACAGGTCTCAAGGCGCTCGCCGCGAAAGCGCCATAACTTAACAATACTTGTTGCGGGATTGCTTTGCCGGATCAGTAGGGCGCATCTTCCAACACGCCGTGCGCGGACATTTGTTGATACAACAGCCCTTCACGCAGGCCCCGATCCGCGACGGACAAACGATCCGTAGGCCACAACCGCATCAAGGTCTGCAAAATGGCGGCACCGGACATGATCAATGCTTGGCGGTCTTTGCCAATGCGCGGGTCAGCTTTGCGGCCCGCTTCGCCCAACTTCAGATAGCCTTGGATCACGGCGTCAATCTGATCGGACGTCATCCGCAGCCCGTCAACCTTCGTGCGATCATACCGGCGCAGCCCCAAATGGCTTGCGGCGACAGTGGTGACCGTACCCGATGTGCCAACGATCTGGAAATTCTCGCGCGATTGCTCGGCTGTTGAGGGGGCGAAGGCTTCTAGGTTTTCTTCAAAGAACCATGACATCAATGCAAAGCGTGCACTGTCGTCTTCGACATCCGCAAATTGATCGCGCAGGGTCGCCACGCCCAGAGGCACAGAAATCCAATCGACGACCTTAGCGGCAGCAAAGGGCCCTGGATCTTGGCGAAACCCTGCATGCAGACGCATGATCGCGCGGGGGCGTTCGCGGGCAGGGACGTGGCTGATATCGATCCAGACCAGTTCTGTTGACCCGCCACCAATGTCCACGACCAACAATTGTTCTGTTTTGGTGCTGACCAGCGGGGCGCAGGAAATCACGGCCAAACGCGCTTCTTCTTCGGGCTGGATAATCTCGAGCGTCAGACCCGTTTCGCGTTTCACTTGATTGATGAAATGGTCTGAATTGCGTGCGCGGCGGCAGGCCTCGGTGGCGACAAGGCGCATGTTGGTCACGTTATGGCGCTGCAATTTCTGGCGGCACACCCGCATAGCGTTGATCGTGCGCGCCATTGAGGCGCGGGACAATTTGCCAGTCTGTTCCAACCCCTGTCCAAGCTGGACGGATTTGGAAAAGCTGTCGACCACATGAAACTGGCTGCCCTTGGGTTGGGCAATCAGCATACGGCAACTGTTCGTGCCCAAATCCAGCGCTGCATAAAGCTGCGACGGATCGGGCGGTGTTGGCGCGGTGCGCTCTACCGGTATTGGGAACGCGCCCGCACCTGTGGGACGCTTGGGCGTCATATCAACGCCCTCCATTTCGAGTTACCCCAAAGGTAGGCGCGCATGCGGTCCCGCGCAAGGCTTGTGATGGTCCTCATGGTGATGATGAAGATTTTGACGCAGCTCAGGGGTCGCCAAAAGCGGCGCGAATGTCGAAAATAGGCGTCGTATAAATCGACGCCGCGGTTAGGTGTTGTGAAACGCTGAGGGAGGCGCAGGATTCGCATGGCAAACGTCACAATCGTCTATTGGCGGGACATCCCCGCACAGGTCATCGTCGGCAAAGGCCGTCGTGCCGTGAAAATCCAACTGACCGAGCGGTTTGAACAGGCCATCGACCGCGCTGCGATGAAATCGGGTGCTGCGGGAACAGATGACTATCTGGCAGATTGGCGCAAAGCTGATCCTTATGTGATTGACGGTGACGATGCAGATGTGGCCACCGCAGAGGCCGCGCGTCTGGAAACCGAATTCGACAAAGACCGCCTGATGGTTTTGATCAACAACGATGGCCGCGCGTAAGCGGGCGACGGGAGAGAACCATGTCACTTTTGAATTTCCGCAAGAAGCCTGAAACGCCAAACGGCCCCAATCCGGAGCTTGAGGCGTTCCTGCAAGCCTATTCGATTGAGATCATGCCGCGCACCGCCGAAAAGGTCGAAGATTTCACCGCGTTGCTCCCAAAGGGCACGCGCGTTTACATCGCCCATATTGAGGGAACCCCGATTGAGGACATGGTCGCCACGGCCAAACGGCTGGCGAACGACGGCTATCCTGTCATGCCGCATTTTCCTGCACGGATCATCAAAGACAAGGCCACCCTTGATAACTGGATCGCCATGTATCAGGGCGAAGCGGGTGTGGATCAGGCGCTGTTGCTTGCTGGCGGCGTGACCAACCCGCATGGCGATTACGAGTCCTCCATGCAGCTTTTAGAAAGCGGCGCATTTGAAGGTTTCAAACGTCTGCACGTTGCGGGCCACCCCGAGGGCAACAAAGACATCGACCCAAAAGGCGGCACCGCCATGGTCGACGATGCGCTGCGTTGGAAGCAGAAATTTTCAGAAACAACGGACGCAGACATGGCCCTGGCCACGCAGTTTGCCTTTGAATCTGGCCCGATTATTGAATGGGCCGACAGTTTGAAGGCCGCGGGTATCACCATTCCGATCCACATCGGCATCGCCGGTCCTGCCAAGCTGCAAACAATGATCAAGTTCGCGATTGCTTGCGGTGTTGGTCCATCCCTCAAGGTGCTGCAAAAGCGCGCCAAGGATGTGACCAAACTGCTGCTGCCGTTTGAACCGACCCAAGTTCTGACAGACCTCGCGGCCCATAAGGAGGCCAATCCCGACAGCAACATCGAAAGCGTCCATTTCTTCCCCCTTGGCGGTATCAAAACCAATGCCAACTGGGCCATCCAACATGGCGGTTCTTCGACCGTTCCAATGAATCCATCTGAGAGCGCATAAAATGACCCGCACTGTTATCGAATCCAAAACCAAAACCGCCATTATCGGCTTTGACCAGCCGTTCTGTGTGATTGGCGAACGCATCAACCCGACGGGGCGTAAAATCCTGAACGAGGAACTCGAAGCGGGCGATTTCAGCCGTGTTGAGGCTGATGCCATTGCCCAAACGATGGCGGGCGCGACTGTTCTGGACATCAATTCTGGCGCGGTGTTCTCCAATAAAATGGCCGAAGACCCCCGTTATGCGGACAACAACTTTGTTGAACCCGGGCTGATGGAAGAACTGGTAAAGCGCGTACAGGCGATCGTGGACACGCCGCTGTGCATCGACAGCTCGGTTCCGGGTGCTTTGGAGCGTGGTTTGGCCGCAGCTGAGGGCCGCCCGCTGCTGAATTCTGTGACGGGCGAAGAAGACCGCATGGAATTGGTTCTGCCGCTGGTGAAGAAATACAATGTGCCCGTGGTAGCAATTTCAAATGACGACACGGGCATTTCTGAAGACCCCGATGTGCGGTTTGCTGTCGCCAAAAAGATCGTCGAACGTGCGGCAGATTTTGGCATTCCGGCCCATGACATTGTGGTTGATCCGCTGGTGATGCCAATCGGGGCGATGGGCACTGCGGGTTTGCAGGTGTTTACCCTCGTGCGTCGTTTACGCGAAGAACTTGGGGTGAACACGACGTGTGGCGCATCCAACATTTCGTTTGGCCTGCCCAACCGCCACGGCATCAACAACGCGTTCCTGCCCATGGCGATGGCCGCTGGCATGACGTCCGCGATCATGAACCCTGTGGCGCTGCCGATTGGCCCACTTAAGATCGCTGAGAAGAAGGCGCAGATCGAAGCGGCGGGGATTATCCTGCCTGACGATATCGATGACGAAACATTCGTGACGCTGTTCGGCATGGGATCGACCAAGCCGCGTGCTGGAAAGGAAATGGAAGCCATCCGCGCGGCCAATTTCCTAACGAACAATGACGATGGCGGTCAGGCATGGATCACCATGAACCGCGAAGCCCCCAAAGCCGGCCAAGAAGGCCGCGGTCGGGCAGGGCGCGTTGGTGGTCGTCGCCGCGCGAGTTAAAACCTTTCAGCTATTCTAAAGCCGCGCCTTTGTTGCGCGGCTTTTTTGTTTTCAAATCTTTGTTCCTCACTATACCTTTGGTTGTACTTGGAGGGTGTAATGGACGTGATAGCTGTCTTTGTGTTGGTGGTGGCAGTTCTGGCGCTTTCTTCTCCGAAATTCATGTACCGACTTGGTAAAGGGTCCGAAAAGCCTCGTCGTGCACCCTCGGTAGCCCGCCGCAGACCACGCCCAAAACCCATACGCGCACCAGCAAATACCGGTCCAAATGCAGCTTGGAAGGCGCCTGCAGCAGGTGCGCGGATCATAGAAGGCCGAGCATATGTGACGGATGGTGACTCCCTCATCATTCAAAAAGTCGAGGTCCGCCTCTTTGGTGTCGATGCACCGGAAATGAACCACCCGTTCGGTACGCGCGCAAAGTGGGCTCTTTTTGAGATGTGTAAAGGACACGCCATTCGGGCGCATATCCACCATATTGACACTTACGGGCGCACGGTTGCGAAGTGTTATTTGCCGGACGGCCGCGATCTGTCAGCGGAAATGGTTAAACAAGGCTTGGCATTGGATTGGCCCAAGTTTTCCGAAGGAGCATACCGTGAATTTGAAACGGCTGATGCCCGTCGAAAACTGTGGCTCGCAGATGCACGTCAAAAGGGACGCATGCATGTGTGGGAAAAGTTTGAGGCCCAGAAAAAAGGCTGACAAGGCCAAGACTAACTAGACGCGCTTAGCCCGTCATAAACACATCATACCGCGTCGATTTTCCGATAATCTGATGGGACCACGGGCGCACCCCCTCAATCGGATCACCCTTCGCAGGCCATTTCAAGACAACGCGTTGCTTTGCGTGGGCCAGCGCGACATTGACCAAAGCAGCGGCATCGCCGTCCGTACCGACGATGTCGCGCACTTGGCGCAGTTCCAGTTTCACCAAGGCCGAGTTTTTGCGCGGTGGATGCATAGGGTCGATCAGGATAGCCTGAGCATCCAGATGAGGCAGCAGGTCTTTGGCGTCACCGTGCAGCAGGGTCATGCGGGCGATGATATCGCTGAATGCGCCGCCCTCGGCGTCCGCGCGCGCCAGCCCATCGGCGAGCAGGGTATGCATTTCAGCTGAGCGTTCTATCAACGTCACCTGCGCCCCGAGGGATGCCAGTAAAAACGCATCGCGGCCCAGTCCTGCCGTGGCATCAATCACCGTGGGGGTTTTGCCATTCTTCAGTCCCATGGCGCGTGCCAAATCCTGACCACGCCCGCCGCCAAATTTCAGACGGTGCCCGACAGCACCCCCGACAAAATCAACGCGTAAATCGGGTTGGTTAGTAGCCACGCCAAATCCAGCCACCGCCAAAGATGCGAGGCGTGTCATTGTCATAGAAAACGCAGGCCTGACCGGGGGCGACGCCTTCTTCTGGTGTTAGCAATTCGACCTCGGCTGTGGTGGGCGACAAGGGGCGCACGATCGCCTCAACAGGTGGTTTGGTGGAGCGGATTTTAACACCCATATGACGTTCGGCCACCGCATCAAACGCATCATCGCCCAGCCAGTTGATTTCACGGATCGGCACAGTGCGGGTCGTGAGCATGTCTTTGGGGCCGACAATCACGTGCTGTTTATCCACGTCGAGCTTCACCACATAAAGCGGATCGGCCAGCCCACCGATGCCCAGCCCGCGCCGTTGACCAATGGTGTAGTGAATAACGCCGTTGTGTTGCGCGAGGACATTTCCGTCGACATCAACAATATCACCGGGTTCTGCCGCACCGGGGCGCAGTTTTTCGATCACGGCCGCATAGTTGCCGTTTGGAACGAAACAAATGTCTTGGCTGTCCGGCTTATCCGCCAGCGCCAGCCCGTATTTACGCGCCAGCGCGCGCGTTTCTTCTTTGGACGCATGATGCCCAAGCGGGAAGCGCAGATAGTCCAACTGTTCCGGCGTTGTGGAAAACAGGAAATAGCTTTGGTCTTTGGTCGCATCGGCGGCTGAATGTAGCTGCGGCCCCGCGTCGCCCATCATGCGTTGAATATAGTGACCCGTCGCCATGCAATCTGCATCAAGGTCTTTGGCGGTCTCAAGCAGGTCTTTGAACTTCACCCGCTCGTTGCAGCGAATGCACGGTACCGGCGTCGCGCCAGCAAGATAACTGTCGGCAAACTCGTCCATCACCGCTTCTTTGAAGGTGTTTTCATAGTCCAACACGTAGTGCGGAAAATTCATGTCTTCGGCCACGCGGCGGGCATCGTGGATATCGCGGCCCGCACAACATGCGCCCTTTTTGGCTAAGGCCGCCCCATGATCGTACAATTGCAGGGTAACACCAACGACGTCATAGCCTTCCTCAGCCAGCATCGCGGCCACAACAGAGCTGTCCACACCACCCGACATCGCAACCACAACGCGGGTCTCAGAGGGGGGCTTGGCAAAGCCGAGGGAGTTCAATTCGCGATCAAGGGGCATAACAAGTCCTTTAAGGATACCTGCGCAATATAGGAAAAGTGTAATCACTCTCAAGGGGCGGCTTTACTTCGTGTTAGCGGATTGCGCCCATGACTGCCCCATCAAATTCACAAAGGGGTGTGAGAAATGTATTTAAGAAAGATTGACGGGCCGAGGTCCGTAAAGTTGCCAGATGGGACGATGATGACGCGGGCTGACCTGCCTGTGCCTGAAACGCGCCGCTGGGTCGCGTCGCGCAAAGCCACTGTCGTTAAGGCCGTGGCCTATGGATTGGTGGCGCGTGAAGAGGCCCGGGAAATGTACGGGTTGTCCGATGATGAGTTGGGCGAGTGGGAAACCGCCGTGCGTGATCACGGGGAAGTCGCTTTGAAAGCAACAGCATTACAAAAGTATTTACAGCTTTAGGAAGAGTGGTAAACCTTTCAGCGCACGGTAAAGTATTGTTAACCATTGTTACCTTAGGCTTATGTCAGACATCGATTTGAGCGGAGAAGTTGAATGTGTGTATTGCTGGTAGAAGACGATCCATCCACGGCGAAAAGTATCGAACTGATGCTAAGCCATGCGAACCTGAATGTTTATACGACCGATTTGGGGGAGGAGGGGATCGATCTTGCGAAGTTGTATGATTACGACCTCATCCTCCTTGATATCAATTTGCCGGATATGAACGGCCATGAAGTGTTGCGACAGCTGCGCCTCAGCCGGATTGAGAAGCCGATTTTGATTCTGTCGGGTGAAGATGGGACTGAAAGTAAGCTAAAGGGCTTTGGATTTGGGGCTGATGATTACATGACCAAGCCGTTCCACCGCGAAGAACTGGTGGCCCGTATTCATGCAATCATTCGCCGATCCAAGGGGCATGCGCAGTCCATCATCAAAACAGGCGTCGTGGCTGTTAATCTCGACGCCAAAACCGTTGAGGTTGAAGGTAGCCCCGTGCATCTAACGGGCAAAGAATACCAGATGCTTGAACTGCTAAGCCTGCGTAAGGGAACAACCTTGACCAAGGAAATGTTCCTCAACCATCTGTATGGCGGCATGGATGAACCGGAACTGAAGATCATTGACGTGTTCATCTGCAAACTTCGCAAAAAGTTGTCCGGAGCGACTGGTGGTGACAATCACATCGAAACGGTCTGGGGCCGTGGCTACGTGCTGCGTGATCCTGAACCGATGGGGCAACATGATCCTGAGAAACTTGCCATCGGCGCATAACGGCTAAGCTGCGTCAGGCAAGTTTCTGAACATGCTTGAACGTTGACCTAATCGAGTTGAGGGGCTGGACCTGCCCAAAGCACGGACCTATCACTGAGACATGGCGCAGACGGTGCGCCAAATCGGATCAGACGGGGGTAGGGCGTGACCGCAGATATTTCGGTTGAAAAATTAAATGCAGAAGAGGCCGCGCAAGAACTTGCGCGGCTTGCCTCTGTCTTAAGCCGCGCCAATGCCGACTACCATCAAAACGACGCGCCTTCGCTGACTGATGCGGAGTATGACACGCTCAAGCGGCGCAATTCGGAGATCGAAGCCCGCTTTCCCAACCTCAAACGCCCCGATAGCCCGTCCGAACAAGTGGGCGCGGCCCCGTCTGACGGATTTGGCAAAGTTACCCATGCCGTGCGTATGCTGTCATTGGGAAATGCGTTCGATGACGAAGATGTTGCTGAATTCGACAAATCTGTGCGCAAGTTTCTTGGGCTTGGGGCGGGGGCGATACGCTACACAGCGGAGCCAAAGATTGACGGTCTGTCACTATCTCTGCGCTATGAAAACGGCACATTGATACAGGCTGCCACGCGGGGCGACGGTGCCGTCGGCGAAAACGTAACCGCAAATGCGCGCACGATTGCAGACATCCCGCAAACATTGACCGGCGCACCGGATGTGTTGGAGGTGCGGGGCGAAGTGTATATGTCTCATGAGGATTTTGACGCATTGAACGCGCGCCAAACCGAACGGGGCGGCAAAACCTTTGCAAATCCGCGCAACGCGGCCGCCGGATCTTTGCGCCAGCTTGATCCCGAAATCACGAAATCACGTCCGCTGAAGTTTTTTGCCTATGCGTGGGGTGATCTGTCGTCGCCATTGGCTAAACAACAATCCGCGGCAATTGAACGACTGTCCGATTTGGGGTTTCAAACCAATGCGTTGACTAAGATGTGTGCCGGAACAGCCCAAATGATCGCCCATTACCGCGAGATCGAAGAAAAGCGATCTGGCCTTGGCTACGACATTGACGGCGTTGTTTATAAGGTCGATGATCTGGCCCTTCAGGCGCGGCTCGGGTTCCGATCGACGACCCCGCGTTGGGCCATTGCGCATAAATTCCACGCTGAATTGGCATGGACCACGCTGGACGCGATCGACATTCAGGTTGGCCGGACAGGCGCACTTAGCCCTGTTGCCCGATTGAAACCTGTCACCGTTGGCGGCGTCGTCGTGTCCAATGCGACCCTGCACAATGAAGATTATATCGCGGGGCAGGGCAACAAGGGCGAAGATATTCGGGGCGGCAAAGACATCCGCGTGGGTGATTTTGTCCAAGTGTACCGCGCTGGCGATGTCATCCCGAAAATCGCCGATGTTGATCTGGGCAAACGGCCCGACGACGCGGCGCCCTTCGTGTTCCCCATGCAGTGCCCAAAATGCCAATCAGACGCCATTCGCGAAGAAGGAGACGCAGTGCGCCGTTGCACCGGTGGTTTGATTTGCCCCGCGCAAGCGGTAGAGAAATTGAAGCACTTTGTATCCCGCGCAGCCTTTGACATCGAAGGGCTTGGCGCGAAACAAATCGAAGCGTTCTATCACGATGACCAATTTCCCGTGAAAGAACCCGCCGATATTTTCACCCTTGAGGAACGTAACGCCAGCGCATTGGTAAAGTTGTCAAACCGTGATGGTTGGGGCGCAACAAGTGTAAAAAAGCTATGGCAAGCTATTGAACAAAAACGTGAAATACCACTGGCGCGACTGATTTTTGCGCTTGGAATTCGGCATTTGGGGGAAGCGGGATCAAATCTTTTGGCGCCGCATTATGGCACGTGGGACGCATTCGAGGAGGCGATGACGCGCGCCCAGATCGATCAAGGCCGCGCGTGGGACGACATCATGAGCATTGATGGCGTCGGTGCGGTCATGGCGACATCCGTGATTACGACGTTCCAGCAGGACGCTGAACGCGCCTCAATTGACAGGCTGGTCGCGCAGTTGCGCCCACAAGAAGCCGCCAAACCGACATCGGACAGTCCGGTGGCAGGCAAAACGGTCGTGTTTACCGGAACCTTGGAACGCATGACTCGGGCCGAAGCTAAGGCGCGGGCCGAAAGCCTCGGTGCGAAGGTCAGCGGATCGGTGAGCGCAAAGACGGACATCTTGATTGCGGGCCCCGGCGCGGGATCTAAGGCCAAAAAAGCAACAGATCTTGGGGTTGAAACGATTAGCGAAGATGAATGGCTGGCCTTGATCGGTGCGCTATGACGGGCCGCCCCGAAATCCTTTGGCCGCTGTTTGGCGCGCTCGAAAGGCTGGACGGGATTGGGCCTAAATCGGCCCTTGCCCTCACGGCGGCCCATATTGAAAAGCCGCGGGATTTATTGTTTACGTTGCCACATTCGGGCGTTGACCGACAGCGGCGGGATACGATCATGGAGGTGCAGGCCCCCGCAGTTTGCACGGTTGAAGTGACGGTCGGGGCCCACAATGCGCCAGCGCAAAGGGGGCGTCCATACCGCGTGATCGTGGAGGACGCGGAAACGACGTTCCAGCTCGTTTTTTTTCGCGCACACGGCGAATACTTACGCAAACAGCTTCCGACGGGGCAACGTCGCGTGGTGTCGGGCAAGGTTGAGATGTTCGATGCGATCGCCCAAATGGTGCACCCCGACCACATTTTGACGCCCGAAGACGGCGCGCAAATTCCGCCCTTTGAACCGGTGTACCCGCTGACGGGGACGCTCACGCAGAAGGCGATGTTCAAGGCGACGGCGGATGTCCTGTCTGATCTGCCAGACCTTGAGGAATGGATCGACCCCGCGTTGCGCGCGCGTGCAAACTGGCCCGATTGGAACGCGGCACTCATGCAAGCGCATCGGCCTGCGTCCTCTGCTGATTTGGCACCGACCGCGAAGGCCCGCCAACGCCTCGCGTATGATGAGGTTCTGGCCCATCAGTTGACCTTGGCCTTGGCGCGCGCAAATGCCCGTCGCGGCAAAGGGCGCGCGACAGCTGGGGACGGTTCCAAGCAGCGTAAGGTATTAGATGCGCTTGAGTTTGCACCAACTGGCGCGCAGACCCGCGCTGTTGGTGAAATTGCGCAGGATATGGGACGCCCACACCGCATGAACCGTCTGCTGCAAGGTGACGTTGGATCGGGCAAGACGTATGTGGCGTTGATGGCGCTTTTGGCCGCCGTGGAGGCTGGCGGGCAGGGCGTGATGATGGCGCCGACTGAAATCCTTGCGCGTCAACACCTTGAGGGATTGCGCCCGTTGGCAGAAGCCGCGGGTGTTGTTCTGGACATGTTGACGGGGCGCGATAAGGGGCGCGAGAGGGCGGCAAAGCTGGCGGCACTGGCGGCGGGAGACATCCAAATTTTGGTCGGCACCCATGCGGTGTTTCAAAAGGACGTTGTGTTCAGCGATCTGCGTCTTGCGATCATTGACGAACAGCATCGGTTTGGTGTGGCGCAGCGCATGGAGCTGGGCGCAAAGGGCGACGCGGTTGACGTGTTGGTCATGACTGCGACGCCGATCCCCCGATCCCTCGCCTTGGCGCAATACGGGGACATGGACGTCAGCGTCTTGGATGAAAAACCGCCCGGGCGCACACCTGTGACCACGGCCTTGGTGGCGACGTCGAAGATGGATCAGGTTATTGATCGTCTGCGCGCCGCTGTTGCCGAAGGGCGGCAATGCTATTGGGTGTGCCCGCTGGTTGAGGAATCGGAACTCAGCGACAAGACTGCTGCTGAAGAAAGGTTCAAACGCCTCCGTGCAGCGCTCGGCGAAGGAGTGGTGGGGTTGGTCCATGGCCAAATGCCACCCAGCGATAAAGACGAGGGCATGCGCCGCTTTGTTGCGGGTGACACGAAGGTGCTGGTCGCAACCACCGTGATCGAAGTCGGGGTGAATGTGCCCAATGCGTCTATCATGGTGATTGAGCGCGCAGAAAGTTTCGGGCTGGCACAGTTGCATCAGCTGCGCGGACGGGTCGGGCGGGGGTCTGCAAAATCGACCTGCCTGCTGATGTATCAGGCGCCCCTGTCGGAAACAGGCCAACGGCGGCTTGAAATTATGCGCGAAACGGAAGACGGATTTCGCATATCGGAAGAAGACCTTGCCATGCGCGGGGCCGGCGATGTCATTGGCACGGCACAATCTGGTCTTCCACGCTTTCGGATTGCTGATCTGGAACGACAGGCTGCATTGATGGAAACCGCCCAAACCGATGCACGAAAACTGCTGTTAGATGATCCTGACCTGACATCAGCGCGCGGGCAGGCCGCCCGGACGCTTTTATGGCTGATGGAACAAGATAAAGCTATTCGTTTAATTTCAGTGGGTTAGGCCGATTTTTAACATTTTGTTCACTTTTGTTCCTAAAAAGTTCTTGCATTAAGATTTAGTAAATGAGAACAAAGGAGCAACAAAAAGAACATCACTGAGGAGCAAGACAATGGCCAAAGAAATCAAAAGCGTAATCGTTCGGTCTTCTGACACGATCATCGCAGATGCGTTTGGTATGGCCGCCCTTATTGTGATGCTTTTTGCGGCACTTAGCTTGCCGAACTTGTTCTAACTGTCTGTCCATACTGCCCCGCGTTTCGTGCCGGCGTCCCCCAGGTCACCTGTCCCAACTATTGATCTGACCGTCCGACACTGCCTGTTATAACCAATTTCGAGATTCTGCCGTTCTCGACATTTAGCCGGTCCCACACGAAACGCTTATCTGCCGCCGCTTTCCACTGTCCCGGAAAGCGGCGGTTTTTTCTTTTTTGGAGTAAGGGTTTAGGGGTAGGGGTGGTTAGGCGGATTTCGCTTTGCGTGCGTCCTCGAACGCATCCAGCGTCGCATCAAACGCCAATAAAATAGACGCATGGCGATTTTTGTACTCTGCCGCCGGGCCGAGAACCTTGAGGTCATCAAATGGTGCATCCGGATCATCGCCACCCGTTTTTAACATAGCATACAGCTGGTCGCGGCCCGTTTGAACTTCGGCTTCGGTGCGGCCCAAGATGTTGCGTCCGACAACTGCGGCCGCGGCTTGGCCCAAGGCGCAGGCTTTTACGTCTTGTCCGAACCCGGTGATCATACCGTCATTCAACGTTACATCGACCGTCACCGTGGACCCACACAGGGGAGATCGCCGTTTGGCAGTGCCATCAGGGGTGTCCAGCCGCGCGCGGTGCGGAATATCCGCCGCGAGCCCGAGAATACGTGTCGAATACAATTTGATCAGGTCGGTGTCGGTGGTCATGTGATTGCCTTTGCGCGTCTGTCCTTCTAGATAGGCGTCCATCGCCGACTTGCCAAAGGAAAATGACAGATGTCTTTCGATCCAGCGACTTTGACGTATGATTCCAAAGGATTGATCCCTTGCGTTGCGCAAGAAGAATCCACGGGCGAGGTCTTGATGATGGCTTGGATGAACGTCGATGCTGTCGCCAAAACCCTAGAGACCAAGCGCGTCACTTATTGGTCGCGGTCGCGTCAGGCATTTTGGATCAAGGGCGAAACATCGGGTCACACTCAAGAATTGGTGGATCTTCGCATGGATTGTGACCGCGATTGCCTGTTGGCCGTGGTGCGCCAAACGGGTGCTGCCTGTCACACGCACCGTCGATCTTGTTTTTATACATCTGTGGTGGATGGCGAAGTCGAACTTATGACGCCAATGGCCTAAAGCCCGACCATTTTTCGGATGTCATCGGGGCTGCACCCGTCGGCGCGATATTTTGAAATCGCGCGCGCATCATCGCGTTTGGCAAGGCGTTTCCCGTTTTCATCACGGATCAGTTTATGATGGTAATACGTCGGTGTCGGCAGACCGAGAAGGCGTTGCAGGATGACATGAATTTTGGTCGCCTCAAACAGGTCTTGGCCACGCACAACATGCGTAATGTTCTGGGCTGCATCATCGATAACGACCGACAGATGGTAGGATGTACCCATATCGCGGCGCGATAACACGATATCTCCGATATTTTTCAGCACATCGGCAGAGCTGAATTCAATCAATCCGGTTTCGCCATTTGGGCCTTTTCCCGTTTCCTGAAACGAAAAGACACCGCCGCCCGTGCGATATTCCGCAAAATCTTCGACGGCACGTTCCATATAAAGGCGCAGAGCGGTATTTGTCGGAAGCGGATCAGTTTCATCATACGCTGAACACGCGCGACAGGTGCCCGGATAGATCAGGCCATCAGGACTGGTGAGGATCAGGCCGCCTTCTTGTGGCGCGGCAACAGCAGAAAGAACGTCACGACGTGTACAGGAACAGGCAAAAATGTAATTGCGTTTCCACATCGACAGAAGGGATTTATAATAGATATCAGTACGTTCAGACTGGCGCATCACAGGCGTCGGCCACCAAATCCCCAGCCATTTCAGGTCATCGTAGATTTGTGTTTCCCAGTTAGGGCGCGAACGGGTTTGGTCGATATCCTCAATCCGCAGAAAAAAATCGCCACCGTTTTCCAGTGCCATATCCTGTGCCAACATCGCCGAATACGCATGCCCGAGGTGCAGCGGACCTGTGGGAGATGGCGCAAAGCGGGTGATCACGTGATCAGGCTGCGTTGACTGCGACTTGGCCTAGCCATGCCCGCCAGTCGGCCTTGGCGCGGTCGGTGTAGGCTTTGTAGCGGTCCTTGCGCCCCCGTCGTCCTGATTTCAGGCCCTCTACTGGTGGAAACAGGCCAAAGTTCACGTTCATCGGCTGGAACGTCTTTGCATCCGCGCCGCCCGTGATGTGTGTCACAAGCGCGCCCATGGCGGTTGTATTGGGAACGGCATCCAGTGTTTGACCCATCATGTCAGCAACGGCCAAACGGCCCGCCAACAGACCCATCGCGGCGGATTCAACGTATCCTTCCACGCCAGTGATCTGGCCTGCAAAGCGAATATTGGGTTTGGTTTTCAGGCGCATTTGGTCGTCCAACAACGTGGGCGAATTCAGGAACGTGTTGCGGTGGATGCCGCCAAGGCGGGCAAAATTCGCATCCTCAAGTCCTGGAATTCGTTTTAAAACAAGTACTTGTGCGCCGTACGTCATCTTCGTCTGAAAGCCGACGATGTTATAAAGCGTCCCCAAAGCGTTGTCGCGGCGCAGCTGGACAACGGCATAGGGTTTGTTTTGTGGATCATGTTCGTTGGTCAACCCAACCGGTTTCATCGGACCAAAGCGCAGGGTTTCGCGGCCACGTTCTGCCATCACTTCGATCGGGAGGCAGCCATCAAAGTAACCCGCGGTTTCGCCTTCTTTAAATTCGGTTTTGTCAGCCGCCAAAAGGGCATCGATGAACCCCTCATAGTCGTCCTTGGTCATCGGGCAATTCAGGTAGGCGGTCTGTTCTTCAACCGTGTCGCCCTTGTCATAGCGCGACTGCATCCACGCTTTGCTCATGTCGATGCTGTCATGGTAGATAATCGGCGCAATGGCATCAAAAAATGCCAGTGCTTCTTTGCCGGTCTCGGCGGCAATCGCATCAGCCAGCTTTCCGGATGTCAGCGGGCCTGTGGCAATAATCCACTGTCCATCATCGGGCAGCGCATCAATTTCTTCGTATGAAACCGATATGTTAGGGTGTGCTGTTAATGCAGCTGTCACAGCTTCGGCGAATGGATCACGGTCCACGGCCAAGGCGCCACCTGCGGGCAATTTGTGTTGATCTGCCGTGCCCATAATAATGCCGCCAGCTGCACGCATTTCCCAATGCAGCAAGCCGACGGCGTTTTGTTCATCATCATCACTGCGGAACGAATTTGAACAGACCATTTCAGCCAGATGACCGGTGCGGTGGGCAAATGTTTCGACCTTGGGGCGCATTTCGTGGATGACGACTTTTTGACCAAGGTTTGCGGCCTGCCAAGCAGCCTCTGATCCGGCCATTCCGCCGCCGATGATATGCAATGTGTTGTTCATGACCGATCAAGTAAGCGGTTCGGCGCGTGTTGAAAAGGGGCGATGCGGCTTACTCTAGCGCCACAATGTCGCGATCGATCAATTGGTCAAACGGGGTTGCGACCTGAAAGGGACGGTCCATCACGCTGTCACCCGCAGTGCCGAGGTTCAACGTGATGCCAACACCAACAGAAGTGATCGTGGGCGCGGCGTTATCACCGAACAGGGCATGGTTGGTCAGTTCAGCATAGGCTTCAAAGTTTGATCCACGCGCCGAATGGAACAACCGCACTTGGCTGTCTACCCCGATCGCAGAGAACCCTGTTTCGTCGAATTCGGTTACGTCTATGCGGGCTTGCACGGTGATTGTATCAGTAAGGTCATGCAGCATGCCAATACCCGCGAATGCGTAATCCCATTGCGACCCAACCTTGGCGGCCATACTCGTCGTGCCACCAAGACCAACCCGAAATTCCGCCCCGGTGTTTGCGGACAGACCAAAGCGGCCCTCAAGTCCTGCGTTGATGTACTGGACCGAAAACTCATCCACGTCTGACAAGGTGGCGAATAACCCGTACTTTTGGGTCTGGCGCGGACGCATGTAAATATGGGTCCCGATTTGTCCCAGCGTCACAGTACCAGTATCAAGCAAACCGAAATCCAGTTGAAGGCTGTGCACACCCGTGATCGCAACATCCAGGTTTGCGAGGCCACGAGAGGTCGTGCGCCCTTCGTCCGTTATGCCGTAAGCAAGATCGCCACTAAAGCCCTGAACGCCAAGGCTGCTTTGTGCGTCTGCGCGCCCGTTGAACAAGGCTAGAGCAGGGGCTAAAGGCAGGGAACGCAGCAACATCATCAAAGCTCCGAAAGGGGGCAAAAGCGCCTTTCGGGTTTGATATCCAAACCTTATTGTTAATTAAAAATGAACAATAACAAAGGGTTAACGCGTAATTGGTTAACGCGCGAAATGCCTATGCCTATGCCTCGGCCGCGTCGCCTTCACCGTCTTCATCCTCATCCGCTTGATCCGCGATGTAGGCCACGGATACCACGACTTCGTTCTTGCCCGTGTTGAAGACTTTGACGCCCCCAGCTGAGCGTGAGCGGAACGAGATACCTTCAACAGGGACACGGATCGATTGGCCTTTGGAGGTCGCCAGCATGATCTGGTCGTCCATTTCCACGGGGAAGGACGCGACGATTTCGCCGCCGCGCATTGCCTTGTCCATCGCCGTGACACCCATGCCGCCACGCCCGCGCACGGGGTAGTCGTGGCTAGATGACAATTTGCCGGACCCGCCATCTGTGATTGTCAGGATCAGGTTTTCGACAGCGGACATTTCGGCGTAGCGTTCTTGCGTGATGCTACCTGCTGGCACGTCTTCATCCTCAATCTCTGCATCATCGGCAAGGCCTGCCATGGCGCGGCGCATCTTGAGGTAGGCGGCGCGTTCATCCGCTTCGGCCTTGAAGTGGCGGATCACGGACATGGACACGATCTTGTCGTCGCCTTGCAGCTTGATCCCGCGCACACCAAGGGAGGCACGCGAGTTGAACACGCGCACATCCGTACTGGGGAAGCGGATCGCGCGACCAGAGTTCGTGACCAGCATCACGTCATCATCATCAGAACAAATACGGGCGTTGATAAGTTGAACGTCTTCGTTTTCGCCCTCGAACTTCATGGCGATCTTGCCGTTGCGCATGACGTTGGTGAAATCGGACAATTTATTGCGGCGCACGGTGCCAGCAGAGGTCGCGAAGACGATTTGCAAATCGTCCCAGTCTTTTTCATCGCGGTCCACGGGCATGATGGCGGCGATAGAAACACCTGTCGGGATCGGCAGGATATTGACGATGGCCTTCCCCTTGGAGGTGCGCGACCCTTGGGGCAGGCGCCATGTCTTAAGCTTGTAGACCATGCCGTCCGTCGTAAAGAACAACAGCTGCGTGTGAGTGTTGGCGACGAACAGCGTCGTAACAACATCATCTTCTTTCAACGATCCACCAGACACGCCCTTACCACCACGTTTTTGCGCGCGGAAATCGGCCAATGCAGTACGTTTGATGTAACCGGTCTCTGTCACGGTCACGACCATGTCTTGGGATTCAATCAGGTCTTCGTCTTCCATGTCGCCAGACCAATCCACAATCTCGGTGCGGCGGGGGACGGCGAACAGGTCTTTGCATTCCTGCAATTCGTTGGTGATGATATCCATGATCCGTTCGCGGGATCCGAGGATGATCAGGTATTCTTTGATCTTGCCTGCCAATTCCTCAAGCTCGTCTGTGACTTCCTTGACGCCAAGTTGTGTCAGGCGTTGCAGACGCAATTCGAGGATCGCGCGGGCCTGAATTTCGGACAGATTGTAGGTGCCATCGGCGTTGGCCGGATGGGTCGGATCGTCGATCAATTTGATAAACGGCAGAATTTCCTCGGCAGGCCAAGCGCGGGTCATCAAGGCCGCGCGCGCAGATGGCGCATCAGCGGAGGCACGTATCGTCGCGACAACTTCGTCCACATTGGACACCGCCACCGCCAGACCACACAAAACGTGGGCGCGATCACGGGCTTTGCGCAACTCAAACGCGGTGCGGCGGATTACTACGTCTTCGCGGAAATCAAGGAACGACGTCAAGAACCGGCGCAGCGTCAGCGTTTCAGGGCGACCACCGTTGAGGGCAAGCATGTTACACCCAAAATAGGTCTGCATGGGCGTGAAACGGAACAGCTGGTTCAGCACGACTTCGGCTGTGGCGTCGCGTTTGAGCTCAATCACCACGCGCACACCGTTGCGATCGGATTCATCTTGGACGTGGCTGATGCCTTCGATCTTTTTGTCGCGCGCGGCTTCTGCGATGCGGTCGATCATCGCGGATTTGTTCACCTGATAGGGGATTTCGCTGATGATAATGGCAAAGCGGTCTTTGCGGATTTCCTCGGTGTGGGTTTTTGAGCGCATGATGACGCTGCCACGGCCCTCAAGATATGCTTTGCGCGCACCAGATCGGCCCAAAAGGATGCCACCTGTCGGGAAATCGGGGCCGGGGATGTATTCGATCAGATCCTCGGACGTCAGATCGGGGTTTTCGATCAGCCCAAGGCAGGCGTCGATCACTTCGCCGAGGTTGTGCGGCGGGATGTTGGTCGCCATGCCCACGGCAATACCGCCTGCACCATTTACCAGCATGTTGGGAAAACGTGCTGGTAAAACAGTGGGTTCGCGGTCTTTGCCGTCATAGTTGTCTTGAAAATCAACCGTTTCTTTGTCGATGTCTTGCAACATGTAGGCGGCGGGTTTGTCCATGCGCACTTCGGTGTAGCGCATCGCGGCGGGGCGGTCCCCGTCCATGGAGCCAAAGTTGCCCTGACCGTCCAAAAGCGGCAGCGACATGGAGAAATCCTGCGCCATACGCGCCAAGGCGTCATAAATCGCGCTATCGCCGTGGGGGTGGTATTTACCCATAACATCGCCGACCGCGCGGGCGGATTTGCGGTAGGGTTTGTCGTGGCTGTTTCCGGCCTCATGCATAGCATATAAAATACGGCGGTGAACGGGTTTCAGACCGTCGCGCAGGTCCGGAATGGCGCGCGAAACGATCACAGACATCGCATAGTCGAGGTAGGATGTTTTCATCTCCGCGGTGATTGAGATCGACGGACCGTCATATACGGGACGCTCGGGCGGCATTTCGTCAGTGTTTTCAGGAGTTTCTGGTGTGTCGCTCATGGTGTTATCCCGCCCAGCCGAAGTGACTCGGCTCCTCTATATTTTGTTGTTTGAAACTATATCAGAGCCTAGGAGTGGTGCAACGTCTGTTGGATCAAATTAGGCTGCCTGATGCGCTTGTGTGTTGGCGCATCAGACGTCCGACTAATCCAATTCTATGCATTGCAAGATTGAGAGGTGCCGCGTTACTTGGCGCGGTTCAGCATGCCGTAAAGATCGCGGGGATCATCGGGATCGGCGAGCATGTCGAGGTCAATGAAGAAATCGGTGCCTTTGATCGCTGTCATGACTGTGCGCAGTGCGGAGAAATCTTCAATCGCAAAGCCGACGGAATCAAACAGGGTAATTTGTTTGGCGTCCGTGCGGCCTTGGGTTTTGCCCGAAAAAACCTCATGGAGTTCAATGACGGGGTAATCGTCGGGTAGGGCTTGGATTTCGCCTTCCACGCGGGTTTGCGGTGGGTATTCCACGAAGATTGAGGAGCGGTGCAGGATATCGGTGTGCAGTTCGGTTTTGCCGGGGCAGTCGCCGCCAATGGCGTTGATGTGCACACTTGCGCCAACCATGTTGTCGGTCAACACAGTGGCGTTTTGTTTGTCGGCTGTGCAGGTCGTGATGATCTGCGCGCCTGTGACAGCGTCTTCGGCCGATGTGCATGGTGTGACGTGCAGGTCCGTGTGCGCAAGATTGGCTGCGCATTTGGCGGTGGCCGCGGGATCGGTGTCAAAAAGGCGCACATGGGTGATGCCGCAAATGGCAGCAAAAGCGCGGCACTGAAATTCCGATTGCGCGCCGTTGCCGATCATCGCCATGGTCGTGGCGCCTTTGGGGGCGAGGTGTTTCGCGGTGAGTGCGGACATCGCGGCGGTGCGCAGGGCGGTCAGCAGGGTCATTTCCGACAAAAGCACCGGATAACCGGAATGGACATCCGCAAGCAGACCAAAGGCTGTGACGGTTTGCAGCCCTTCGGCGGTGTTTTTGGGATGGCCGTTCACGTATTTGAACCCGTAGAGGTCGCCGTCACTGGTGGGCATCAGTTCAATAACGCCCACGTCTGAATGCGACGCCACGCGTGGGGTTTTGTCAAAGGCATCCCAGCGCAAGAAATCTTCTTCGATGGCGTCGGCGATACGCACAAGCATATTATCCAGCCCGTTCGCGTGAACCAGTTTCATCATGTTTGCGACAGATACGAACGGCACGAGTGCCTTTTTTGAGGGGGTCAACATATTGATATCCTTATGCGAAAGAACGAGGTTTTGCGTATTTAGGCAAACGAACGAGTAGGCCGATCAAAGACGCGGCGACCAAGAAGGGACGCGGTGAGGTCCACCATGAGGGACGCAGTTTTGCCGCGCTCATCCATGAACGGGTTGAGTTCGACCAGATCAAGCGATGTGACGCGCCCAGAATCGTGCAGCATTTCCATCACCAGATGGGCTTCGCGTAATGTCGCGCCACCCGGAACCGTCGTGCCGACGGCAGGGGCGATATCCGGGTCGAGGAAATCAACATCGAGGGACACATGCAGCAGGCCGTCAGCGGCAATCACGCGATCAAGGAACTCGGCCAGTGGCGCGCGGATGCCGCCCTCATCGATGGCGCGCATATCGGCGATGTGCATTTCGGTGTCTGCAAGAGCTGCGTGTTCCGCCGGATCAACCGAGCGAAGGCCAATCATGCAAATCTGGTTCGTTGGCACAGGGTTTTGCACGGGTAGGAAAGCATCGAAACCATCACGACCTGTAAAGTAGGCGACGGGCGTGCCGTGCAGGTTACCACTACCGGTGGTTTGTGGCGTGTGAAAATCACTGTGCGCATCGAGCCAGAGGACGAAAAGGGGCTTGCCAATATCGGCCGCGTAATCGGCAATGCCCGTGACCGTGCCAAGCGCGAGGGAATGATCGCCACCAAGAAAGATGGGCAAGCCACGTGGTGCGGCGTCTTTGGCGGCGGCATGCAGCGTGCGCGTCCAGCCAACGGTTTGGGGCAAGGTGATCAGGTGGTCATGATCGGGGATGTCGGTCGCTTCCGCGGTGAGGTTCCCAAGGTCCGTCACGGTGTGACCAAGTTGCGTGAGCGTTTCTTCAAGACCCGCAGTGCGATACGCGTCCGGTCCCATGATGCAGCCCTTGCGATCCTTGCCGCTATCGACTGGCGCGCCGATGAGGGTGATGGTGTATGGGGTCATCATATGGCTCCTGATGTTGTTGCGCCCATGGTCGCGGGACTTGCGCCAAGTTGGAATACAGCGCATTGTTCAAAGTGAGGGCAATTTGAGCAAAGTGAGCAGTCATGTTGGATCAACTGGATGATCGATTGGTCAAAGCGTTGCAGCGCGACGGGCGGGCCTCTGTGTCGGAACTCAGCGCGGACCTTGGGGTCACACGGGCCACGGTGAAGGCGCGGATGGATCGATTGCGCAGTGGCGGAGAGATCGTCGGATTTACGGTTCTCACAAAAACCGATGTCACGACCCATCCCGTGCGCGGTTTAATGATGCTCGGGATTGAGGGGCGCGGGACTGAGAAAGTGATGCGCGCGCTGACCGGAATGGTCGAGGTTCAGGCCGTGCATTCAACCAATGGAACGTGGGATTTGATTGTAGAAATCGGCACCGCGACGCTGGATGCCTTGGACGCTGTGCTGTTTCGCATCCGCCGCATGGATGGCGTCACACGTTCTGAGACCAGCCTGTTGCTCAGTACGCGGCGTGCGGGGCGTTAGGCCTTGCGGGTTGCTGCGATCCAGATACCGACCAAAACTAGTGAAATCAGGGCGTTGTAGGACGCCATTGAAAGCCCAAATAGGTTCCAGACGACATCATCGCACATAACGATGGGCACTATGTCGGTACTTAGAAGGTCTGTCGTGTTTAGCGCGCCACCACCCGAGCAGCTTGTCGGGCCTTTCCACCAGTCGCGTTCTACCCCTGTGTGGTAGATGCCGATGGCGGCGGTCGTCGCGGCGGCGAGGGCCCCAAGGTAGGCAAAGGTCTTTTGGTGGGGCGACAACAGAATCGCGAACAGACCAATGGCAATTGCGGCTGCGTGAGGCCAGCGTTGCCACAAACACATTTTACACGGCGCGTAGCCGATCACTTGAAAGACGAACGCGCCCGCAAGAAGGGCAAAGCTGCCGAATGCGGCGAGGGTGATAAGTTGGCTGCGAGTCATGTTTTGAATATAGCCTATAAGAAGGTGGAGGTTAAGTGGCGCAAGACGGTCGCGTAGTTGGTTGGTGGTCTAAGTCATACTCCGAACCATCCCCGTAACAGGCCGAACAATGTGGCCCCCGCGAAGATCAAAGTCCCAATCCAGACTGTGCCTGTGACCATTCCAAGCAGGATCAGCAGGCCGTCGCGCTGCAAAAGACCCATCGCGATGATAACCACGGCCACACCTGGAACTGAATTTGTGCCCGGCAGTGGCACCAGAATTGAGGCGCTGAACACAACAAGGGCCAGACCGATCAAACGGTCCAAGGGCGGTCGCGACAGCGCTGCGATCCTTGGATGGCTGACGCCTTCTATTTTACGCAGCCAAGGGCCCGCCCGGTCGGCCAAGCTTTGGAGACCGTCTTTGGATATCGTGCGCGCGCCTAGCTTTGTCGGAAGCCACGGGGATGTGCGCCCCAGCAGGATTTGTGTTGATACGAACATAAGCGGCAACGCCACAACCTGAGCAATCCCGTATAAAAAGGGGATGCAGCAGGGCAGGGCCAAAATAAGAAGGAACACGCCGAAGGCCCGTTCGTGGAGCCGCCTCATCACCCAATCCAGCGTCACGGTGTCAGACGGCGCATCCTTGGCCAATTGATCTAATTGTTGCGATATCGCCAAGTCTGGATTGGACGACACGGTCACTGGGCTAGACCTTGTAAGCGGTGATTGCGCGCACAATCGATCACCAGCGCCCAAAGTGCATAGCGCGAGTGGGCGAGGGACAGGGTCCAATCGTAAAGGCGTCGGTTCATTTTGCTGCTCGTATTTGTTGGTTTCTTAGGCCAGAGACACGCGGTAGCGTCAACCTCAACAAAGCGAGGAATGTGAAGATGAAGTGGCAAGGCAGACGCGGCAGTGGCACGGCCAAAGCGGGTGGGATCGCGGGTGTGTTGATCCTGCTTGCTGGTCT
>JABBAI010000077.1 GCA_018608045.1 Octadecabacter sp. | reverse complement strand
TCGCGTGGCGGTCGCGCGGGATGACTTGGGTGCTGATCGGTTCAGGTGTCAGGCCAAGTTTGGCGCAGACATGTTCTTCAACGGCGGGATCAATGTTGGCGAATGTGCCGACCGCACCGGAAATAGCGCCTGTGGCCACTTCGGTCCGTGCCAGTTTCAGACGCGAAAGGTTTCGCTCCATTTCTGCGTAAAAGCGTGCAAACGTCAAGCCCATGGTTGTGGGTTCGGCGTGGATGCCGTGGCTACGCCCCACACGCACGGTCATTTTATGTTCCATGGCTCGGCGTTTTAGGGCGCCCAAAAGGGCCTCAACACCGTCCACCAAAATATCGGCGGCGCGCACCAGTTGGACGTTGAAACAGGTGTCGAGAACATCGGATGATGTCATGCCCTGGTGCACGAAACGTGCCTCGTCAGATCCAACGTGTTCGGCGAGGTGGGTCAGGAACGCGATGACGTCGTGTTTTGTGACGGCTTCGATTTCATCAATGCGGGCCACGTCGAATTCAACGTCCTTGGCTTTCCAGACGGCGTCCGCGTTTTCGCGCGGGATCACACCGATGTCTGCCATGGCGTCACAGGCGTGGGCCTCAATCTCGTACCAGATTTTAAATTTTGCGGCGGGTTCCCAGATGTCAGTCATCACGGGGCGAGAATAGCGAGGGATCATGGCGGCAGCCTTGTGTTGGAGGTTCATAAGCAGATACGGGCGTCATAAGGTGGTGGCGCGCGGGGAACAAGGGAGCGGTGAAAAATGACGAGGCAATTGGCCGACTTTTTCGCGACCTATGACGTGAGCCGTGTGATTGAGGACGCCAAAACGGGCGGTCAATCGCGGTTTGACGGGCAGGCGGTTATTGCGCCTGATGCGCAGGGCGCGATCTATATGGAAACGGGCCATCTTATCCTTAACGAGCAGCGTTTTCAGGCGGAGAGGTCATATTTGTGGCGTGCGAACGGGCCCCGCATTGATGTGTTGTTTGACGACAGCCGCGCGTTTCATGATTTTGATCCGCAGCAAGGCGGGCAAGCAACGGAGCATTTGTGCGGGGACGATATGTATCGCGGTGGATACGACGTCTTAGACTGGCCGCGGTGGGCGGTGACGTGGAATGTGTCTGGCCCTCGCAAGGATTACCGGTCTGTCACGTGGTACGTGCGACAGGGCTAACAGGTGGCTTCGCACTTGCAGAAAGACTGCCACTGGGGCATGAATTGAGCAACAGATTAAGCAAGGGAGCCTTAACAATGGCAACAACGATGAATAAAGCGGTTTTGGCTGAGGTTTTGGGCCCATCCGCAGGAACTGCATTGCGCGTGAAACAGGCCGTTCTGGTCTTGGTTGGTATCACGCTGTTGGCTGTGGCCGCAAAAATCTCAATCCCGATGATCCCTGTTCCGATCACAATGGGCACATTTGCCGTGCTGACGATTGGTGCCGCCTACGGCCCACGTCTTGGTCTGGTGACAATCCTTGGCTACATGATTGTTGGCGCTGCCGGTTTTGACGTTTTTGCGGGATCGACCGCTGAAGCCAACGGTCTGACTTACATGATGGGCAGCACTGGCGGCTATTTGGTTGGTTATGTTTTGGCGACGTTGGCGCTGGGATTTGCGGCGTCCAAGGGGCTTGATCGGTCTGTCATCGATATGGCCGCGGCGATGTTGGTCGGTAACGCTTTGATCTACGTTCCGGGTCTGTTGTGGCTTGGAACGCTATACGGTTGGGACCAGCCGATCCTTCAGTGGGGTTTCACGCCGTTCCTTGTAGGTGATGTCCTGAAGCTCGCGCTTGCAGCACTTCTGGTGCCTGCGATCTGGAAGATGATCGGCAACGCCCGCGGCTAAACCGGCCTCACAGCGCTAAGATAATTGAGAGGCGCGGAGCAATTGCTCCGCGCTTCATTCCTTTTGATCCGTACGTGTGGCGCGCAGTGCACTCCGACCACTTAGGCGAGTTTTGTTTCAATATGGTTTGAGCGTTCCAGCGATTGATGCACAGGGTAGAGATCCGCGATTTCCAGCAGACTCGCGCGCTGGTCTGCATCCAGATCCCCTGTCAGCGTGATAGTGCGCACAAAGCTGTCGATCTTTGATGTGGCCTCGGATTCCGCGTCTTGCCCGTGGACTTTGTCGTGGGTGACATCGACGCTGACGTGATCCATCGGCCAGCCCTTGCGGCGCGTATACATGCGAATGGTCATACTGGTACACGCCCCAAGCCCCGCAGACAGGAACCCGTAAGGCGTCAGGCCCTTGTTGGTGCCGCCGTAGGCCGCAGGTTCATCCGCCAAGACGTGATGGGGCCCTGATTGGATGTCTTGCAAGAAGCCCGAGGCATCAGCCTCGGACACGCGCAGCACGCCTTCGGGAATTCCGATGGGCGGGGCGGGGCGTTTCATGTCGAGGTAAAGGGTCGCCCAAGTGGCGATCACGTCCGCGGCGTATTCCGCATCTTGCGCCCGTGTCAGAAAATGGTCCGCATCATCCAGTGTGATGAAGGATTTCGGGTGCTTGGCGGCGAGGAAGATTTCGGATGCATTGTCGATAGACACTGTGGCGTCGCGCGGGGCGTGCAGTACCAGCAATGCTGCGTTCAGATTTGAAATGGTGGGAGTCAGCTGACCCTTGGCCACATCTTCCCGGAAATCGTTGGAGATGCGGAACGGGCGCCCGCCAAGGGATACTTCGGCCACGCCGTCGCGGATGATGCGGGGAAGGGCGTCTGCGAAATTATGGGTTACGTGTTCTGGGTCGAACGGCGCCCCGATTGTGACGACTGCCTTGATGGGTGTGATGTCAGATGCCGCTATCAGAACGGCCGCACCGCCCAATGAATGCCCAACAAGAAGGGACGGCGCCATACCGCGACGTTCAAGTTCTGCACTAGTGGCCACCAAATCCTGCACATTTGTGGTGAAGTTTGTGTTTTCAAATTCGCCGTCTGAATGGCCAAGACCCGTAAAGTCAAAGCGCAGCACCGCAATGCCCATAGATGCAAGTCGGCCAGCAATGCGGCGCGCAGCGGGGATATCTTTGGAACAGGTGAAGCAATGGGCAAATAGCGCCGTAGCGAGATGCGGACCGTCTGGAAGATCAAGGCGCGCGGCGAGGTCTTGGCCGCCGTGACCGGGGAAAAGTGAAGCGTTCTGTGGGCATGATGTGATCGTTTGGTTGAGACAAAGGTGGACTTGCGCGACAGAGGCCGCAAGGCATGTGACCACTGCGTCACGGGAAGGTGACAGATGTGGCAGTTTATGAAGCGTGGGATCGTGGTGGCGGCCGGGCTGGTTATGGCGATGTCGTTCTTGGGCGACCTTCACGGGCTGGGCGACAGTCTTGCGGTGTTTCGCACGGCGATCCTGTTGGGATGCGGTGGCGTTGATAGCGTGGCGCTGGCGCGTGGCACAGGCATTGATGGTAGCGTGTGTGCTGATTGGCGGGCTTCAATTTACCGATGGGCGATTTCGGGAGGCTTCGGCTGGCACTGATTTCGTGCTGTATCGAAAGAACCTTCTCTATTTCGAACGCGACCGGACGGCGTTTGTTGCCGATGTCCTTGCGTCGGGGGCTGATGTTGTGACCTTGCATGAAGTAATCCCTGTAAACGAAGCGGTGCTAGAACAACTGCGCCCCGCGTATCCCTATCAACTGCTTTGCAATGCGCGGCGCGTGCGAACGTGCGCGATTTTGTCCCGCACCCCGCTGGAGGCTTCGGAGTGCGCGGATGGGGCGGGCCTTGCGCACGTGGTCACGCAAGTGGACGGACGGTCCGTGCAGGTCTATTCGCTACATCTGTTTTGGCCTTACCCCTATAGGCAACGGGCGCAGGTCGCGCAGATGGTGCCGGTGCTGGCCGCGCAGAACGCCCCGTTCACTGTCGTGGCTGGTGATTTTAACATGACCCCATGGGGGCGCAGTGTGGCGGCGATCAAACGTGCGACGCAAACCGACCGGATCGGGCAGGCTTTGTGGACGTATGATCTGTTCGGCTACCCTTTGGCGATCGATCATGTGCTGGCAACGGGCGGCGTTGGGACGCTGGACGCCCGCAAGATGCTGGGGTCGGATCACCGTGGTCTTGTGGCGCGAATAGACTTTCCCTAGCGGCCCATCAGTGCATCATCATGGGGATAGGTCGTGAGGT
>JABBAI010000047.1 GCA_018608045.1 Octadecabacter sp. | reverse complement strand
CGCCGGGCTGTAGAAAATGCACCACGTCGCGCAACTCGGCAATGCGCTCCATGCGCCCAGACTGCGCCACGCAGGTCTCCGCCGCACGCAATGCCAACCGCTCGCGGAGCAAGACTTGGGGCACCTCATCATGGCCTGACACAAGATGCAGATGCGACAGGGCCGCCCCCGACAAAAACGCCACATCTTCAAGGGTTTCGGCACGCCCGGAGGTGACCCAGGTCGGCATCCGGGGTAAGGTCTCGAAGCCGTCGTTGGGCTCATGGCGGGCATAGGTCATGCCACAAGACTATCCTGTCGCGGCGCTTTCGTCTACAATATACGGTACAAACCGCCCCACCTTACAGCTCCCTTTTACGTCCAATAAGATTGTATTATCGGACATAAAAGGATAAGCCAGAATTCAGTTTAATTTCATTGCTGGATTCACTGAAAAATGGCGTCAGACAACGAGCAGAATCAAGACAATAGCGACGGGATCGCCCTGCCCGTCCATGTCGCGGGCTCCGGTACCCTCGATCGCCTTGTTGATACCGCGCGGGACTATGCCAAAGCCGCCACGTCGGAGAACACCAATAAGGCTTACGCCGCTGACTGGAAACACTTTGGGCGCTGGTGTCGGATCAAAGGCACCGACCCCCTGCCCCCCTCGCCCGAAATGATCGGACTATATCTAGCGGACCTGGCTGCTCCCGCGGGCGACGCGGCAACGATCACGGTCACGACCATCGAACGACGCCTCTCGGGCCTTGCCTGGCACTACCAGCAGCGCGGCTTCGCGCTTGATCGCAAGGACCGTCACATCGCCACAGTGCTGGCCGGGATCAAACGCAAACACGCCCGCCCGCCGATGCAGAAAGAAGCCATCCTGCGCGATGACATTCTGGCCATGGTTGCCACCCTGCCCCATGACCTGCGCGGGTTGCGCGACCGCGCGATTCTGCTGCTTGGCTATGCGGGCGGATTGCGGCGATCCGAGATCGTCAGCCTTGATCACGGAAAAAACGACACTCTGGACAGCGGCGGCTGGATTGAGATCATGGATGATGGCGCGCTACTCACCCTCAACGCCAAGACCGGTTGGCGCGAGGTCGAGATTGGCCGTGGTTCAAGCGATCAGACCTGCCCGGTGCATGCGCTCGAACAATGGCTGCACTTTGCCAAAATTGACTTTGGTCCCCTCTTCCGCCGCACGTCCCGCGACAACAAACGCGCGCTTGAGGCCCGCCTGTCCGACAAACACGTCGCACAGCTGATTAAGCAAACCGTTTTGGACGCCGGGATTCGAAGCGAGCTGCCAGAGAAGGACCGCCTCGCCCTGTTCTCCGGCCACTCCCTGCGCGCAGGTCTTGCCTCTTCCGCCGAGGTCGATGAGCGCTACGTCCAAAAACAACTGGGCCACGCTTCTGCAGAGATGACCCGCCGATATCAACGTCGACGGGATCGGTTCCGCGTGAACCTGACCAAGGCGGCAGGGCTTTAGCTAGGCACTAGCCGCTCAGACTGAAAGATTTGGTTCGAATTTGGGAACCCACCATTCGACTATTGGAGGCTACACCATTTGCGCATTAGGAACCTCTCCTTTAGCGCAATAGGTGTACTCTCGTGTATCATTTGGTCAATCCAACTTCCTGGACGTTTTTCTACGATCCAGCGAGAATATTCTAACCTTCCCGCACTTGAAGTGCACGAAAGTTAGAATTTGGTCTCATAGCCAAGTACCGTCGGCACCCGTTACGGTATATTTCCTACAACAATTTGACATTCATCATACAAAAATCTCGAAGAATCATAGCTGAAGGAAAAAATCACTAGCCCAACCGTCGCCAATCTGAAGAGTTGCGTTATCCACGGGAAATTCGAGCGAAAAATAGAAATACACATATTTATCAGTATATTGTAGCGATCCTCATGCGCAGACCTGATTGGTGCTGTGGATAACTATTGCACTACATATAGATTTTTCTTGCCGGACTCACTCATTCATGGCATTCCCGTTTTGACGACAAAGCGCGTCAGACGCACCTTGGGTCGTCAGAAGAGCGAAGAGCCTTAATAAAGGCCATGACAGGCGGCAGTAGATGAATGAACAAAACACAGGTTATGCACAAGGTATAGGTTCTTCTGATATCGGAGCCTTTGCAGACAATCTTGCTGAGTCTCTTGACCGGCAGATGAAGATAGCTTTCGAGCCCGAAGAGCGAAAATTCCTCAGGCGCTTCAGCTCAACCGAAGTTGCTGGTTTGCTTCGCGTCAGCACATCCAATCTGCGTAATCGCCATAAAGACGGTAGCTTTCCGGAAGTCTTCACTGATGGTCGTGGTCACAGGTTCTATACGGCCGAAGAGGTCGATGACCTGCGAAATATCTTGGCTCGAACTGGCAAAAATGCCGATTCTTACCTGCCCGGCCGCCGCAAAGGCGACCGCCTACAGGTAATATCAGTCGTAAATTTCAAAGGTGGATCGTCCAAGACAACCGCTACAATCCATCTTGCACAGCGCTATGCCTTACGCGGCTACCGCGTGCTCGTACTAGATCTGGATCCACAAGCTAGTCTAACAACGTTTTTTGGCTTTCGGCCAGAGCTCGAATTTGCTGAAGGAGGCACGATATACGACGCTTTGCGTTATGAAGATCAGATCCCCCTCAGCCAAGTCATTCAGAAGACTTATTTCCACAAGCTAGACATGGTTCCAGCGGGTCTAATGCTTTCTGAGTACGAAACCGAAACAGCGAACGCACTCGCTCGGCGAGTACAACCAATTTTTGCAGAACGCCTTTCTGCAGCCCTAGAGGAAGTGGAAGCAGACTACGACATCGTATTAATCGATTGCCCTCCGCAATTGGGATTTCTCACTTTGACAGCCTTAGCCGCATCGACCGGCCTGCTCGTCACTGTTGTCCCAGGTATGCTTGACATTGCATCCATGAGTCAGTTCCTCAAGCTCGCGTCAGAGACAATCAAGGCCGTCGAAGAAGCTATTGGACGAAAAGTCACTTGGGATTTCGTCAAGTTCCTTATCACGCGGTATGAGCCCTCGGACGGACCCCAAACCCAAATGGCCGGATATCTGAGGTCAATTCTTGCTGGGCAAGTCATGACAGAACCGATGTTAAAGTCGACTGCAGTATCAGATGCAGGAATGACCCAACAAACTGTCTATGAAGTGGACCCCAGTCAGTTCATTCGCAAGACAATTGATCGTGCGCTATCCAGTATAGACAGCGTTGCCGATGAGCTTGAGCAGACAATTCAGCTGGCATGGGGGCGCCGCTAATGGCACGCAACATTTTCAACCAACCCCCAGCAGATGACAACAAAGACGCATCCCCCCCCCCTGCCCCGGCGAGATCTACAAAGCTACCCGGTTCTGTCGGTGGGCTTCGTGACTCCCTCCGCGAGATCACAGCCAATTCTATTCGCGACATAGAGCCTGATCAGATCGATATGGACGGACTGCGCGACCGATTGATTTTGGAAGACAGCAGCATTGACGAACTCGCCGAGAGCATACGAAAGCATGGTCAGCAGGTACCAATCATGGTCCGTCCCTCGGACCAGCATGATCGCTACCGCATCGTTTATGGTCGACGTAGACTTGCGGCAATTCGAAAAATAGGCGGATCAGTGAAGGCAATTGTCCGTACGCTGGACGACGATGCCTCATTGATCGCACAAGGCCAAGAGAACAACCTTCGGCTCGACCCTTCCTTTATCGAAAAATCTCTTTTTATCAAAGAGATGCACGAGGCCGGATACAAACCCAGCATTATCCAGGACGCGTTGGGGCTGACGCGACAAGGCGTATCGAACCATCGCGTAGTCATTGAGCAATTACCTGAAGAGCTTGTACGAATGATCGGACCTGCTCATGGTGTTGGCAGGCGACAGTGGGGGGAATTGGCCGCTCTTGCCAAGCGAGTACAACTTATTGTTATCGCAAAGGAAACGCTTAGCGAACTGCCCATCGAGACACCAAGCTCAGAGAAGTTTCAGGCGGTGTACGCTGCTTGCGCCAATAAGATAAAACCCGCTGTGAAGCTAACCCCTAAGGGCCTGACGACCGTCGTAAAAGATGAGAACGGCAGTCCTCTAGCGACGCTTGCAGTTGATGGCAAAGCGATTGCTATCAAAATCGCCCGCAAGGACAACCCGGAATTCGGCCAGTGGCTAGAAGATCGTGCAGAGGCAACGCTTCTGCAGCTTTTCGACCAGTGGCAGAGTGAGAGAGACTCGGGATCC
>JABBAI010000115.1 GCA_018608045.1 Octadecabacter sp. | reverse complement strand
CTTCCCTGACAAATCGCAAGCCGGACCTATCGCTTCAATCGACGATGTTTAGACCATCACGGAATGTCAGAATCAGGGTGAAATGGGGCGAAATTTCGTTAACGCGTCGCTGATTATGCGACAGTCCGCACTGTCGGAGTCGGATTGTAAATTAAATGGGGACAATAGCGGCTGGCCGGCGAAAAGCAGGCCTCTGCACAAGGATCAACAGGTTAACGAAATCTGCACATTTTTTCCTCATTTCGATACCTGAGCCACGAATCGTGGTTAGCTGACGTCATGTCGCGCCAACGGGTGGCGACGAAGATGTCTAGAAAGGACTTCCAATGAGCGATCCTAACGCCCCATCCTTCGAGCCATCATTCCGCGAAAGCGTTGATATTATGTTCAACCGTGCAGTTGCGTTGATGGATCTTCCGCCGGGGCTCGAGGAAAAAATTCGCGTGTGTAACGCCACTTATACCGTCCGGTTTGGTGTGCGCCTGCGCGGTAAGATCGAAACGTTCACGGGGTATCGGTCAGTGCATTCCGAACACATGGAGCCCGTCAAAGGCGGTATCCGCTTTTCCCTTGGCGTTAACCAAAACGAGGTTGAAGCCCTTGCCGCATTGATGAGCTATAAATGCGCTTTGGTGGAAACGCCGTTTGGGGGATCAAAGGGTGGGTTGTGCATCGATCCGCGTGCTTGGGACGATGACGAGATGGAAAAAATCACCCGTCGTTTCGCCTATGAACTGATCAAACGTGACCTTATCAATCCGTCCCAAAACGTCCCCGCTCCTGACATGGGAACGGGAGAACGTGAAATGGCGTGGATTGCGGATCAATACAAACGCATGAACACAACAGATATCAATGGTGCAGCCTGTGTGACGGGTAAGCCGATCAATGCGGGTGGTATTCAGGGCCGCGTCGAGGCGACGGGACGGGGCGTGCAATACGCCCTGCAAGAATTCTTCCGCCATCCTGAAGATATAAAAGCGGCTGGCCTAAGCGGCACACTGGATGGCAAACGCATTGTGGTGCAGGGACTTGGCAATGTGGGCTATCACGCCGCCAAATTCCTGAGCGAAGAAGATGGTAGCATCATCACGGGCATCATTGAGCGTGACGGCGCGCTGACGGAGGCTGGTGGCCTTGACGTGGAAGCAGTGCACAAATGGATCGCCAAAAATGGCGGCATCAAAGATTACCCCGGTGCGACCTATGTCAAAGACGGCGCCAAGGTGCTTGAGCTGGACTGTGATATCCTGATTCCTGCCGCACTTGAGGGCGTGATCAACATGGGTAACGCCGCCAACGTCAAAGCCCCGTTGATTATTGAAGCGGCGAACGGCCCCGTGACCGCTGGCGCGGACGAGTTTTTGCGCGAAAAAGGCTGTGTCATTATCCCTGATATGTACGCCAACGCGGGTGGTGTGACGGTGTCCTACTTTGAATGGGTCAAAAACCTTAGCCACATCCGGTTTGGTCGTATGCAGCGGCGTCAGGAAGAAGCGCGCCACGAATTGATCGTCGGCGAATTGCAGCGGCTGTCCGAACACCTTGGTGATCAATGGTCAATGACACCCAATTTCAAACAGAAGTATCTACGCGGTGCGGGGGAGTTGGAACTGGTGCGTTCGGGCCTCGATGACACGATGCGCACAGCCTATCAGGCGATGCGGGAGGTCTGGCACAGCCGCGACGATGTCCATGATTTGCGGACTGCGGCCTACCTCGTGTCGATCGGGCGCATCGCGAGCAGTTATAAAGCCAAGGGCCTTTAAGCAGCCAACACTTTTTGTGTGGAACTGAATGATCCTTTGAAGCGTTTGAAATACAATCTGACGCATCAAAGGATCCTCGTACATGGACGAAATCGACGCAAATCCCAGCCTGATCTTTGATCGTATTGATGCTTGGCTAGACGGATTTTTCAAACTTCTTCCGAATATCGGTGTCGCGATCGTCGTCGCAGTTCTGTTTTGGGTCGCTGCGTCCGTTGTTGGCGGGATCATCCGGCGGTCTGCATAACGGAGCGACCGCGAAAGTCTTGGCGAAGTTGGCGGATCACTTGTGCGCTGGTCCTTGGTTGTCTTGGGCTTTATGTTGGCGGCGACCGTCGTCGTTCCAACGCTTATGCCCGGTGATTTGATTGTGGGCCTTGGTATCGGATCCGTTGCGATTGGCTTCGCGTTCAAGGATATTTTGCAAAACATGCTGGCAGGCGTGCTCATTTTGTTGCGTCAACCCTTTGAGGTTGGCGACCAGATTGTATCGGGTGGACATGAGGGTACAGTCGAAAAGATCGAAACCCGTGCCACCTTAATCAAAACTTATGACGGTCGCCGCGTGGTTGTTCCAAACTGCGACATTTACATCAGCGCCGTCATCGTCAACACAGCCTTTGATATCTGCCGCAGCCGGTATGACATTGGCATTGGATGCAACGATGACTGGCAAAAAGACCATCGTTTGATGCTTGACGCCGCATCCGGCGTGGACGGAGTGCTGTCAGATCCTGCGCCTGAAACTATACCAATGGAGCTTGGCAACAGCGCAAATGTGGTGCGTCTGCGCTGGTGGACGAAATCCGACCGCGCCAGCCAAATCCATACCTTCGGGGATGTACTGCAAGCGGCCTATATCGCATTGGATGAGGCCGGGATCGACATGCCATACCCAACACAAGTGCACCTGTTCCACGATCAGACCGAAGACTGGTACGGCGACCGCGCCCGTCAAAGCGAAGGTTGGCCCAAATCGCCCGGTGAAAAATTGAAGCCTCGCGCTGCGCGTGTCAAGCAATCAACGTCTGATCGACAAGTTGCGTCGTGACCTACCCAGTAATTGTCGATTTGTGACATTGCGTTGACCCGTTAGCGCGATAGATTGGCCTAAAGCAAGGGGACGTCTGATGGGTTACTCCGCATTAAAGATTTTCAAAGAAGGGCTGTTTGGCCAAAAAGGGTGGAAGCCCGTTTGGCGCAATCCCGAACCAAAGCCCGAATATGATGTAATCATCATTGGCGGTGGTGGCCATGGTTTGTCGACGGCCTATTACCTTGCAAAGGCACACGGGATCACCAATGTGGCCGTGCTTGAAAAGGGATATCTGGGCGGCGGCAATGTGGGGCGCAACACAACGATTGTACGCGCCAATTACCTTCTTCCGGGCAATTCTGAATTCTATTCCCATTCGCTGAAATTGTGGGAAGGGATGGAACAGGACCTGAACTACAACACGATGATGTCCCAGCGCGGGATCATCAATTTGTTTCATTCAGATGGTCAGCGCGATGCCTTTGCGCGGCGCGGCAATGCGATGATCAATCAAGGCGATGATGCGATCCTACTGGACCGTGATGGCGTGAAAGACATGCTGCCGATGATTGATTACGACAATGTGCGGTTTCCAATTTACGGCGGATTGTATCATCCGCGTGGCGGCACGGCGCGCCATGATGCGGTTGCGTGGGGCTATGCGCGCGGCGCAGATCAGCGCGGCGTTGATTTGATCCAGAACTGTGAAGTCACGGGCATCGATATCGAAGGCGGTGTCGTGCGCGGGGTGCAGACCAGCCGCGGTGCGATCCGTGCCAAAAAGGTAGCGATTGTTGTGGCCGGGCGATCTGGCCAAGTCGCGGCAATGGCGGGGATGCGGTTGCCCATTGAGAGCCATGTGTTGCAGGCCTTTGTCACCGAAGGGGTCAAACCGATCCTAGATAATGTCGTTTCATTTGGGATGGGCCACTTTTATATCAGCCAATCCGACAAGGGCGGGCTGGTGTTTGGTGGTGATCTTGATTTTTATGCCTCCTATGCGGCGCGTGGAAATCTGCCGATGGCCGAACATGTAACGGACGCGGCGATGACGTTGATGCCATCGATTGGCAAGGCGCGTGTGTTGCGATCATGGGGCGGGATCATGGACATGTCATCTGACGGATCGCCGATCATCGATAAAACGCAGACTGACGGGCTCTACCTCAATTGCGGGTGGTGTTATGGCGGCTTTAAGGCCGTGCCGGGGTCAGGGTTCAGCTATGCCCATTTGATCGCAAAAGATGTCCATCACGAACCCGCAAGTAAGTTCCGATTGGATCGTTTCCGCACTGGACGTGGTCTGATGGACGAAGAGGGCACCGGCTCTCAACACAATCTACACTAGGATTTAGATATGCGCCTGCCATGCCCTTTGTGCGGTGAACGTGATCGCCGCGAATTTTATTACCAAGGTCACGCCACGATGCTGGACCGTCCGGCGCGCGACGCTGGGATCGACGCGTGGGACGATTACCTGCACAACCGCGACAACATCGCCGGTGAGGTCGAGGATTTGTGGCATCATGAGGCTGGGTGCGGGGCGTGGATCAAAGTGACCCGCAACACCGTCACCCACGAAGTGTCGGGCGCAAAACTGGTGAACGGAGCACGCAAATGAGGGTCGCTGGCAAGGGTCTGAACGCGCATGGTGCGCCCGTTACGTTCACATTTGATGGCACCACATTTGAGGGACGCGAGGGGGATACTCTCGCGGCGGCGCTGCTTGCAAATGATGTACGTCTTGTTGGGCGGTCGTTCAAATACCACCGACCCCGTGGGATATTGACCGCCGGATCGGAGGAGCCGAATGCGCTGGTGACGATGGGCACGGATGCGGCGCAAGACCCCAACATTCGTGCTACCACGCAGGAAATCTACGACGGGCTTGCGGCGCGATCCCAGAATGCGTGGCCGTCGCTTAACCGCGATGTTATGGCCGTCAATGATCTGCTGTCGCCATTCCTAAGTGCTGGATTTTACTACAAAACCTTCATGTGGCCGAAGTCGTTTTGGGAAAAGGTGTATGAACCGATCATCCGCCGTGCTGCGGGCCTTGGCGCGCTGTCGGGGGCTACAAATGAAGACACTTACGAAAAGGCGTTTGCCCATTGCGATGTGTTGATCATTGGCGCTGGGCCTGCGGGTTTGATGGCCGCACTTACGGCGGCGCGGTCTGGTGCTGATGTGATTTTAGCTGACGAAGACAGCCAAATGGGTGGCCGTTTGTTGGCTGAAACCTATGACGTTGACGGGCAGGCTGGCGCAGATTGGGCGGCCGGTATCGTGGAGGACCTGCGCGGCATGGCCAATGTGCGGTTGATGACGCGCACGACCGTCACCGGCGCTTACGATCAAGGCACATATGGCGCACTTGAATTGGTGAACCATCACAGAACGCCGAACGCAGCGGTCCCGCGGGAATGTTTCTGGCGGATCGTTGCGAAACGGTCGATCTTATGTGCCGGTGCGCTTGAACGTCCCATCGCGTTTCCGAACAATGATCGCCCCGGCATCATGACAGCGGGGGCCGTTCGCACCTATCTGAATCGTTGGGGCGTGGCCCCTGGCAAGTCGGTGACGGTTTTTGCCAACAATGATGATGCCCACCGCACGGCCGTTGATCTGGTTGACGCCGGCGTGACAGTGGCGGGCGTCATCGACAGCCGTGCAGATGCGCCGCAGTTTGGCGACTACCCTGTCTTCAAATCCGGCCTTGTGATTGCCACCAAAGGGCGGCTTTGCCTTGAAAGCATCACGGTTCAACACAGTGGCGGTACACGAGACATCCGCACGGATTGTCTTGCGATGTCAGGGGGGTGGAACCCAACCGTGCATCTAACCTGTCATATGAACGGGCGTCCAACTTGGGACGATTATATCCTCAGCTTTGTGCCCACGGACGGGTCCATTCCGGGGATGAGCGTTGCAGGTGCCGCAAGCGGTGTTTTTTCAACCCACGGCTGCCTTGAAAGCGGAATAAAGATCGCCCGCGAAGTCGTGCTTGAGCTTGGTTTGACGGCGGGTGACATCGACATGCCAAGTGCGGACGACAGTGCCTACCGGATTGAACCGCTGTGGCAGGTTGAAGGGAAGGGGCGCAAATGGCTCGACTTTCAAAACGATGTGCATGTGAAGGATATCAACCTCGCCGCACAAGAAAACTTCCGCTCTGTTGAGCATATGAAGCGCTACACAACGCAAGGCATGGCAACGGATCAGGGCAAGAATTCCAATGTGTCCGCTTTGGCTGTTTTGGCCGATGCAACGGGGCGTGGCATTCCTGAAACGGGCACGACGACGTTCCGCCCGCCGTATGTCCCTGTGTCAATTGGCGCGATGGGGGCAGGGGCGCAGGGGCATGGATTTGCGCCAGAACGCCATATGACATCACATCATGCTACGCTTGATCGTGGTGCCCCGATGATCGAAGCGGGTCTTTGGTATCGCCCGAGTTACTTCCCCAAAACGGGTGAAACAACGTGGCTTGAAAGCTGTAATCGCGAAGTGAACATGGTGCGCAATACGGTCGGAATTTGCGATGTCAGCACGCTTGGCAAGATTGATATTCAGGGGCCCGATGCGGCCGCGTTTCTGGATTTTGTGTACTGCAATACATTTTTGACGCTGAAAGAAAATCGTGTGCGTTACGGCCTGATGTTGCGTGAAGATGGCTATGTGATGGATGACGGGACCACCGCGCGACTGGGTCCGAACCAGTATGTGATGACGACGACGACAGCGGCGGCAGGACAGGTGATGAAGCACCTCGATTGGGTGAGCCAAGCGCTGCGTCCTGATCTTGATGTGCGGTTTGGATCCGTCACAGAACAATGGGCGCAATTTGCAGTTGCGGGGCCAAAGTCACGTGATTTGCTCAATTCGATCCTAGATCAGGGCATTGATGGCGAAAGCTGGCCGTTCATGGCGTGCGGCGATGTGCAAATATCGGGTGTTGCCGGGCGCTTGTTCCGCATCTCATTTTCGGGCGAACATGCGTATGAAATTGCGGTGCCTTCGCGATATGGTGCATCGCTGTTTCGCCAATTGTGCGCGCAGGCTGAGGCCATGGGCGGCGGCGTTTACGGGATGGAAGCCCTCAACGTGTTGCGCATTGAAAAAGGGTTCATCACGCACTCTGAAATTCATGGGCGGGTGAATGCGGCGGACATCGGGTTTGGCCGTATGGTCAGCCAAAAGAAAGACTGTATCGGGAATACGGCGTCCCAACGGCCAGACGTGGTGGGCGGTGAACGTGAACAACTTGTCGGGCTGAAACCTATTGATCCTAAGGGGAAATTGACCGCTGGGGCGCATTTGTTTGTGGACGGTGCGGACGCGGTTCGGGTGAACGATCAGGGGTATGTGACGTCGGTGTGTTATTCGCCGACTTTGGGTCATGACCTTGCGTTGGGGTTCCTGCTTGATGGGCACAACAGGCATGGTGAAACGGTGCAGCTGGTCGATCATCTGCGCGGTGTTGAAACGGTGTGCGAGGTCTGCCACCCCGTGTTTCTTGACCCAGACAACACCCGCGCAAAGGAGACGTCCAATGGTTAAACTTATTGCCAACACGCCTTGTGGGGATTTGCTGCCACGCGCAATCGGCACCGTGTCCTTGGACGAGGTGATCGTGGATCAGATCACATTTGTGGCACCTTTCAATGGCCAACAAAAGGCTGTGTCCGATGCACTGAAGGCCGCAATCGGGATCGGTTTCCCCGCGCCGAACCGCTGCATCGGGACAGGCCCGCGCGCAATGTGGTGCGGCATGGGCCAAGCATTGGTGATGGGCGCGTCCTGTCCGGACCTCGCGGCGCAATGCGTGGATCAGTCAGACGCTTGGGCGATCGTAAAAGTCCACGGCGTGGATGCGGCGGCGGTGCTGGCGCGATTGACGCCCCTTGATCTGCGCGCGTCCGAGTTCAAACGCGGCCACACGGCCCGCACGCTGATCGGACATATGACGGGCGGGATTACACGCTCTGGTGCACAGTCGTTCGAGGTCATGGTGATGCGATCTATGGCCGCCACGCTGGTGCATGAATTGACGCAAGCCGCTGAAAACATGCATGGGCGTGAGACGTCACTTCGATAAAAGACCGGCATCTGGTGGGCTGACTTTTGTCAAAACCGACGCTTGGGTGATTTGCCCGATCTTTTGGCCCCCATCCGTCACATCAAGCGCACCGTATTGCGCCAACTGATCAATAACGTCGCTGACGGCTGTTTCAGCATCGACGCTTTCCGTCGTGTTAGCAGTGGCTTTTGCGGTAAGCTTGGCCATCCAGCCGCTGTCGGGTTCGGCCGTGTTTTGCGCCATGACATCACGGGCGCGCAACACGCCAAGTGGATTCATATTCGCCACAAATTCAGCGACATAGCCATTTGCAGGGTTGCTGAAAATATCACGCGGTGTGCCGCATTGCACGATCCGCCCGCCTTCCATGATCGCGATGCGATTTCCAATTTTGAAGGCTTCATCAAGATCGTGGGACACGAAAATAATCGTGCGGTTCAGGCGTTTTTGCAGATCAAGAAGTTCGTCCTGAAGGCGGGTGCGGATCAGGGGGTCAAGGGCGCTGAACGGTTCATCCATGAGTAAAACTGGGGCGTCGGTGACAAATGCACGGGCAAGGCCGACGCGTTGTTGCATGCCGCCTGACAATTCCCCCACGAGGGCCGTTGCGCGATCTGACAGACCGACAAGTTCAAGTTGTTCATCGACCTTTGCGCGCAAGTCAGCCTTCGCCATCCCACTAAGTTCCAGTCCCAAACCAACATTATCGCGCACGGTGCGCCATGGCAGCAAACCGAACTGTTGGAACACCATCGACACACATTCGCGTCGCAAACGGCGCAATTCCCCCGCCGGGGCAGAACCGACGTCGCAAGACCAATCACCATCGTGGACAGTCACGCCCCCGCGCACCACAGGGTTCAAACCATTCACCGCGCGCAGCAATGTTGATTTGCCAGACCCGGACAGCCCCATGAGAACCAGAATTTCCCCGGCTTCCACATCAAGAGAACAATTATGAACGCCCAAAACCTGCCCCGTGGCGGTTTGGATTTCGGCGCGGTCTTTTCCATCGTCCATCATCGGCAGGGCGCTGCTTGGTGCGTTGCCAAAGACAATCGACACGTTCTTGAATTCAACAGCTTTCATTATTTCGACCCCACCCGCAACATGCGATCTAGCATGATTGCAACGACCACGATGACCAATCCGGATTCAAATCCCTTTGCCGCGTTCACGGTATTCAGCGCGCGGACCACTGGAACGCCCAACCCATCCGCGCCCACAAGCGCTGCGATCACGACCATGGACAGTGATAACATGATGGTCTGGTTCAATCCGGCCATGATTTGCGGCAGGGCTGACGGCAGTTCAACCTTCAGCAGTTTTTGCCGCTTCGTTGCGCCAAAGGCGTCTGCCGCTTCAAGCAGTTCTTTGGGCGTAGAGGACACGCCAAGTTGCGTCAGACGGATCGGGGCGGGCAGCACGAAGATGACAGTCGCAACCAATCCGGGAACCATGCCGATACCGAAAAAAACAATCGCGGGAATGAGGTAAACGAAGGTTGGTAGTGTTTGCATCAGGTCCAAGACGGGGCGCATCCAAGCGTAAAGACGAGGTCTATGTGCGGCTGCGATGCCGATGGGAACACCGACGCCCATGCACACAACGCAGGCCGACAGAACGAGGGTCAGGCTCTCTGTGGTTTCTTCCCAATAATCTTGGTTCAGGATGAACAAGAAGCCAAAGGCGATCAGCAGACAAGGTTTCCAGCTGCGTTGCATCGCCCATGTCAGGGCGACGAAAGCGGCGATCACAAACATGGGATGGGGTGTTTGAAGGATCCACAAAATGCCGTCAATCAGGGCCTCCATCGCGTCGGCCATACCGTCAAAGAACACGCGGCCCCGCTTTTCAAGCCATTCAAAACCGGCCTCAGCCACATCGCCTACGGGGATTTTAGTGTCAGTCAGCCAGTTCACGCCGCTATCCTTTTTGCCAAGTAAAAAGGGCCGCCCAATGTGGCGGCCCTTTCAGTCGTTGGTATCGTTTACATGTCCATCGCGGCTTTGACGGCCTCAGCGGCGTCGCCACCGTCCAGTGCTGTCACACCGTCAAGCCATCCCATAACCACGTCCATGTTCGCCGCCATCCAAGCGGTCGCAGCGACGTCCGGATCCGTGCCGTCATTCAGGATCGCGCCCATGATTTCGTTTTCCATGGCCAGCGTGAATTCAAGGTTTGTCAGCAGCGCGCCGACGTTGGGGCAGGTGTCAACGTAGCCAGCGGATGTGTTCGTGAACACGGTCGCGCCGCCAAGATTCGGGCCAAACCAATCATCGCCATCGGTCAGGTAGGTCATGTCGTAGTTGGCGTTCATCGGGTGGGGTTCCCAGCCGAGGAAGACGACAGGTTCGTCACGTTCGGACGCGCGGCCCACTTGCGCGAGCATCCCAGCTTCTGAGGATTCGACGACTTCGATTGCATCTGCATCGAGGCCGAATGCGCTGGATTCGATCATCTCGATGATCAGGCGGTTGCCGTCGTTGCCCGCTTCGATCCCGTAAATTTTGCCTTCAAGCGCGTCCGCATTGGCAGCGATTGCGTCAAATGATGTAATTCCAAGTGCGGCACCAGCGGCGTTCGTGGCGAGCGTGTATTTCGCGCCCTCAAGGTTTGCGCGGACCGTATCAACGGTGCCAGCTTCGCGGTAGGCGGCAATATCGCCTTCCATTGTTGGCATCCAGTTGCCCAGAAACACGTCGATGTCACCTTCCGCCATGGACGAGTAAGTCACTGGAACGGATAGAACTTTGATGTCGGTTTCATAACCGAGCGCTTGCAGAACCACTGTTGTGGCGGCGGTCGTCGCGGTGATGTCTGTCCAGCCGACGTCGGAAAACGTGACAGTGCCGCAGTTCGCGTGGCCGTCCGCTGCGACACCCGTGGCAGCACAGATAGCGAGGATTGAGATTGTGGATTTCATGAGTAGTCTCCCAGTTGGCTTTTTGTTGATTGACGAGTCAATAAAGAATAATTTATCGTCGCTTGGCAACAGTCGTGAGGAAATGATGCCAAAGCTTGGAATGGAGCCTATACGCCGCGCGGCCTTGGTTAAAGCCACCATTGATGTGATCGGCGCGCAAGGATCGCTGGATGTGACGGTCAGTCAGATCGCAAAGCAGGCGGGCATGTCGTCTGCGTTGGCGCATCACTACTTTGGCGGTAAGAACCAGATTTTTCTGGCAGCGATGCACCAAATTTTGCGCGATTTCGGGGCCGAGGTGCGCAGTGCTTTGCGCGCAGCAAATACACCGCGCGCCCGCGCCGAGGCGTTGATTTCAGCATCCTTCGCGCCGTCTTGTTTTGATCCCGCGACAGTGTCGGCGTGGATGACCCTTTATGCGCAGGCGACAACCCAACCTGATATGCACCGTTTGCTGCGCCTGTATCAGCGTCGTCTGCACTCCAATTTGACCCACGCGTTGCGCCCGCTTTCCGCGTCGCCCTCGGAAGATGCCACAACGCTCGCCGCGCTTGTTGACGGGCTGTATCTGCGTGCGGCTTTGGCGCGCAACACGGACCCTGACACCGCGCACGCGACGGCCCTGCGCGCCCTTGATCGATTGACCGGAGCACACCTATGACCAAGCCCAATATCCTCATCATTATGGTGGATCAGCTGAACGGAACGCTATTTCCCGATGGGCCAGCGGACTGGCTTCATGCGCCAAACCTCAAGGCGCTGGCTGCGAAATCCACACGGTTCAAAAATGCTTATACGGCGTCGCCCTTGTGCGCGCCCGGTCGGGCATCGTTTATGTCGGGTCAATTGCCGTCGCGCACGCAGGTCTATGATAATGCAGCAGAATTTTCGTCATCTATCCCGACCTACGCGCACCATTTGCGCCGTGCCGGATACCAGACGTGTTTGTCGGGCAAGATGCACTTCGTGGGGCCAGATCAGCTTCACGGGTTTGAAGAACGCCTAACAACAGACATTTACCCGCCTGATTTTGGCTGGACGCCGGATTACCGCAAACCCGGGGAACGGATCGATTGGTGGTATCACAATATGGGGTCGGTGACGGGCGCAGGCGTGGCTGAAATCACCAACCAAATGGAATATGACGATGAGGTTTGCTACAATGCGACCCGTAAATTGTATGATCTGTCGCGCGGCAAAGATGAACGCCCGTGGTGCCTTACGGTATCGTTCACGCACCCCCATGACCCCTACGTTGCCCGCAAAAAATACTGGGATTTGTATGAAGGTTGTGAACATCTGATGCCCGACGTTGGCCCGATGGCTTATGCGGATCACGACGCCCATTCGCAGCGTATTTTAGACGCCAATGATCACGAGAATTTTGACATCACCGAGGATCAGGTGCGCCGTGCGCGCCGCGCCTATTTCGCCAATATTTCGTACCTTGATGACAAAGTGGGGGAGGTTCTGCAAACCCTCGAAGACACGCGCCAAGACGCCACCATCCTGTTTGTGTCTGATCACGGGGACATGCTAGGCGATCGCGGCTTGTGGTTCAAAATGTCGTTTTATGAGGGGTCCGCGCGGGTGCCGTTTATGGTGTGTTCGCCCGATATGACGCCCGGATTGGTCGAAACGCCCGTTTCCAATATCGACGTGACCCCGACGCTGTGCGATCTTGCGGGCGTGTCTATGGACGAGGTGATGCCGTGGACCGAAGGCATGTCACTGAAACCGCTGGGCAACGGCGTTGAACGCACCGAACCTGTCGCGATGGAATATGCCGCTGAAGGATCCTACAGCCCGTTGGTTTGCCTGCGATACGGCAAATGGAAATACACGCGCTGTTTGATCGACCCAGATCAGTTATTTGATATTGAAGCCGACCCGCATGAACTGAAGAACCTTGCAGATGTTGCAAAACATCAAGGGACTGTTGCCCAGTTGCGCGCAAAATCGATCGCCCGCTGGGACCTTGCCGCATATGACGGACAGGTGCGCGAAAGTCAGGCGCGCCGCTGGGTCGTCTATGAAGCCTTGCGCAACGGGGACTATTACCCGTGGGATCACCAACCGCTTCAAAAAGCATCCGAACGCTATATGCGAAATCACATGGACCTCAATGTTCTTGAGGAAAATCAACGCTTTCCGAGAGGGGAATAACATGGCCTACGATATCCAACCCACCGCCAGCCATTTCATTGATGGTCAGTATGTCGAAGATAAAAACGGCACGCCGATCCCAGTTATTTGCCCGATATCGGAAGAACAGATCGCGATTGTTTACGGCGCGACGCCTGCGATCATAGACAAAGCGTTGGCCGCTGCAAAACGCGCGCAATCCGCATGGGCCGCGATGACTGGAACCGAACGGGGACGCGTGTTGCGTCGTGCCGCGGACATCATCCGCGAACGCAATTACGACTTGTCTGTTCTGGAAACCAACGACACGGGCAAACCGTTGCAAGAAACCCTTGTAGCGGATGCAACGTCTGCTGCGGATGCGCTGGAATACTTCGGCGGATTGGCGGGCAGCCTAACCGGTGAACACATCCAATTGGGCGAAGATTTTGTCTATACGCGACGCGAAGCATTGGGCGTTTGCGTGGGCATTGGGGCGTGGAATTATCCTACTCAGATCGCTGCGTGGAAGGGCGCGCCGGCGCTGGCGTGCGGCAATTCCATGGTTTTCAAGCCATCCGAACAGACCCCGCTTTGCGGGCTGAAAGTTGCCGAAATCCTGCACGAGGCGGGCGCGCCAGCGGGCATTTACAACGTCATTCAAGGCATGGGCGACGTCGGCCACGCGCTTATCACGGACCCGCGCGTGGACAAAGTATCCCTCACCGGATCAGTGCCCACGGGGCGCAAGGTTTACGCGGCCGCCGCCGAAGGAATTCGCCATGTGACGATGGAATTGGGCGGTAAATCCCCGATCGTTATCTTTGACGATGCAGACCTTGAGGACGCCGTGGGCGGTGCCATTTTGGGCAACTTTTATAGCTCGGGTCAGGTGTGTTCGAACGGAACGCGGGTGTTCGTGCAATCGGGCATTAAGGACGCCTTTTTGAAGCGGCTGACGGAACGCCTCAAGGACGTGAAAATGGGCGATCCATTGGACGAAAGCGTTAATTTTGGCCCGCTCGTGTCCAAACGTCAGCTTGAAATTGTGCAAGGTTTCATTGCCAAAGGTATCGCGGAAGGCGCGCGTTTGGTCGCTGGTGGTCAGCGGGAAGGTGATACCGGGTACTATCTGCAACCCACTGTTTTTGCAGATGCAACCGATGACATGACCATCGCCACGGACGAGATTTTTGGCCCAGTTCTGAGCGTACTGGACTTTGAGGATGAGGCTGACGTGTTGGCGCGGGCCAATGCCACGGACTTTGGCCTTGCTGCGGGTGTGTTTACCAATGACCTCAACCGTGCACACCGCATGGTCGCAGGTTTTGAGGCGGGGACATGTTACATCAACACCTACAACCTTGCCCCCGTCGAAGCCCCGTTCGGGGGATCAAAGCTGTCTGGCGTTGGACGTGAAAATTCCAAAGCCGCGATTGAACATTACAGCCAGCTGAAGTCGGTTTATGTCGGCATGGCCCCAGTTGAGGCCCCGTTCTAGATGCAAGCTGATTACGTTATCATTGGCGCTGGAAGTGCCGGATGCGCCATGGCGTTTCGTTTGTCGGAGGCGGGTAAATCCGTGATCGTGATTGAAACGGGCGGCACGGACATTGGCCCATTGATCAATATGCCAGCCGCGTTGTCCTATCCGATGTCCATGAGCCGCTATGACTGGGGATACAAGACCGAGGCAGAACCGCATTTAGGCGGGCGAAACCTAGCGGTCCCACGGGGCAAGGTTCTTGGTGGATCGTCGTCGATCAACGGGATGATTTATGTGCGTGGTCATGCCCGTGATTTTGATCACTGGGCCGAACAGGGGGCTGATGGTTGGGCTTATGCGGACGTATTGCCGTATTACAAACGTATGGAAGATTGGCATGACGGCGGGCGTGGTGGCGATCCGGATTGGCGCGGATCTGGTGGGCCTTTGCACGTCACCCGTGGCCCTGGCGCCAATCCATTGACCAAGGCCTTCATCAAGGCGGGCGGTCAGGCGGGGTATCAGCTCACGCCGGATTATAACGGCGAACAACAAGAAGGGTTTGGCCCGTTTGATGCGACGATCTGGAAAGGTAAACGCTGGTCTGCGGCGTCAGCGTATTTGCGTCCTGCACAAGCCACTGGACTGTGTGATGTCGTTCAGGGGACGGCTGCGAAGGTCGTGATAGAGGATGGCCGCGCAGTTGGCGTGGAACTCACCGACGGTCAGGTGATCAAAGCGCGCGCTGAAGTGATCATTGCTGCATCCGCCATCAATTCCCCCAAATTACTGATGCTGTCGGGCATTGGCCCCGCCGCACATTTGGCAGAACACGGGATTGAGGTGATCGCGGATCGCGCCGGAGTAGGACAAAACCTACAAGACCACCTTGAATTGTATGTTCAAATGGCGGCAAAGGGGCGTCACTCGCTTTACAAATACTGGCATTTGCTGGCCAAAGCATGGGTCGGGGCGCGTTGGCTCTTTACAAAATCAGGCATTGGCGCGTCCAATCAATTCGAGGCGGCGGGTTTCATCAGATCCAAGGCCGGCTTGGACTATCCCGACATTCAGTTCCATTTTCTGCCGATTGCCGTGCGGTATGATGGCAAAGGCGCGCGCGAAGGGTTTCAGGCACATGTCGGACCGATGCGGTCCAAGTCACGCGGCGAAATCACCCTAACATCGTACGATCCAAACGCCGCCCCAAGGATCTTTTTTAACTATATGTCGCATCCCGATGATTGGGAGGAATTCCGCACCTGCATTCGCCTGACCCGCGAAATTTTCGGGCAAGACGCATTTGCGCGCTACCGCGGCGAGGAGCTGATCCCGGGCGCGCAGGCCCAATCCGATGCAGATCTTGATGAGACTATTCGCGAACACACTGAAAGCGCCTATCACCCCTGCGGGACTTGCAAAATGGGCCGTGCGGATGATCCGATGGCGGTTGTGGATCCACAAGGCCGCGTGATTGGCGTCGATGGATTGCGTGTCGCAGACAGTTCTATTTTTCCGCGCATCACGAACGGCAATCTGAATGCGCCGTCAATTATGGTTGGGGAAAAGATGGCGGATCATGTCTTGGGCAAGCCTGCATTAGCGCCCAGCAACGACGCCGCATGGATTCATCCAAAATGGGACACCGCCCAGCGTTAACTAGTAAGAAATTTCTTTCTTGATCAAAGGGCGTCTTAACCTTTAATTAGCGGAATGTTCCGTGTTTTATCCCTTATGTTGTGCCTCGCGTCGCCATTGATGGCTGATGTTGAATTTTCAGGAACCGTCCGTGTGATTGATGGTGACACGTTGGACGTCGGCAATACGCGCGTTCGCGTACATGGAATTGATGCACCCGAAGTGGGCCAGCCTTGCACATCCGACGTTTTGGGCACCTATGATTGCGGAGCATTTGTTCGCGATGAAGTTGCGCGTCGGTATAACGGCCAACGCGCCGATTGCGTCGAAATCGAACGGGACCGGTACGGTCGCAGCGTCGCAAAATGTTTTGTTGGGGGACAGGACATTGGCGAAGACATCGTGCTTGACGGGTTTGCCCGCGCCTATCGCCAGTATTCGATGGATTACGATCTTGAAGAAAAGGCAGCGCAGGTGTCGGAAGCAGGTTTGTGGTCAAGCGCGATGCAAAACCCTGCCGATTACCGCGCGGCGCAGCGTACGTCGTCACCGGATGTCGCGGCACCTGACGCAAATTGCATCATCAAAGGCAATATCTCGGGGTCTGGATACATCTATCACATGCCGCACGACCGTGATTACGGGCGGACCCGCATCAATACCCGTAACGGCGAACGCTGGTTTTGCAATGAGGCCGAAGCCCGCGCCGCAGGATGGCGTGCCGCCCGAAATTAGGCGTCAGGCGCGGTGCCTTCAACAGTGGCTTGGAAGTTTTCAAAAAACTGGTCGGCCATTTTCTTAGCGAACCCACCAACTATGCGACTGCCCAGCTGTGCAAGTTTACCGCCCACTTTTGCATCCACGTGATAGCTCAGTTCCGTCCCGCCTTCGACGTCAGTCAGAACGACATTTGCCGCGCCTTTGGCAAACCCGGCAATACCACCCTTACCTTCGCCAATAATGCGATAACTGTTTGGCGCATCAACATCTTCCAAAGTCACAGCCCCTTTGAACGTTGCTTTTACGGGGCCGACTTTTTGCTTCACGACAGCTTCAAACCCATTTTCGGCGGATCCCGTCAGTTCCTCACATCCGGGAATGCAAACCTTCAGGGTTTCGGCTCTGTTGAGATGGGTCCAAACTGTCGCGCGGTCTGCTGCGATGATGCGTGTGCCTATCAATTCCATTTCGATCCCCCGTTAATCTACTTGATACGGTAGCATGCCGCGTTCGTTCGGGTCCACGCGAAGTTGCCCTTCGAGGGGGGGAACGGATCGGTGCGGGCACGCGCGCCGTTCGCAAATCCGACATGAAATTCCGATGGGTTCAAACGCGGCCGCGTCGCCTGTCATCAAGTGATCTGCGTAGACAACTGCGGCGGCATGTTTGACTTCGCAGCCAAGGCCGATTGCATAGCGGCGCGTCGGAGTGCCCCAAGCCCCACCAGGTTTACTGACATCGCGTGCCAGGCAGAAATATCGAACACCATCAGGGGTTTCTGCCAATTGGCGCAGCCATCTGCCCGGTGTTTCAAACGCGCCATGTACGTTCCAAAGCGGGCAGGCGCCGCCAAATCGGGCAAATTGTAATGTCGTTGCGGAATGTCTTTTGGTGATTGTGCCCGCTGGATCGACCCGCACAAAAAAGAAGGGAATACCCTTCTCGCCGGGGCGCTGCAACGTAGACAGGCGGTGGGCCACCTGTTCAAGAGATGCGCCAAATTTATCCGCCAGACGTTCCAGATCGTGACGCGTGTCTTGAGCGGCGGCCAGAAATTCACCGTAGGGCATCAGCGCCGCGCCCGCGAAATAATTGGCGAGCCCGACCAGAGCGATTGCCCGCGCTTGACCGGATTGGAACCGCGCCAGATCCAGCGTCGCGTCCAATAGCTTCGCCTGTTTGATCAATGCAACCTGCAACAACAGCTGAAACCGCTGGGTGGCGGGGGCCGCTGTTGCGGACAGTGTTAAAACGCGGCTTTCTGGATCGTAGTGGCGAATTGATCCTTCGTTGGATAGCACAACGCGAACACCGTTTTCTGCCAATGCACGGCGCGCGGCACCATCAACGTCATTTTGGGCGTTTTGTGCAAATCGTTCCGCCGCATGATCCACTGCATCGATGTAATTGTCGCAATAGTGAAAGAAATCTCGCACTTCTTCCCATGGTGAGGCCTGCAATCTACTGTCTTCTCGGCCCAATGCCTCGTCCAATGAGGATAGTCTTTCGTGGGTTTGGCGATAGGCTGTGTGCAGTTCTAGGAATGCCCGCGCCAGCGCTGGTGCATTTGATGCCGCAAGCCTGATATCCGTAAGGGGCGGCGTTGGCCCTGCGAAAATGGGGTCTGCCAAGGCTTCGCGCATATCACCGACCAGACGTGCTTCGTCGCCTGATTGCAGCTCTGTCACGTCAAACCCGAATTCTTGCGCCAGTGATAAAACAACCGTCGTCGATACGGGCCGATTGTTGTTTTCCATCTGGTTGAGGTAGGGCAGGGACACGCCAAGCTTTTCGGCGAAGGCCTTTTGCGTACAGCCGACTCTGCCGCGCAATTCGCGTAGTTTCGCCCCAGCGTAGAGTTTATGCGGTGCCATCTCGATCTCCTTTGCAAATTCGTTAATAGACTTTGCAAAGTCGGGAGTCGAGGATCAGGCGTCGACTTGCTTTGATCGGTGCAATACCCACAACGCGCAGCACACCGCGGCCAGCGTCGTGAGAAGCATTAAAATGATAAGGGGTCGCGCGCCCGTTCCGGGGCCAAGGATAAAGCCCGCAATGACCGACAACGCAGCGCCGCCGCCAATCATGAATGCGCCACCAAGCCCTGCCGCCGATCCCGCAAGGGCAGGGCGCACGGACAACATTCCGGCGTTGGCATTGGGCAGCAAAATACCGTTTCCAAGGCCAATGAAGATCATAAATCCAAAGAAAACAACGGGCTGGTTAAAGCCGAGGATATCAAAAGACAGCAACAGCACCATGCCTAAAACTGTTAACAACGCCCCGTATAACACCATCCGGTTCACGCCGATGCGCACTGAATACCGGCCAGACAGGCCGTTCCCGATCAAGTACCCGATTGCTGGTGCGCCGAAATACAGGCCCAGTTCTGCGGGATCCATGCCGAAGACGTTGGATCCTACAAAAGGCGCACCCCCGAGATAGGCAAAAAACGCGCCAGATGCGAATGCCGCAGCGAGGCAATATCCCCAAAACCGTTGTGATGTCAGGAGTTTAGGGTATTCGGCAACTTGGGCGGCGAACCCGCCTTCTCTGCGGGTGAATGTCTCTCCCTGATCAAAAAAGGTCATCAGGCCAAGGATTGTGCCCCCCGCCGCCAGCATCCAAAATGAGGCCTGCCACCCAAACGCCTGATCCAACAGGCCGCCAACGGCTGGGCCCAACATCGGGACGACAGACATGCCCATCGTGACGTAGCCGATCATCGACGCGGCCTGATCTTGCGGAACCATGTCGCGTACAATTGCGCGACTAATGACAAAGGCTGTGGCGATGGACGTTTGCAACAGGCGAAAGATCAAAAAGGTTGTGAAATTAGGGGCATAGACCGCACCAATACTTGCCAGGACGAAAATTGATACGGTTACCAGCACGATTGGACGTCGCCCGTATCGGTCGGAAATTGGTCCGATCAAGATCTGAACAACCGCCGTCGTCGCGAGGTAGAGCGAGACCGACAATTGCATCAAGCTGTAGTCGACGCCAAAGTGAACGGCCATTGACGGCAGGGACGGCAAGAAGACGTTAAGCGATAGCGCGCCGACCCCGGCCATCAGAATCAATGTTGCGATATGTGGTGGTGTGGTGCGGTCTAAAAACCGGACGTGCGGCGCCTTTGACATACCCGATACCTAGTCCCGTCATGCACCGTCGTCCAATAAAATCGCACCGGAAATTTGCGGCTTTGCAAAGTGTGAGAGTTGTTAACTCAATGTTTTGCAAATTTGCGAGAACCCCATGGGATCGTCTGATATTTTGCGGTACTTTGGTTCCAAACAAGGGGACACATTCATGACCGATATCCTGAAAGAGCTTGAAAGCCGCCGCAAAAGCGCCCGTCTGGGTGGGGGGCAGAAACGCATCGACTCCCAACATGCCAAGGGCAAGCTGACCGCGCGCGAAAGGATTGATCTTCTTGTCGATGAGGACAGCTTTGAAGAATATGACACCTTTGTCGCCCACCGCAGCACTGATTTTGGCATGGAAAAAACCCGCCCTGCTGGCGATGGTGTTGTCACGGGATGGGGCACGATAAACGGACGGCAAGTCTATGTTTATGCACAAGATTTCACAGTTTTGGGCGGATCTGTTTCGGCCACGCATGCAGCAAAAATCGTAAAAATTTTGGATATGGCGATGCAGAATGGCGCGCCGATTGTCGGGATTAACGACAGTGGTGGCGCGCGCATTCAAGAAGGTGTCGACAGTCTTGGTGGCTACGGCGACATCTTTCAGCGCAATATTATGGCGTCTGGTGTGGTGCCTCAGATTAGCCTGATCATGGGGCCTTGTGCGGGCGGTGCGGTGTATTCTCCCGCCATGACCGACTTCATTTTTATGGTGAAGGATTCTTCTTATATGTTCGTGACGGGCCCTGATGTGGTCAAAACGGTCACGAATGAGGTTGTGACCGCTGAGGAGTTGGGTGGTGCCACGACGCACACACGCAAATCTTCTGTTGCCGACGGTGCGTTTGAAAATGATGTTGAGGCGATCGCAGAGGTTCGCCGCCTCGTGGATTTCTTGCCGTTGAACAATCGCCAAAAGCCGCCCGTTCGTCCCTTCTTTGATGACGTAAGCCGGATTGAAGGCAGTCTGGACACGTTGATCCCCGAGAACCCAAATCAGCCCTACGACATGAAAGAACTTATTCATAAGATCGCGGACGAGGGAGATTTTTACGAAATTCAGGCTGATTTCGCAGGCAACATTCTGACCGGATTTATCCGCCTCGAGGGGCAGACCGTAGGTGTTGTAGCCAACCAGCCGATGATTTTGGCCGGTGTTCTGGACATTGACAGCGCACGCAAAGCGGCCCGTTTTGTGCGGTTCTGTGATGCGTTTGAAATTCCGATATTGTCCCTTGTTGACGTGCCCGGTTTTCTACCTGGCGTGACGCAGGAATATAACGGTGTCATTAAGCACGGTGCGAAGTTGTTGTTTGCGTACGGCGAAGCAACGGTGCCGAAAGTGACTGTTATTACCCGCAAGGCATACGGCGGCGCCTATGTTGTGATGTCATCCAAGCATCTGCGCGGTGATATCAACTATGCATGGCCGACAGCGGAAATTGCTGTGATGGGTGCGAAGGGCGCGACCGAGATCATCCACCGCGCAGATCTTGGTGACGCTGAGAAGACAGCGGCGCATACCAAGGACTATGAGGATCGCTTTGCCAATCCATTCGTTGCAGCTGAACGGGGTTTTGTGGACGAAGTGATTTTGCCAAGTTCAACACGCAAACGATTGTGTCGTGCCTTTGCCGGCCTGCGCGGAAAGCAGGCGCAAATGCCGTGGAAAAAGCATGACAATATCCCACTTTAAAATGCCAAGCTGGCCCACATTACAGCGCGTGATTTATCCTTTTGCCATTTTAACGGCATTGGCCACCGCTGGCGCAGCCCAAGGCTTGGCTGTGCCTTCAGGTCAGGAGCTGTCGTTTCTGGGGTTCATATCCGAGAACGAGGGCGATTTGGTCCGGTTCCGTTTTCTTGCGCCTGAAATCGGCGAAGGGATTTCTTATGCGGGCGCGTTCCCAGATTTTCAGGTCTTGTGCGACGAACAGGTTATGCCCGTGTTGAATGCGAATTCTTTGAACCCGACACAAATTGTGCTGTCCATGTCAGCCCAAGACATCCCCTTTGGCGAAGATGATCCGGACGTTTTGCAGTTCTTTGAGATTTTTCGACCCGAAAACAGCCTCTGCATCTGGGAGGAATTTTAATGCATCCACAATATGTTGCGACCCGAAGCTCATACAACGTAGATTTTGTAGCGGCTGAGTCACAGGCTTTGCCGACACATTCCGTCTCGTATCTTTTCCACAGGTTTCCGAGTAGTTTTCCACAAGGTTACACCCAAGTGACCTACCCTCAGAAGGCGGGTGACATCCGGCGCAGTGCCGGTCGTACCCGTGTGAAAAACAGAGACAGGAGACTAACATGTCTAAGAGCATCAAAAGCCTTTTCGCTGTGTCTCTGCTGGCCCTCGTGGCAGCATGTGGCGCAAACAATGCCGGTGACGTTGAAGAATTTGTGGTCATCGACCCAGTTCCAGTCAGTATTGAGCCAACCTACTCAGGTAAGCTCTAATACATCAGCGGGGCAGGCGTTTTCGCCTGTCCCACTTCGCGACATCCCAGCCGCACTTCAGGCCGGAGGATGTGCGTAATGCTTTACATGCCAAAGCACCGTGGCTTTCCAAGCCGCCTTCCAAGCACTGATTTCCAGTTTACTATCCGCCAACCCGTTAAAAAGGGCTTGCCGCCCAAGCTGTTCCAACGCGAACGCTATGCGGATCGTCGTCCTGCGGATCGCCGTGCGGACGAAGGGTTCATGTGGGCTCTCAAAGAACACTTCGGCGAAGACACGTTTGAACGCGGCAACCTTGATGCCGGCCGTTTGAATTTTGTCTTTGGGCGTGAAGTTCTTCCCGCAGAAGACCCCTTTGATCCACAACATTATGAGGCGCTTTTGAAGCTGGACCTGCGCCGCATTGAACAGTCGTTCCCTGATATTTTCCGCCCCGATTGGGCGCCGGGCCAGAATTGATGGTGACGGTTATGCGCGGCAATTGGCCTATGAAAACACAACTTTGGCGGGAAATGGCCCATTTCGATGGGGCCGCGCACGAAGGCAATGACAGGTCGTTTGGGTTGTGTAACGATACAAATGTGGATGGTTCGCCCCGCAATCGAACCTCTCTACATTGTCAATACCGTTACCCTTCCCCTCGTCGGTCTGGTCCCTTTGGGTCCAGACCGACACCCTTATTTCACGGGGTGGTGGTGGATTTTCGCTGCTCTTGTAAGCCGCGCGAAAAAAACCTTGTGTTACAAGTTGAAACAACAGATTCTGACGCCAATAAAATCAAGCATGAAACCGTGCAAAACAAGGGCAGTCAAAAATGTTTAAATTCCGTTCTATCCTCGCTATCGCAGCCATCGCGTCGCTTTCCGCGTGCCTCGACAATGACCTCGAACGCGGGCTTGCGGGCGCGGCCGTTGGTGCCATCGCCGCAGACGCTGTTGGCGTCGATCCGATCACAGGTGCGCTTGTGGGCGGTGCAACTGGCGTGTTGTGCGACGAACTCACCAGTATCTGCCGCTAAGACATTCGCGTCCTCGGGCGTTTTCACACATTTTGACCGCCGTTCGGGTTCTTCCCGTGCGGCGGTTTTGCATTCCAAAGGGCTGACACATGTTTAAAAAAATCCTGATCGCAAACCGTGGTGAAATTGCCTGCCGCGTTATCAAGACGGCCCGCAAGATGGGGATCAAAACGGTTGCGGTTTATTCCGACGCGGATGCGCAGGCCCTGCATGTTCGGATGGCGGATGAGGCTGTGAATATCGGACCACCGCCCGCCAACCAGTCCTACATTGTGATCGACAAGATTATGGCTGCGGTCAAAGAAACCGGTGCTGAGGCTGTGCATCCGGGTTACGGGTTTTTGTCCGAGAACGCGAAATTTGCCGAAGCACTCGAGGCCGCAGGCGTTGCGTTTATCGGGCCACCTGTTGGTGCGATTGAAAAGATGGGCGACAAGATCACGTCCAAGAAAATTGCCCAAGAAGCGAATGTGTCCACGGTCCCCGGCCATATGGGTTTGATTGAAGACGCAGAAGAAGCGGTCAAGATTTCCAATGAAATCGGCTATCCAGTGATGATCAAAGCGTCTGCTGGTGGCGGCGGTAAGGGGATGCGGATCGCGTGGGACGACGACGGCGCGCGCGAGGGGTTCCAATCCTCCAAGAACGAAGCGGCAAATTCCTTTGGGGATGACCGTATTTTCATCGAAAAATTTGTGACCCAGCCGCGTCACATCGAAATTCAGGTGCTGTGCGATACCCATGGCAACGGCATTTATCTGGGTGAGCGCGAATGCAGCATCCAGCGCCGCCAACAAAAAGTGATTGAAGAAGCACCGAGCCCGTTCATCGATGAAGCAACCCGGAAGGCCATGGGCGAACAATCCGTCGCGCTGGCCAAGGCCGTTGATTATGCCTCTGCTGGTACGGTCGAATTCATCGTCGATGGTGATCGTAATTTCTATTTTCTTGAGATGAACACACGCCTTCAGGTCGAACACCCTGTGACAGAGCTGATCACGGGTGTTGATCTGGTCGAACAGATGATCCGCGTGGCCTACGGCGAAAAACTGGCGATGAAGCAATCCGATGTCACGTTGACAGGTTGGGCCATGGAAAGCCGTCTTTATGCAGAAGATCCATATCGCGGCTTCCTGCCCTCGATTGGTCGTCTGACAACCTACCGCCCCCCAACAGAGGTCGCCGCTGGTCCCCTTGTGACAAACGGCAAATGGCAGGGTGATGCAGACGTCGGAACGCATGCGGTGCGCAATGACACGGGCGTCTATGACGGTGGCGAAATCAGCATGTATTACGACCCCATGATCGCCAAGCTGTGTACATGGGCCCCGACCCGTGCCGAAGCGATAGAAGAAATGCGCGTGGCCTTGGACAGTTTTGAAGTGGAAGGGATCGGTCACAACATCCCGTTCCTGTCTGCTGTCTATGATCATGAGAAATTCACGTCCGGCAATATGACAACGGCCTTCATCGAAGAAGAATTCCCTGACGGGTTCGACGGTGTTGATCTGCCCGAGGATACGCTGACAACCATCGGTGCTGCGGCTGTTGCGATGTATCGTGTGTGCGAAATCCGCCGCGCCCAAATTTCCGGACGTATGGACAATCATGAACGCAAAGTCGGTCAGGATTGGGTTGTCACGCTTGGGGATACGGCGCTCAACGCTCATGTGGACGCCGACAAGCAGGGCGCGACCGTGGCCATCAACGGCACAGACTACCGGGTCGAAAGCGCGTGGACCCCAGGACAACCGTTGGCCAAGTTGACTGTAAATGGCGCGACGCTTGTGATGAAGGTTGCGCAAATTTCGGCAGGTTTTCAGGTGCGGTATCGCGGTGCGAACATGGCTGTGCGGGTGCGCACTCCGCGTCAGGCACAGCTTGCTAAGTTGATGCCCGTTAAGCTGCCGGCAGACACATCAAAAATGCTGCTGTGTCCTATGCCGGGTCTAATCGTGAAGCTCGATGTGCAAGTGGGCGACGAAGTGCAAGACGGCCAAGCCTTGTGCACCGTGGAAGCCATGAAAATGGAAAACATATTGCGGGCAGAAAAGAAGGCTGTTGTGACCAAGATCAACGCAGCGGCGGGCGACAGCCTTTCGGTGGACGACGTGATCATGGAGTTCGAATAACTTTTGGACATCATCCTGCATATCGGCGCGCACCGCACGGGATCGACCATGGTCGAACGCACAATCACAGCGACGATTGCGGCGCACCCTGAATGCGGCGTCGCGATGTGGGCACCACGCCGTCTGCGCGACATGCCGGGGTTCCAGATGACGGCCCAGCTGCTTGATGAAGACCTTGAACCGGTCGACAAAGATGCAGCTGTCGCACTGGATGCCTTGGCGTCTGATATTGCACAGCAGGTTGCGCAAGAACGTGATCGCGGTGTGAAAACGCTGATCCTGTCAGAAGAAAACCTGATGGGCGGGATGCGGAACAATTTTCGTACCAAGTATTTCTATCCGAACGTGGCCCGACGTCTTGCTGCGTTTGACAGCCTGCTGCCCGCGTCCCCCATAAAGGTCGCGCTCGGTGTGCGCGATTACGGTGCGGTCTGGACGTCGGCCTTTCACTACTTGCCCCAAGCCGGACAGTCCGCCCCACCTGTCGAAAGCATACGACCTGTCTTGCTGGGCGATAAAAGGGGCTGGCCTGAGGTCGTCGATGACGTGCAGTCCGTTTGGCCTGACACGTCGATCCTGATGTGGCGTCAAGAAGACCTCGTGACCAGCACACGCGACATTTGCGCGGCTTTGTCAGGGCTTGATGCGGGCATGATTGTTGTGCCCGATGGCAAAATCAATGCGTGTAAATCGGAAACGCCGCGCCCACCTGTCTTTTCAGATGATGAGCGCATACATCTTAGCCACCGCTACAAACGTCACCTGCGTCGTTTGCGCGACGCTGTGTCCGTCCAGTGGGCCGTGTGATGGATTATGGGTTGGCACGCCGATCGATGACTTCTTGCTCTCTCAGGGGCATTTTATCGATTGAACGGGTGATTCCACGCGCATCCCACGGGGCTGGTTTGCGCAGCTCAATTTGGCCGTCTTTGCCCATCAACACCATTGCGAACCCGCGTGGTCGCAGCCGAAGCCGAAGATCACTGCGCGCGTCGGGGTCGGTGTCCGTCAAGATTACAACGTCCCGTTCGGCCAAATCGTCGGGGCGCTGCGCCAATAGGTCCATCTGCTGGCGAAATCGCGGATCGTTCGGGCTGTCCGCGAAGACGACAATAGGGCGTGCGAGCCAGATAAAATCATCTACATCCAACGCAATTGCATCAAATGCGATGGATCGGTCGGCCTCCCATGCCTCAATGGCAGTTGGGTTTTCAACCTCTTGTGCCGTTGCGCACGTGGCAGCCAAGCCCCAAGAAATTAAAGCAAAAATACGGATCATATTGGTCCCCTTCGCATCTTATATAGGCGTGCAGGACACAAAGGCTAAGGGCTTTGGTTTCATAAACCATAACAATTTTGCCATTAACCCTATCGTCAGCTTATCGCGGCATGACGTCGATCAACGGTTGATGCGTCCACTTTCGCGCATGGACATGGATCAAACGGGGTCTGGACCGATGGACATTCTTCTTCACCTTGGGGCGCATCGCTGTGCATCCACTACGTTTCAGTCCTATTTATGGAACAACCGGGTGGCGCTTTCAAAGCAGGGGCTGACCTGTTGGACGCCCAAGCGAACGCGTAACGGATTGTTGCGGGGACTTGTGCGTCATCCTGCATTGATTTCTGTTCAGGATGAACGCGATGGGATCCGGTCTATCGGGCGGATGCGGGTAGAAATTTCAAGGCTTCGCAACAGTGGGCAAGATGCGCTGCTGATCTCTGAGGAAAATATCCTTGGATCGATGCGTAACAATGTTCTTGATACCCGCCTGTATGCCCTGCTGGGCGAACGGTTAAAGCGGTTCCAACCCGCGTTTGAAGATCACAGGCTTACGGTTGGGTTATCCATTCGCAGTTATGAAGATTTCTGGGCGTCCTGCCTTGTTCGGCTGGTGGCGCGTGGCGGTGCATTGCCAACCGACGATCTGTTGGATTATTTGACGACACAGCCACGCCGTTGGCGCAACATGATACGCGACATTGCAGCCGCATTCCCAGACGCCGAAATTGTTGTGTGGCCCTTTGAAAGATTCGCAGACAAGCCTGATGCGCAACTCAACGCGATCTGGGCACAAGAATTTCAGGGGCTCGAAAACGGACATATCTGGCGGAATCGCGGGGCCGATTTGATGCGTTTGAACACAATTTTGGCGCTGCGGGGTGAACATCCCATCCAAAGCGAACCCTTTGAAGCCGGCGCGAAATGGATGCCGTTTGATCAGGATCAGCGCAATGTTCTTCGCGCAGAATACCGCCGCGATCTGGCATGGTCTGCAGCGGGCGCCGAAGGGTTAGCGCGGTTCTTGGACGGGCGGCATGCGCCAATGCCGGACGATACGTCTGGCGTTCATGTACTGGCGCATGGAATCGGAAATGAAAGTGGCAGCAGGCGATTAACGTC
>JABBAI010000130.1 GCA_018608045.1 Octadecabacter sp. | reverse complement strand
ATCAAATCGTAGACCAATCGTTTGCCCTTCAATCTCATCCGCAGAACCGGCAGTGCGCACAGTCAGCAAACCTAAATCACCGCAATCGACATAGTGGAAATAATCCGCACCAAGATATTCGCTGACTTGCACAGTGCCTTCGCAATGGCCTTGCCCCGTCGCTACGACAGCGATGTGTTCAGGTCGAATACCAAGCTGCACGGCGTCTTTGGGACCTAGGTTCTTCAGCGCATCGGTTTCACACGCCATCAAGTTCATTTTCGGGCTGCCGATAAACTGCGCAACAAACACATTATCGGGGTGCTCATATAGCTCGCGCGGAGAGCCGACTTGCATGATCAAGCCATCTTTCAGCACCACAATGCGATCCGCCAAAGTCATCGCTTCGACCTGATCGTGGGTCACATAGACCATCGTGCTGGCAAGCGTCTTGTGCAAGCGCGCAATCTCAAAGCGCATGTCCACGCGCAAGGATGCATCGAGGTTCGAGAGCGGCTCGTCAAAGAGGAAACCCTTGGGTTTACGCACAATCGCGCGGCCAATCGCAACACGTTGACGCTGACCACCAGACAGGTCTTTGGGACGTCGATCGAGGTAGTCGTTCAGCTTCAACGTTTCCGCTGCCGCGTTCACCTTTTCTGCGATTTCAGTCTTTGGTGCACCTGCGGTTTTTAACGCAAACCCCATATTGTTACCAACAGAGAGATGCGGATAAAGCGCGTAAGATTGGAAAACCATCGACAGCTCGCGCTCTGACGGGACCTTGTGGGTGACATCGTCCCCATCAAGTATGATTTGTCCTCGGCTCGTCTCTTCCAGACCTGCGATCATGCGCAAGAGCGTGGACTTTCCGCATCCCGAAGGACCTACAAAAATGATCAGTTCACCGTATAGGATATCAAGATCAATCCCTTTGATGACCTGCACTTCGCCGAACCATTTTTCGACAGATTTCAGACTGATAGACCCCATCTGCGGTTCTCCCCTTCGCGGCTTAAGCCACGCCTTTTAGTTTTGTTTCATGCTGCCAAGACAGCCACACAGCGGCGGTCCAAGAGAATTGTGAACTCACGCAACCTTCGCCCGTGACCGGATTGAAGCATTCCCAAAAACCAGATTGCTCAATCGCGCGGCACAGGTCTGCGCGCACGCGCTCTGCCATCGCGTTTTCGCCCTGCTCGGATAGTCCAAGCGCCGTCATGTAATTCATCTGTGGCCAAAGTGGTCCGCACCAATAGCGCTGTGGTTCGAAATCGGCGGCATCAGGGTCCCAACTCGGCAACATATAATCGACGCGCGCCGCGATCCGCTCCATATTTTCCAGCGTTTTGGCACGTTGCTCAGGCGTGCCGCTGTCTGCGTAGAAACACAAAGCGCTGCAATTACTGAAACCACCAGAGAACTGGCCCGTGCGCACATCACGCGCAGTGAAGGCACCTAGGTCGTCGTTCCAAAGATAATCCGTTGCCGCTTCACCTTTGTCGATCCAGCCATCGATCTCATCTGTTGGTTTGCCCAAATCCACCGCCATAGCGCGCAGATCTTTGTCGGCACGCAAAAGCACAAAGTGAATGTTAGGATCCGCCATCAAGAACGGCCCTTCGTCGGTCAAACGGCGCTGATCCCAACCCACACTTTGACCAAACTGCACGATGGTGAGGAACTTGTCATATTGCTCTTGGCTGGGTCGGAATTTGGGATCGGAATGCTTGTTGTCCATCCGCGTGTAGGGCGCGAGATCCGGTGCAACCGTCATTCCGTCAAGACCGATGTTCCACTCAGGACAATTGTCGCGGCCCGTTTCCCAAGGATGCACAGTGGTCACTATGCCAGCAACGGTGCGCGCCTCGTGGAACCATTTGTGAGACGCATAAAGCGCATCATAGACTTCAGCGCGGCGCGCTTTGTCTTGGGCCGTTGCGTTATCAGTTAACGTTCTCACAACCGTCGCCAAAACAGGTGGCTGCGAAATTCCCGTCGAAGGGATCGGCCCTAAAGTATTGCCCCAGCGCGAAGGCCCCGGAAAATAGTCAGGATCATCGCTGCGGAAAATGATCGAAGGGATCATGCCATCGGGCCATTGCCCTTCGATCAGGGTTGTAATCTCGGACCATGCGCGCGTGAAATCATAGGTCGCAATGCCCAGCGCAACAAAGGCGCTGTCCCAATTCCATTGATAGGGATAGAGACCGCTGGTTGGAATTGTATACCCACCACGATCATTTTTCGTGAGGATATCAATCGCTTTCTGAGTGAGTGACATAGATTTACCCTTTCACACTGCCAGCGGTCAGACCCGCAACCAAGAAACGCTCAAACCACAAAAACAGCGCGAGCACAGGAACTGTTGCGATAACCGCGCCTGCCATGAGATGTTGGCGCGGAACCTCTGATGAATTCAACTCCGCGATACCGCGCGAGAGCGTATAGAGATCGACATTATCGAGGAACATAAACGCAAACAGAAATTCGTTCCACGCAATCATAAAGACGTAGAGCGCCACGGACGCCAATGCTGGCAGCGCAAGCGGCAATGTGATTTTGCGGATCACGTTCATCCGCGTAAGACCATCCATCAAACCCGCTTCTTCCAACTCTGCGGGAATGCCGCGAAAGTAACCTTGCAGCATGTAAAGCGCGACAGGAATGGTCGTAGCAGGATAGACAAGCAACAAACCCCAGAGCGTGTTGCGCATGCCGAGCTGGCTAAAGATTGCATAGAGCGGGATCACCAGAACGATCATGGGGACCATGTAGATCAGTAGGATCGAGCGAGAGAGAAATTTCTGCCCCGGAAAACGCAAGCGCGCAACGGCGTAGGCCCCAGGCACCGCGAAGAAGAGAGTGATCGCAACCGTCGCGAAAGAAACGAGCGCGGAGTTCATCAAGTACGTGCCAAAGTGATATTGCGTGAAAAGCTCGATATAGCTGCGGAAACATCCCTAAAAGGCCAAACATTGAACCAAACAGCGCTTCTGAAATGCGCTCGAACTGATGATAAACGCCCCGCACCCCGCCAAGCGAAAACAGCAGGCCATAGGTGCCGTAGATTGTGAATATGATCGCAGCAGATCCAAGCGTGAACATCATTAAAACGGCGGTGTTGGTCATAGCTGGTCCGACAAACGTAGATAAAGACGCCCAAAGCAAAACCACCTTCGGATTGGTGGCCGTGACCGTCAGCCCATGCGCAAAATCAGTCCACATCCCATGGCTTTGCACAGCCTTGATCTGTCCGCCTGTACCGGTAAATGCTGCGCGCCAGCCTTTGAAACCGAGCCATACCAAATAGGTGCCACCGAGCACGCCAAGAATAAGCAAAAGCGCCGGATAAGCAGAAAACAAGGTGCCAAGGCCAACGGCCGTCAGGAAGGACCAAAAGAATGCACCAGCAGCCAAACCTGCAGCGACGGTAAGTGCGGATTGACGTCCAGACCCCAAGGCGCGCGAAGCGACCGCGACCGCGACCAAGTTAGGACCCGGTGAGATGGCCGCACTTGCAAGGGCGAGCCAAGCCGCCAACAAAAGTGGTGTGTAATCAAACATGCGTTGCTCCTGCACTATGCGGCGTTGATGCCAACTTCAGGAACGTGCGATCCTCGCGTAGCAGGAATTTTTCCTTTTGCGCAAATTCGTAGTTTTCGCGACCAAGTGGATCATCTGCCAATCGCGCGCGATAGGCTTCATAATCGGCCAGACTCGCAACATTGTAGATGCCATAGGCCAACGTGCTGGACCCTTCATGAGGGGAATAATACCCGATAAGGTCGGCACCACAGCGCGGTATCGCCTGCCCCCAATTGCGGGCATATTGCTCGAACTGGGGTTTTTTGGTCGGATCAATCTGATAGCGAATAATGCAGGTTAGCATTTCAATGTCCTTTCTGGGCATTTCATATGGACAGCAAAAAGCCATCCGGCGCATTTCACCGAATGGCTTTCTAAGGTTCAGGTCTGTGGTTTTGGTCTAGCTTTAGGCGGCAGCCGTCGCTTCAATTTCAAACAACAGGCCAGGAATTGCCAAGCGGGTCACGCCGAGCAGGGTCATGGGCGGAGCGTTTTGTACCGGACCAAATCGCATCCCCATCAGATCAAAGTTCTTCAACGCCTCATCAACGTCGGTCGCATAAACGCCAAGCTTGATGACATTGCTCAGATCCATCCCTGCCCCTTTCAGAACTGCTTCTAGGTTATCCAACGCCAGAGCAATCTGGGCACGCATGTCACCAGCGTGTTGCGGCGCGCCATTCT
>JABBAI010000203.1 GCA_018608045.1 Octadecabacter sp. | reverse complement strand
TTCGATCGCTTCCAAGTCTGCTGCGAGGTCAGGTGTTGTCCCATCATCACCGAACGCGGATTGCTCTCTCATGTTGTTCATCATTTGCAGAAGTTTGAGTGCCTGATCTGTTGCCTTAGGATCGCCTTTCAGCGCGTCGTTCATGAGGCGGCGAAACAGTGCTTCGACCTGACTGATCTTCTTGACCTTGCCACCTTCGCGCAAAGACACTTTTTTGCGAAACACATCATCGATGATTGTGTTTACACCCTTGCGGCCTTTCGGGCGCCCTTTGGGGTTACCAGACTGGCCAGGTTTGAACTGACCAGACTTAGGCGGCTTTCCGTAGCCAATTTGCTCATCATCCTGCGGCGCGGAAGCAGTGGCCAAGGTCGGCATTGCTAGGCTTTCTGTGCGGGTGTGCCAATGGCTCGTTTGATTCTAGAAAATAACAAACAGGCATGAAAGATTTAGGCAATACCAGTTACATCGTGCTGGGTCCGAATTTTTATCTGGGGGTGCTGCTCGCCTGATCTCGCACCCTAAATCGCTCGACCCCATCCCAACCAAGTCAGTGTGTCCTGCGTAGAACCGTGGGGCTTGTATTCAGCTCCTAGAGGCATCGTGTACCCCAACTCCTGGATCACGCTAAACAAATGATGGAAATTCACTTCACCGTGGTCAGGGGCTGCACGGTCGGGGATGCTGGCAAATTGAATATGGCCAATCTGCTCCTTGAGATTGGTCAACTTGTTGGTCAGATCGCCCTCCATAAGTTGGACATGGTAGCAGTCAAACATCAGCTTCAGGTTCGCGGCATTTACTTGCGCCATAATCGCGACAGCCTGATCTGTGGTTTGAAGAAAATAACCTGGCGCGTCATAGCGGTTAAGCGGCTCAATCAGGATCGTGACGCCCTTGGTCGCGGCAAGTGCACAAGCGTATTTCAAGTTCTCAACGAAGGTGGCGTGCGCGTCTTCACCGCTTGCGAAACCCGCCATGACGTGGATGTTCAACGCGCCGATATCGTTTGCGTAGGCGACAGCCTGATCAATCGCTGTGCGCGCTTGTGTGATGCGGTCTGGCAAAGCTGATAGCCCGTTATCGCCCGCCTCCACGTCACCGCGCGACGTGTTCAGCCCGAGCATCTGAAATTCGGTCTCCGCTAAGGCGGCTTTCACTTGCGCCGGATCCGTGTCGTAGGGCCAATGGCATTCCACAGCGTCAAAACCAGCGGCTTTGGCAGCGCGGATCGCATCAGGCAAAGACAGGTCTGCCCACAAGAACCCTAGGTTTGCGGAGAATTGCATCAGTCGTCCCATTCGATATCAAAATGCGTTACCAAATCGCTGACTTGCGCATCATCCAACATGCGCGCCGGGACCCCGCGCATCATCATCGCCAGCCGCGCCGTGTCTTCGAGTTCTTCAATCGCGTTGCAGGCTGCCTCGACGTCTTTGCCTGCAACGACAGGTCCGTGATTGGCCAACATCACCGCTGATCGTTTGCCCGCAAGCCCGCGAACCGCCTCGCCCATCGCTGGATCACCGGGCCGGAAAAACGGCAGTAGTTTCACTTTACCCAACTTCATGATCGCATAGGGCGTCATCGGTGGCAGGAAGTTATCCGCGTCAACATCCTGCACCATCGACCACGCGACTGAATGACAGGAATGCAGATGGACAACTGCCCCCGCCGTGCTGCGCGTATCGTAAAACGCGGAGTGCAGCGGCATTTCCTTAGTTGGCGGATCGCCCCCGATCAGCACGCCTTTTGCATTAAAATGCGACAGTTGCGCGGGGTCCAGCCGTCCAAAACTGGTGCCCGTCGGGGAAACCAACAAGCCACCATCATCGGTGCGTGCAGAAATATTACCGGTGCTCCCGCCTGTCAAACCGCGATCAAAAAGGGATTTTGCCAGAACACATATTTGTTCGCGTAGGGCCGTAGTCATGTATTGGAACCCGTCAATGTGCTGGCCGCCTTTTCAAAGTAGTCAATACTGCCAAAGTTGCCCGATTTTAGCGCCAGCACAAGCTCGCTACCTGACCGTAACGCAGGCACACCAGGGTCAATCTCTGGTCCAACTTCCAAGCTCGACAAGGCCAGCCCTTCAATCACCGCACCGGAGGTTTCCCCTCCAGCTGTTAACAGTTTGCGCACGCCTGCCTTGGTGCAAATCCGTGCGATGTCTGCAAAGAACTGCTCAAACGTTTCGGCGCTTTCATCGCGGCCATATTTGGATTGGGCAGATGCAACCATATCGGGATCAGCAGAGCTATAGATCAGCGGCAGCCCGTCTGTATCCATTGCCCACTGCGCGGCCTTCTGTGCATTCATCTCGCCGTCAAAGAGCATGTCAGCAGTGATCTCTAGCGCGTCATGCGACGCTTTGTGGTGGGCGATTTGGCCGCGCGTCGCGACAGAACAGGACCCGGACAGGATCACGCACTTGCCGCCCTCGCCTTGCCACGTGGTGTCCGCACCCACAGTGATCCCAAAATTTGCAGGCAGCCCAAGCGCGGCGCCGGATCCGCCGGTGATCAGCTTTAGGCCCTTGGCGGCCGCCCCGATCTGCATCATGTCCGCGTCTTGTAGAGCATCCACAACGATCAGACGTTTGCCGGCGTCTGCCTGTGCATCAAGGCGTGTGCGGATGGCCTGCGCGCCGGACAAAACGGTGCTCGCATTCACATGCCCCACTGGCCCTTTTGACTGTGCGGCTAGCATACGGCGAATGTCAGGGTCGGTCATTGGGGTCAGCGGGTGGTTTTGCATTCCGCTTTCATTCAACAGCACGTCGTTCACGAAGAGATGGCCTTGATAGATCGACCGCCCTGTTCCCGGAAATGCGGGGCATACGATAACGGCGCGCGCGTCTAATGCGTCAGCTAAAGCTTCAGTCACGGGCCCGATATTGCCGTCCGCTGTGCTGTCGAAAGTTGAACAGTACTTGAAATAAATCTGCTCGCATCCCTGTGCCAGCAACCAGTCCAACGCGTTAAGGGATTGCACAATCGCGTCAGCCGCCGGAATGGAGCGTGTTTTCAATGCGACAACCCCCGCCTGCACGTGCGCTTCGGCAGGCCCATCAGGCACGCCACTGTATTGCACGCAGTGCATCCCCTGTTTGGCCAATGTATTCGCCAAGTCGCTGGATCCGGTAAAATCGTCGCCAATGCATCCCAGCAGCATCACGCATCCCCCGGCAAAGTCAGACCCGCGTTGCGCGCGTAAACCTTGGCCACAGCAGAGTCATCCTCGCCCCCAAGACCAGAGCCGGATGCCGCAAGAAACTGCTGCAGCGCCGCGGCCGTCAATGGCGCGCCGAACTTGGCGGATTTGGCAATGTCCAGAACGATCCCAAGGTCTTTTGGCCAGATGTCTACCGATGATTTCGGGCTGTAGTCCCCGTCCACAATATGCGGTGCGCGGTTTTCCAACATCCAGCTGGTGCCTGCGCATTGGCTGATCACCTCAACGAACTTATCGGGGCTAACCCCTTGTGTCATCCCAAACGTCAGCGCCTCAGCCATTGCAGCAATATGAACGCCAGCAAGCAACTGGTTCACGGCCTTGATCGCCGATCCCGCGCCCGCTGCGTCGCCCAACCGGAACACAGTTTCGGCCATCGCATCTAGTGCTGGTGCCGCGCCGTCAAAGGCAGCGGGCGTGCCGGACGCCATGATGCTAAGCTTGCCAAGCGCTGCCTTTGCAGCACCTCCCGAAATTGGAGCGTCGAGATAATGTAAACCCAATTCGTTGCAGCGTGCTTCCATGTCTTTGGCGAACTCTGGCGCAACGGTGGCGCAAGCAATAACTGTTGCACCCTGTTCTAGTTGTGCGGCCCATCCTCCGTCACCGAACAAAACGCTTTCGGTTTGTGCGCCGTTCAAAACGACCACGACCAGACAGTCGCACCGTGCGGCGGCGTCAGATTGTGCCTCCGATTGCCCACCCTCGGTTGCGAAACGGGCAGTTGTGTCCGGGTCAATATCGAAGCCCTGCACGCCGTGGCCTGCGCGCAACAGCGATTGCGCCATACCATACCCCATAGATCCGAGTCCGACGATAGATGTGTTGTTTGTGCTCATTTTAGTAATCCTTCAGTCGGTCCATTGCCGCAGGATGGCCGCCGCTAGCTTGGGCGTAGCAAAACAGATTAAATGGCCACCTTCATCAGGTGGGACCAGCAATACGCCTTTGATCACGCAATCGACGGGACGCGATTGCGGCCAGATTATTTTCGGTGCGATCAAATCTGATCGGTCAGGACGCCTGTAACCGCTTAAACAATGC
>JABBAI010000101.1 GCA_018608045.1 Octadecabacter sp. | reverse complement strand
AGGCACGAGAACCATGCCCGCAGGGGATCAAACCCGTGCACCTTACCGACCGCAAACACGATGGATTGCAAGAACTCATCATCAGCCCAGTTCACATCTGGCAGCGCGACGTCCTTACCTTCTTGCGCATTCTTTTGCGCAATGACGGCCAAAGCGACCTCCTCGGATTTCAGGCAATCGATCAGAACCTTCAATGCGCCCCGTTCTTGCGTATCGGCAAGACGGAATACTTTTTGCGGCTCAACGAAGTCTTTGTAGTAACTCACAGCAAAACCAGCCGCAGCATCCAGATCAGGGTTCGCGGCAGGCGACGCATCAGGCGCATAGCGCTGGATGAATCCCCAAAGCTTATCCTTGTCCGCCGCCTGTGACACCGACGCGAGGTTCAGAAGCATCGCAAACGGCACAACCATCGTAGACGCCGGAACATCCGCCCCGTGAATGTGGAACACCGGGTTTGCCAGTTTTCCCGCATCGTCCTGTGTTGGATAGGCGCGCAGCTGCTGGTGGTATTCATCAACCATCTTCGGGATCACATCGAAATGCATCCGCTTTGCAGTCTTCGGCTTTTGATACATGAAATAAGACAGCGATTCAGTGGACGCATATGTCAACCAGTCGTCAATCGACACGCCATTGCCTGACGTTTTGGAAATCTTGTGGCCTTGGTCATCAAGGAACAGCTCATAGCTGAAATGCTCGGGCTTCTTGCCGCCCAAAATCTCACAAATGCGGTCATAGATCGGCGTGTTTGTAGAATGGTCTTTGCCATACATTTCAAAATCCACACCAAGGGACGCCCAGCGCGCACCGAAATCAGGCTTCCACTGCAATTTCACATTGCCGCCCGTCACCGGCACCGTGAATTCGCGGCCATCTTCGTCCTCAAACGTCACCGTACCGGCCTTTGCATCCACATGCTTCATCGGCACATACATCACGCGGCCCGTTTCAGGGTGCATGGGCAGGAAGATTGAATAGGTCTCACGCCTCTCTTCGCGCAGTGACTTCAACATGACCTTCATCACATCGTCGTACTTTTCAGCCGCGCGCAACAGCACCTCATCAAAGGCACCGGATTCATAATATTCCTTGCCCGAAATGAATTCATACTCGAACCCGAACGTATCAAGGAAACGGCGCAGCATCGCGTTGTTGTGGTGGCCAAAGCTTTCATATTCGCCGAACGGATCGGGCACGGATGTCAGCGGCAGCTGCATATATTCTTGCAACTTTTCTGGGTTCGGCACGTTGCTTGGCACCTTGCGCATGCCGTCCAGATCATCAGAAAAACAGATCAGACGGGTCGGAATATCGGAGATCACTTCGAACGCGCGGCGCACCATTGTTGTGCGGCTCACCTCACCGAAGGTGCCAATATGGGGCAGACCGGACGGGCCATACCCCGTTTCAAAAAGCACGTGATCTTTGCAGGATTTCTCAATCCGTTTGAGCAGCGTGCGCGCCTCTACAAAAGGCCAAGCTTTGGACGTCATGCCCGCATCGCGCAAGTTGCTCATGTTTTCTCTCGATATATTTTGCCGCGACCCCCATGGTGCGGCATGTCGCGCGTCCTATTGCAGTGGGGGTGCGTCGTCAATAAATGACATGATAACCAGCAGGAGTGCACAACGTGTCCGATACCCCATCAATGACCGCCCAAGACGCGCTATGCGCCGTGATGATTGCCGTGTCGGTCAGTGACGAACACATCCAAACATCCGAATTGGTCAAGATCACCAATATCATCAATAACCTGCCAGTATTTGCAAACTACGACGCAGATCATGCCCCGCGTGTGTCACGCACCGTATTTGAACTGTTCGCAGAAGAAGACGGATTGGATGCGCTGTTTGGCCTCATCCGCGACGCTTTGCCCGAACGCCTGAACGAAACGGCATACGCGCTGGCCTGTGATGTGGCCGCGGCGGATGGTGAAATCGCACAATCAGAACTGCGCATGCTCGAAGAAATCCGGTATGAGCTTAACATTGATCGCCTGCACGCGGCGGCCATCGAACGCGGCGCACGTGCCCGTCACACGACGCTTTAATCGCTCGAACTGTCCGCGGCGCCCTCAGTAAGCTGCGCATCAATGTCCACGCCTTGCGAAAAAGGCCGATTATCGGTGTGGGTCAGCCCCCAGCGTTGCAACAGCACCCGTTGCAACCGCTTGGCGCGACGGTTCCATTCAATTGATCCCGCTGGCACCTCATCGCCCGCAGCCTTGCCCCGTGCGCGGCGATCCAGATCGGCCGCGAAGATCGCAAAGACCACGTCTGACCCGTCCGCCGTTTCAACATATCCCGCCAAAGCACTGACAAAGTTCAAAGTTCCGGTCTTTGCACGAACCTCAATGGGATAATTTTCGATCCGCTTGTTGTCGCTGTCGCGCATGGCGATGCGGCGCAAGTTCGGGCGCAGATCGCCGTCTTGTTGCACCGCCAACAATAATTTCACCATGGCAGACGCGCTGATGCGGTTTTCATCGCTCAACCCCGAATGATCGGTAAAACCGCATTCAACGCCGTAAGTCTCCCCGATCCAGCGGGTCATTTGCGCGGCCGATGCTTTGATATCCAAAGACGCCCGCATCTTGGCCTGCGTCGCTGCAAGACCACACACCTCAGCCGTCAGGTTGGTGGAATACAGCAACATTTCCTGCAAAATCACACGCAACGTCGGGCTAGCATGTTGGGCCAGTTCCATCCGGCCATCAGGCAGATCATCAACGACTTCGGGTGATGGCACCGTAACGCCCGCACCCCGCGCAAGTGTTTGAAACACGTCCCCCGCATAAAGCGCGGGCTGGCGCACAGGCATCCAACGCGATCCACCATTGCCCAGCACGGACCGTGCAACGCTCCATTGATCGGGGCCAGACGTCGCAAACACAGGTGATCCACGATCCACAATGCGAACGCGCGCCATCGACACAGGCGGCACACGATCATCCGTGCGCGCATCCATCGTTGTTTGCCAATTCCCACTAACACGGCGCCATTCAAAATGGACACGGTTGTAATTCAGGTTCAGGCCGCTGACCGCAGGGTTATATCCAAGATGGTCCAACTGTGACGGTTCGATTTCTTCGGCGTAGGGCAACGCACCGCGCCAGCACAAAAACCGCCCCATGACGCGAGTCACCCCTGCATCCTTCAGCGCCACAGCAAGGTCCGCCAGATGATCCGCCGACAATGTCGGATCACCCCCACCCGCCAAAATCAAATCACCATCCAAAACTCCGTCCTGAACGGAGCCAACAGAAAAAACGCTTGTAATAAATCGAAACGCACCACCAAGCGCATCCAACGCATAAAGCGCCGTAACAGCCTTCGTGACACTGGCAGGTGGCACCGCTACATCGCCCTCAACCGTCTCCAAGACTTCACCCGTACTTGCATCTGCCAGAACAATGCCAACAGTGCCGTCCAAATCAGCAGCGGCGATCAATTTCTCGATCGTGGCATGCACGCGCGGAGCCACACGCGGGATCGGGCTTTGGGATGGCGCAAGAAATGCGGCAGGCGTCGCGGCAGTGCGGGCCGAGGGGCGCAAGGACGACAAAGGCGCTTCAGCCAATACAGCCCCCGCAGCACTGGACAAAAGTCCGCTCAACACTGCTCTGCGCTTTAGCTTATTGGACATCGTAACTCCACTCCCCCGCCGCGCGGATCGCCGTGGACGACGATTGCGACATCGGTAAATTCACAAAAGACCACATCGGTGCCTCTGCGCGCGCCAACAACTGGGATGCACGCCCGATCAAGCGGTGGGCGCGGTACAAACGCGCCGTTTTTGACATCCGCGCTGAAATCCGGTCACCGGGTCGCGCCAAAACGCCAACAGGAACCCGTTCCATAATCTCGCGCCAATCCTGCCAGCGATGAAACTGGGCCAGATTATCCGCCCCCATCAGCCAGACAAAATGCACCCCGGGATAGGCGGCTTGAAGGGCCACAATCGTCTGAGCGGTGTACCGCGTGCCCAACCGCTCCTCAATGTCAGTCACGGTCACACGCGGGTGCTGCATGACTGATTTGGCAGCTGCCATCCTTTCCCCAATCGGGGCAGGTCCACGGGTTTTCAATGGATTAGCAGGGCTAATGAGCCACCACACACGATCAAGGCCGAACCTCTCAAGCGCGGCTTTGGTGATATGCACGTGGCCATCATGGGCGGGATCAAACGATCCACCCAACAATCCCACGACCTGACCGGCACGCGCATATGGAGCCCCTTGGCGCTGCATATAACGTCCTTACGCAGCCAAATGTGCAAAGGCAATTCC
>JABBAI010000174.1 GCA_018608045.1 Octadecabacter sp. | reverse complement strand
GCACGTGCCTGCTATTCCAGCGACTAAACATCTGATCAATAAAGACACATTGGGTCTGATGAAACCCACGGCTAAAATTCTTAATTTTGCCCGTGAAGAAATTGTTAGCACTGAGGATATGGTTGCAGCGCTCGATGCACGCACTATTGCCGGATATATCAGTGATTTCCCTGCGCCAGCGTTACTCGGCCGCAAAGATGTTCTTCTGATGCCACATATCGGCGCCAGCACTGAGGAAGCGGAAGAGAACTGTGCTGTGATGGCTGCGGACCAGCTCATGGATTACCTTGAAAACGGTAATATCCATAATTCGGTTAACTACCCCCCCACGAAAATGTCGCGCAATGGTGGCCGTCGTATTACCTTCACTAACAACAATGTACCCAAAGTATTGGGTAGCGTGTTGGCGGTTTTGGCTGATGCTGAGCTTAATGTTGTGGATATGGTGAACAAAAGCCGCGGCGATATTGCTTACAATATTATTGATGTTGAAGGTGATCTGGATCAGAGCATTGAAGCGGCGATTGCCGGTGTTGAAGGTGTAGTTCGAGTGCGCGTTATCTAAACTATTAAGGACTGTATGAGCGGTCCTTATTACTGCTCTGCGATCTCCTTTAGGGCATACAGTCTCTTGACCTGCCCTTGTGATCGGTCCAAGCGGCCCTCCGTAGTTCAGTGGTCGCCCTTAGAGTGCTCGTCACTTATGCTCTCTCCTCCAATCGTCATCTTGAGCGCAGCGAAAAATCTATGAATACGAATATGCCTTAGCTAAACAGCTTTGCCCTAACCGTATTACGATAGGCTTTTGGGCTATTACCCGACCACTGCTTAAATCTTGATGAAAACCAACTAGCCTCTTTATAGCCGCTGTAGTTCGCTATCTCTAGAATCGATAAGTCAGTATTTTTAAGTAGGTCACAGGCAAAGGTCATACGCACTTCGGTTAAATAGTCGCCCGGTGTGCTCCCAACTGCGGTTTTAAAGCGCCGATTAAAGGTTCTGGTGGTCATGCCAAACTGGCTGGCGAGATCTGGAATCGACAGGGCTCTGCTTAGATTGTCCTGTAACCATATCTGGGCCTGTGCAATGGCCTCGTCACTATGTTTGCCCAACGGCTGATCATGCATGCCCACTGGATCGGCAATATTGCGAATCTCATGAAAGAAATTACGCTGGGCTTGGCGGGCAATGATTCGCCCGAAAACCCTTTCCACCTGATGCATAAGCAGCTCCGCCATGGCGTTCACGCTGGCAGCACAGTAAATATTGCCCGCTTGGGTGGTAAAGTGCTGGCGCTCCAGCTGCACTGCTGGATAGCGCTTCTGTAGCTGATCAAAATAATGCCAGTGAGTGGTTGCTGGTTTATCGTCCAAAAGCCCAGCTTCAGCGAGAAAACAAACTCCGGTCCCCACTGCGGTAAAATTGCAATTGCGTTGATGTTGCTCGCGCAGCCAGGGGATATAGGCCTCATACTTACTGACTGCTGGGCGCGGATTACGCCACAGCGCGGGGATATGAATTAGGTCGCTGTCAAAGCTGTCAGCCAAAGAGTGGGTCGCCTGCAGCTCAAAGCCTGCTGAGGTATGCACAGATTTGCCATCGGGGGTAACACGGCGAATCACAACGTCTTGCACCCCATGGTTGCTGGCACGATCCATGGCCTGTGCAAAATAAAAGATTTCGGCAGCAAGGGTGGTACTGGATACCAGCATATTGTCACAGAGTAAAAGAGTAAGGTTGAAAGCCATATTGGCCAAAATATAGCATAGTTTGGCCAGAAACTATAAGTATGTGGCCAAATACTTAAATAATAGTAACGGTTTACTCTCTACACTGTCGCTTAGATAGTCGGTCAATACCTTTTTAAGGAAATAATATGAGTCACTCACTGCCCGTCATTGTTGGTTTTGGTGGATATAACGCTGCAGGACGCAGCTCTTCTCATCAGGCATTTCGCCGTATGGTGTTTGAATCACTGCCTCCGGCGGAGCAGCAAGAAACGGTTGTGGGCTTAGCCTGTTTGATGGGCCTTGTGCAAAAGCAGGCGCAGGGCTACACAGATCACGATGGCACGGTGCTAAGTGTTGAGCAAGTTGATGCCAACTTTAGAGCGCAGGTGCTCGATGGCACATTAATTCGTAAGCTTGGACTGTTTGACCCAAGCGCAGTAGCCGGGCACAAAAAAATAAATATCGGTGCCGAGGGGCTGGTATTTAGCATGATTAAGCGTGACCTGCCGACGAATCTGCCTGAAGACTGGCAAATTCGCGACCTTGAAGATGGAACTGTCGAAGTGACAGCATCCCAAGCGGGTGAATACCTTGTTAAAACCCATCACGAATTGATCGCTAAAGCCGCCGGAGAGTTACCCACTGGCTTTAATCCCGCCGACCATTACAACGCTCGCTTTCATCCTCGCGGTCTACAAATGGCCCTTTTAGGCAGCAGTGATGCGGTACACTCTATAGGTATTCCCTGGGACAAGGTGGCCGATCATGTACGGCCAGACCAGGTCGGCGTCTACTCTTCCAGTGCTCTGGGTCAAATGACTGAAGAGGGCTTTGCCGGATTATTTCAGGCTCGTTTAAAAGGTAATCGTACCACCGCCAAACAGGTACCTATGGCACTTAACTCCATGCCCGCTGATTTTATTAATGCCTACGTACTGGGTAGTGTTGGCCATACCGAGGCCGTTACTGGCGCCTGTGCAACCTTTCTCTATGTACTGCAAGCCGCGGTCCGTGACATTCGCAGTGGCCGCCGCCGCGTTGCTGTTGTGGGAAATGCCGAATCAACAATTATTGCTGAGGTGTCTGAAGGCTTCTCCAATATGAGTGCGCTGGGCAGTGATGAAAACCTGTGCAAACTCGATGGAACAGATAAGCCAGATTGGCGTCGGGCCAGCCGACCCTTTGGCCAAAACTGTGGTTTTACATTAGCCGAGGCAACCCAGTATTTGGTGCTTATGGATGACGCGCTGGCGATTGAGTTAGGTGCGGATATCCATGGCGCGGTACCGGAAATATTTATTAATGCCGATGGCGTTAAAAAATCTATCTCTGCACCTGGTGTCGGTAATTATATTTCATTTTCCAAAGCTGTTTCTGCCGCAATCGAAGTGGTAGGCAAAGACTGTGTACAAAACCATAGCTTTGTACATGCCCATGGGTCGAGCACCCCGGCCAACCGTACCACTGAGTCTGAGTTAATTGACCGCGTGGCAACCGCCTTCGATATATATGACTGGCCTGTCACTGCAACTAAATCGTTTGTCGGTCATTCATTATCGGCGGCCAGTGGTGATCAGTTAGTCTCTGCGCTGGGTACTTTTAAATACAACATGATTCCCGGTATTAAAACCGTTTCCGAAATTGCCTCAGATGTTCATCAGGAGCGAGCACGGTTTGCCCTTACAGATATGGATGTCAGTGAGCAAAAAATGGACGTGGCCTTTATTAACTCCAAGGGCTTTGGTGGCAACAACGCGACAGCGGTAGTGTTGTCCCCCAATAAGGTAGAGTCGATGTTGGCGCTGCGTTATGCCGATCGTTTTGATGATTACCTGACAAAACGTGAGGAAACTCGTATCAATTCAGCAGCCTATGCAGAGCGAGCAGACGCAGGACAGCTTGATGTGATTTATCGGTTTGGCGAACCATTGATTGACGAGGACGGTTTGAGTATTTCTGCCGAGGGCGTCAGTGTTCCAGGCTTTGCTCAGCAGATTATTTTTGAGAAGGGAAATCCTTGGCAAGATATGCGAGAAACTGCTCCAGCTGATTAAGCAGTGCTTTATCGACTTTACGAGCTTGGTTAATCCACTTTCCTGGATTTACCTTAGCGCCGGCAACAGCACTGTCGGTGTTAAAAAGGGTGCCACCATGCACAGCAATTATGCCCGCGTTATTTCCCTTTTCAGTAGCCATTATTATGGGTCCGCCCGAGGCACCGCTAAGAGCATCGCAGTTATGCAGTAGAAGTTGCTCACTGATAAAAGCCTCAGAACTGAAATCCATACAGTGACTACTTAGACTAATTTCCTGACTGTCAGCATTGTAGCCCAGTAACTGCAACTCATTTCCAGCGGTATTGTTAAGCAGAGTTAATTTAAGGTTTTTTTGATAGGTTCTTTTTTGCAGCGCGACAAAAACAATATCAGTTTCTGACTGGCGAATTTTGTTTTTTGATAATGGTTGATACTGGTGTTTCGAAATAGCAGCGAAATCAATTCCGCTCAAGCGTTGATTCTCTGGTCGGTAACTACAATGCTTAAAGGCCTCGCCAGTTTCGTTATTAAAC
>JABBAI010000131.1:17575-28432 GCA_018608045.1 Octadecabacter sp. | reverse complement strand
TTCCAAGGTCTTTTATATCGCCGAGGGCCGCGTAAGGGCGGGGGTAGAGATGCCTTCGCCCTTTTCGCTTGATCAGCCCACCGATAGGAAGTTTGTTGGGCTGAGATGTTAGGGGAAAGTCATGAAGTTTTTGAGCGCGCTGGCAGTTGGCTTAATATTAGCTGGGTCGGTGTCGGCTGAGGAAGTAGCGCTCGAATGCCAGACAGTAGAAGATTGTAGTTTGGATGGGCGAGATTGTTTTGCTAATAACACTAGCAAGGCATTTTTATTATTTTATGAAAATGACGAATTAACCCGCGTAGAGGATCCCTTTGGATGTGAAACGGAGGAAGTATTGATAAGTGATACCTCAATTTCTGTCTTTTGCACCACCTCTCATATACTCGAAACGAGTGCATATTTCGCATACAGAGCAACGATCAACCGATTTACAAGCGAATTCGATTTCTACAGTTGGCTTGATCCTTTCGTGAGCGATGGGCGTCGTAGTCGTGGGCAATGCAGTGTAGCCGAGCGCCAATTTTAAAAACCCCTTTTTGCTTGATCTTCACTTCAATAGAAAATTGTATCGGATTGAGCCCTTAGGAGAATACCCTATGAAAAGACTGTTCGCGATTACTGCTCTTTTGACCGGCCTTTGGTGTGGTACGGCCAGTGCTCAAAACGTGGCGCCCAATGTCAATCCGCAATCGATAGGGCCTGTAGACGTTAGCCTAGTAGATAATATGTCAGACGCCTGTTGGACAAATCTTCGCGATGTGCGCGAATATGCTGAAGAAAAATTACATATTTCCGGCTATAGCACCCGTGGAAATCAGCTTGAATTGGGACGCTATACTTTAAGGGTTTTGGCTGTGGGCTATCGATCCAATGGGCAGTGCGTTGGGACGGTGACAGTTGAGATTGCCGCGGTCATTGATTTTGGTGGAGTTAGAGGTTTTCATGTAGTTGGGCAAGTTACTGGAATCGCGACCCGTGGCTCCAACTTAAACAACTATGTCATTACTAAGGTTCAAGAACTCATCGACGAGATGTAGGTCTCCAAACAACAACCATGCTTTTGTCTCTACATTTAACTGACGGCGCGAACTACCAGCTGTGCCGCGGACTACAATTAAAGGCTTTAAACGAGTAGGTGAGGGTGCGTTCGGAAGTGGTAGGATCAAGATGTTCCTCAAACCGCATACACCTCTCGAAAGGCGAAATCATGAAATACACCATTACAATTACCGCGGCAGTACCAACCATCCTGATCCAGTAATTTTCTAGCATACACTCACCGTTGGCTTTCATTAGACACGTCACAGCGACAATGCACCAATCGGAACATCATTCCAAATTCATTTAAGGGTATGATAATGTAGGTATCCAGCCGGTACCCTAAATGTACCCTAAAGAATATACGGGTCCGCTTGAGTCTACAAAATGTCGAGTAAATTCGTAAAAACCAATCTACTTCAAAATGGCGGATATTATGGAGGGTAGTTTATTTAATCAGTCGAAGAAGCTATTTAAAACAACACCTTACTAGGGTTTATGGCGGACAGACAGGGATTCGAACCCTGGAGACGGTCTCCCGCCTACACACTTTCCAGGCGTGCGCCTTCGACCACTCGGCCACCTGTCCGTAGGGTGCGTTTAGCCAAAAAGAAGTGGGGTTTGCAAGGGCAGTTTACGAGAATCTGTTGCTAAGTTTCAGACGTGGCGCATCTGTCGTGATGCGATCACAAAAAGGACGCCCAAAATCACCTCTGTGACGCCAGCGATAAGGATCGCAGCACCTGCCATGCCTGTTGCGAAATGATACACCCCCGTGGCGGCAACGCCGAACCATACGAGGAATGAAATCAAAGCGAAATTCGCCGCAAACGGACCCGATGGCAAATCGCGCGCAATCCAAAGCAAGGCCGCCAACCCGACAATCGCGGGTGCGAGGCGTTGTGCCGCAAAGCCCATTTCAGGACTGGCCGGTGTGACATAAAGCGACAAATAAACCTGCGGTGCAAATATCAGCAACAGGCCCAAAGCCGCAGCAAAGACGGCCGTAACAGAAAATAACCCGCGATACATCTAAGCGTCTAAATGCAAGTAAACACGGCGGTTTTGCTTGCCCTTCTTTTCAATTTTACCCAATCGCACCCGCCCGATTTCAGACGTGAAGCGCACGTGTGTTCCGCCACAGGGCTGCAAATCGGCGGTGTTTTCACCTTCCCCGATGCGCACCAGACGCACGTGCCCTGCCCCTTTTGGCGGTTTCACGGACATCGTTTTGACCAGTTGCGGGTTTGCGGCCAGCTCCTCTTCGGTGATCCATTCGCTCGTCACTTCGAAATCGCAATCGATGAGCTTGTTGAGGGTCTCTTCCAATGCCGCCTTGTCGTCAGGCGCCTCCGGCATATCGAAATCCAATCGCCCCTTGTCGGAACCAATAGAACCGCCTGTCACCGGAAGCGGAATAACAACGGACAGTAAATGAAGCGCCGTATGCACCCGCATATGGCGGTGGCGACGTTCCCAATTCAGGGTTTGCGTGACAGTCGCGCCAACGGACGGCATTGCGTTTGGTTCGGCAGGGACAAGAATGATCGTGCCGCCATCGCCCTTCACAGCCGTCGCAATATCAATTTTACCGCCACCCCACGACAAAGTACCACTGTCACCGGGTTGACCACCGCCTGTCGCGTAAAAGATCGTTTCATCCAGTATGATCCCGCCCTCGTCCGTGACGGCAAATACTTTCGCTTGTGCATCACGCAGATAGGTCTCTTCCAGAAACAGCGTCTTCGTCATCCGTCGTTGTCCTTTTGCTGGGATGGAGTGTCAACCTGCGGGGCAGAAACAGGCGTTTCAGGCGCTGCTTGCGGCCCTCGCGTCAGGGTTTCGGGATTACGCAGCCACAGATCACGCTGCGCGAACGGGATCTCGATCCCTTCGGCCACAAACCGCTTCGCAATCGCATGGTTCATGTCCGATTTCACACTCAGCACATAATTCACATCCCGTAGGATCGCGCGAATTTCAAAATCGAGGCTGTCGGCACCAAAGCCTTGGAACACAACCGCCGGACCGGGATTAAGGAGGACCATTGGATGCGCCTCTGCGATTTCTTTAAGGATGCTGGTGACCCATTCCGTGTCCGTCCCGTAGGCAACGCCAACGGGTACAATCACGCGGCCCACATTGTTGCCACGGGTCCAGTTGGTAACTTGATTGGACACAAGATCAGCGTTGGGCACGATGACGTCTGTACGATCAAACGTCTCAATCCGGGTCGAGCGCACAGAGATATCGCGCACATAGCCCATCTGCCCGCCCACTTCGATCCAGTCGCCTTGGCTGATCGGGCGTTCGATCAACAGGATAATACCGGCCACAAAGTTGGATACGATATTTTGCAGACCAAAACCAATGCCCACAGACAAGGCACCGGCCACAATCGCAAGGCCGCTAAGATCGATGCCGGCTGTCGTGATCGCAATCACCGCCGCCAGAAAAATTCCGACATAGCCCATGCCAGACACGATGGCGTTCTGCCCACCTGCATCTAGTGTGGTGCGCGGCAATACAGTCGTGCGCAGGGCCGATTGTACCAGCCGCGTCACCGTATAGCCGACCACAAAGACGACTGCGAACAACAGGAAGGAGGTTGGTGAAATGCGGGTTTCCCCCAATGCAAATCCTTCTTGGAAGCGCGTCCAAAGTTCGGTCAGATCGGTGATCTGCGCACCCCAGACGATCGCCAAAATAGGCACGGCCAACACCACCAGCAAAAAGGCGATCAAGACAGGGATCAAGGCTGTTTGCGCGCCATTTTCGGACTTTGAAAACAATGTGTAGGTATCCATGGTCAGGGCCTGAAGCAGCACGAGAATGCCCAGCACATAGATCGTCACAGCCGCGGGGAACGTCAGAACTTCGAACGCGCTGGAATATCCCAGCGCGGCCAAGATCGTGCCACCCACAGCCGCAATCATCGCCCCGCGGCTTAGCAGGCTGCGCAAGGTGTTTCGAAATAATCCTGAGGTGTCACCATCAGCATCCCCCGTTGTCACGCCAATCACGCGACCGAACCGAAACAGCGGCCAAGCCACCAAGACGCCCGCAATAAACATCATCACCGCATAGGAAACGGCGCCAAAGGTATTCACCGTCAAAAAGGAATCGAGCAGGCAAAACAGCATCAGCGCATAGCCAAGGGTCACAAAACGGCGATGGGCACGGCTGGACGCAGAAAGCGGCAAGCCCAAGGGATGATCGTCGGGCATTTCCGATTTCGGCAACAAATGCCCCGCTAGCCAATGTGCGAGGATCGGGAACAATCCAAACAGCGCGACATTTTCAAGGACCGCTTCGGCGCGCCGCCCCATCATGCCCGTCAAAAGCAAAGCAACCGTAAGCGCTGCTAGGCCCATAAACGGAACAAGGACTTGCCCCAGCGACACCACAAATCGCGCAACGCCGCGACCGCGGATCGTACGGGCGTCAATAAATCGTACGAGGCGTGAAAACCAACTGCGGCCCCGAAGGACAAAGACGGCAGCCACGGCAAGAAGTACGAAAATAGCGGGCAAATACCCAACCAGTTCGGCGCGCCGGCTTGGATTTTCGATCTGGCCGCTAATCTCAGCGCGGGTTGCGCGTACTGCCACGCTCAGATCATCCCAAGTCCCGCCCCAACCTGCGGGGTTCAACGGTGACTGAAAGCGTTCGGTAAAACGTGCCGCTTGGCGGTCACGCAGCAGGCTGTCGATTTCCCCAATCAATCCGTTTGCTTGGGTATACGCCTCGGTTGCGAGGGTCACTGGCGCGCGCAATTCGATCAATTGGGCATTCAACACATCGCGGCGTGCGGAGACGCGCGGATCAACATCTTCGCCGTCAGCAGCTGCACCAAGGGATGCGATCTGGGCACGCACAGTGGCAATGCGGGCGCTATTCACGCCTTGGCGATCCAGAAAGATGTCCCGCCAATCTGCAAGGTCACTGCGCAGAGTGCTGAGGACAGTGCTTGACGCCCGCCCCGCCTCTAGTGCGGCCTCTGTGCGCGACGCGACGCTTTCCCATTCGGCCTGATCTTCAAACGCATCCGTAAGAACAGGCGCGGTTGGTTCATCCCCTACTTCAATGACAGGGTCAGTGGATTCCTGCGCCCACGCCATGGGGGCCACAATCAGAAAAGCGACCATTAGGCCCGCAAGATATTTCATACGTCTTCCATTACCGACGGGATTTCACGGGGTTCTTTGTCGAGCCACGCAGGAACTGGTAGGTTTTTGGAGCGTAGAAAATCGGGGTTATACAGCTTGGATTGATAGCGCGTTCCGTAGTCGCACAGGATGGTCACAATCGTATGCCCCGGCCCCATGTCCTTTGCCATATGCACAGCACCCGCGATGTTCACGCCTGATGATCCGCCAAGACAAAGCCCTTCATCGGCCAGCAAATCAAACACATAGGGCAGCGCTTCTGTGTCATGGATGTTATAGGCAAAATCGGGTTTGAGGTCGTTCAGGTTTTCAGTGATGCGGACTTGGCCGATGCCCTCATTGATCGACCCACCGTCGGTCATGCTCAGTTCACCCTTGGTGTAATAATTGAATAACGCGGCCCCGTCAGGATCGGCCAGCCCGATTTTGACGCCCTTACCTTGCAACGCCATCGCCACTCCTGCCAGCGTCCCGCCAGACCCGACCGCACAGATAAACCCATCAACCTTGCCATCCGTTTGATCCCAAATCTCGGGACCTGTGGTTTCGATATGCGCTTGGCGGTTGGCCATGTTGTCAAATTGGTTCGCCCAGATCACGCCTTCGTTTGTGGAGCGCGCGAGTTCTTTCGCAAGCCGTTCAGAATAGCGTACGAAATTGTTCGGGTTGCGATAGGGTGCGGCTGGAACCTGCACCAGTTCCGCACCCGCCAGACGCAGCATTTCTTTCTTTTCTTCGGATTGCGTTTCGGGAATGACGATAACCGTCTTGAACCCCATCGACGCCCCGACCAGCGCAAGGCCAATGCCTGTGTTGCCTGCTGTCCCTTCAACGATCGTGCCGCCCGGTTTCAACAGCCCTTTTGCCACGGCATCGCGAATGATGAACAACGCCGCACGGTCCTTAACAGACTGGCCGGGGTTCATGAATTCAGCTTTGCCAAGGATTTCACAGCCCGTCGCCTCAGACGCGGCGCGCAGACGGAGCAGAGGCGTGTTACCAACAGAGTCAGCAAGGTCGGAACGGATGGTCATTTTGGTCACCTTTCGCAGTTGAATAAGGTGTAGGCCGCGCGTCGCTTACCTTCAAGCAGTTGCGCGCAAACTGTCACGATTGCGTGCCAGCCAATGCCCCGCCACCACCAAAGGCAGCAGCCGGAAACGACCTGCATTCAGATTGTTGTCAAAATCGGCCCACTCCATCAAATGGGACCGGATGTCTTCTGCCTCACTCGCCAGACCACCCGTCCCGTTGCTGCCATCGGGCAGATCGGTGATTCCGATATAGACAAAAAACCTCTCTGTGGACGATCCGGGGCTGGGATAGGCGGCGGATACACAGCGCAAATCACGCAAGGTCACGCCCGCCTCTTCTTCGGTTTCACGCCGTGCGGCATCTTCCGGTTCTTCGCCGGGGTCAATGCGTCCTGCGATGGGTTCGATTGTCCAAGGATTGGGGTCACCACCCACAAATGCGCCGGGTCTGAATTGTTCGATCAACAGCACACGGTCGCGCACAGGATCGTAGGGCAGCACAATCGCGCAATCGACACCGACCATCACCGCGCGGTTCACAGGATCAGACATCGATCCGTCAAAGCGGCGAAACGTCAGGTCCAATTCCTCGATATTGATAAAACCCGCATACGGTGTGCGCGCCTGAATTACGTCTACGTCTTTGCGCCCAAAACCGCTTGTCTTTGTTTCTTTCATGGCGCGATAGCGTGATGCGGCCCGCGCCATCATCGCCGGATAACGCCGCCCCATATCAGGCGCGCCAAGATAATCCATCGCAGCCAGCGCCTCATGGGCGGTCATTGCCGTGATCTCACCAAGGGTGTCGATCCATTTCTGGCGATCCCAAAGCTCTGCCGGGGTCCATCTGCCTTCTTCGGGCAAATAGGCGGTCACGTTGCGGGGCTGGTCATTACCGTCAAGCACCACAAATTCCACGCGGTCGTATCCAAAGGCTTTTTCGTAGTAATCAAGCCGCGCAAGGGCCGCGTCCTCCAAGCCCTCAACAATCACACCTTCGGCAATGGCGTCTTGCACGGGGTGGATCATCGGAAACACCTGCCCTTCAACGCGGCTGACCGCATATCCCGACCGCGCCGCCCATGTCAGACGATCCGCGACCTTCGCATCACCGCTGACGACTTCAAGAAGCGGCACATGCAGCAGTGTGCCAAAGATAAATAAGTCCATCAGCTGAACCGCCGGCCAAAGAACTCCGTCACCAGACCGCCAACAATGCCGCCAATCAACAATCTGCCAATGATTTCGGGGGTCGCCATCATGATCGCATGATCAACAAACATTTGGAAAACATCCGTCACTGCCTCCCCCGGTCCGTCATAGCGTTTGCGCAAGGATTGTTCGACCATGACAACACTCGAATTGAAAAACAGAGCCATGACGACCATCGCCACCAATGCCGTCAGCCCGTAACTGAAGGCTGCCACATATCCCAATCCCGCACGCGGTCCCGCGACGGTCCATCCCGCAATAAGGCCGAAGAATGTGTTCACCTCTTGGAACAATCCAAGATTGGTTCCCACGGGAAACAGCGGAATAATAAGAAGGCTTGTGTACCACGCGAGGCCGGCAAACAATATGGCCCCTACCAGTCGTCCCATCGTCGGCATAGCGCTGCTCCTCGGCGTTGCGGGTGCCCGACTTCTTGACTGGCCTTACTTGGCCGGACGGGTCACGGTGATCTGCGTTACATCGCAAATACCCCCGCGGAACGCCCCCGCGCAAGAGGCGAGGTAAAAGTTCCACATGCGACGGAACCGATCATCAAAGCCCATTTCGGCCACTTGGTCCCATTTTTCGTTGAACGTTTCGTGCCAACGGCGCAGCGTATCAGAGTAGCTTTGACCAAATTCCACAGATTGCGTAACTTCCAAACCAGCCTTGCGAATGGTTTCGCGCAGAATGGTCGGGGCGGGCAACATGCCACCGGGAAAGATGTATTTCTGGATAAAATCGACGCCGCGTTTGTACACATGCCAGCGTTTGTCTTGCACCAAGATCACCTGAAATGTTCCACGCGCACCGGGTTTCAGTCGTTCGCGCACGGTGTCAAAATAAGTCGACCAATATTTCTCGCCCACGGCCTCAAACATCTCGATGGATGCGATGCCGTCATAGGTGCCCTTTTCGTCGCGGTAATCCTGCATCTTGAACGTGACCATGTCAGAAAGACCAGCCTTTTCAATGCGGTCCACGGCGTAATTAAACTGTTCTTGACTGATCGTGAGGCCCGTGACCTTAAGCCCGCGCTCCTTGGCCGCGTATTCCGCGAAGCCACCCCAGCCACAGCCGATTTCAAGCACATGATCGCCCGCTTTGACTCCCATTTCATCAACCATCGACGCATATTTCTGGGTCTGCGCCTTTTCCAGATCTTCCTGACCGGTTTCGAACTTGGCCGATGAATAGGTCATCGTGTCGTCCAACCACAAACCATAAAATTCGTTGCCAAGGTCATAGTGGTAACTGATGTTTTTGCGCGCCTGACGTTTGGAATTGCTTTGCCACCAGAACCGCAACTTTTCGTAGGTCCGGATCAAACCCTGCCCCGGAAATCCATCATAGATCGCTTCGGCGTCATCGCTCACCAAATCCATGAACGACATCAAATCAGGCGTGGACCACCATCCATCCAGATACGCCTCAGAGAACCCCAAATCGCCTTCGCGGATCAATCGGGCGAATAAATCGGTGTTGTGAACCTCAAGAATCGCAACGTAGCCCGCCTCACCGGAATCGGCGCGAAAGGTGCGCCCATCGGGCAGCACAAAATCAACACGCCCCCGCGGGAGGTGTTTCATCATATCAAATACGGACGAAAAATAGCGAGGCAGATCAGATTGCCCTTGCGTGGTCGTGAGGATCATCGACGCTCCAGAATGTTGGTCGTTATTGTAGTATATACGGGCCCAGTGGCCCCGTGGTTTCATAATATGTTAATGTTCTCGCAATTAACTGTCACGGGCGTTCTGCGTTTCTTTTCAAAGACTTCAAAACGTGCGGTTCTTATATGCGTCCAGCGCGCGTTCACGCCCGTGTGCCAAGTCGACGACCGGTTGCGGGTAGCGATCCTGAGGGGACATGTTCCAGCGTTTTGGGATCGCATCAAAATACGACAAGGCGGTGTCGGACGGCGTGCCCTGCCCCTCAGCGATCCATGTGCGTGCGTAATTCCCGCTCCGATCAAATTTATCGAGCTGCGTGACAGGATTGAACACACGGAAATACGGCGTTGCGTCAGGGCCCGACCCCGCTGACCACTGCCACCCCATCGCGTTTGATGCAGGGTCCCAGTCAGTCAGGCAGTCCTCAAACCACGCCTGCCCGATCTTCCAATGGCTCATTAGATGTTTGGTCAGATAGGACGCAACGATCATGCGGCCACGATTGTGCATTGTGCCTGTGACATACATCTCGCGCATGGCGGCATCGACGAACGGAATACCCGTGCGGCCTTGTTTCCATGCCAAAACCTCTGGCGTGTCTTCGGTGTTCCATGGGAAATTATCCCAGCCGTCTTTCCAATTGCTATCGATGATGTGGGGCGTGTGATGGGCCAGATGGTAGGCAAATTCGCGCCAAACCAGTTCTTTGCAAAACGTCTCAGCGTCAGATTTCCCCGCGTGGATCGCCACCCACCCCGCATGCCAACAGGTCGCTGGGCTGATTTCCCCGTAGGTGAGGTTTTCAGACAACCGCGATGTGCCATCCACACTCGGTAAATCGCGGTTGGTGTCATAGCGGTGTACACGGTTTTCGATAAAATCGCCAAGACGGTCCTGCGCCGCCGCTTCGCCCACGCAGATATGCGTGGCCAGAACATCACGACCACGGCGCATGGCGTCACCCAGGCCCCAGTCGCCTAGATTATCGGATACGGGCCAATCTTGAGGGGCAGATATTTTAGGCGCCGGCAATGGCTGCGCCACATCGCGCCCCCGCACCATTTTCCACATTGGCGTGAAGACCTTGTAAAACCCGCCTGTCTTTGTCTCAACCGTCCAAGGTTCAAACATCAGATGACCCGCAAAGGACTGCGCATCGACGCCATCATCCTTCAACGTCGCCTTCACAAAGGTATCCCGCGCTTTGCTGGCAGGGTCATACAGACGATTCCAAACGACAGTCACCGCCCCCGTTTCGCGCACCACATCGCGCAAGACCGACAACGCATCCCCGCGCCGCAAAACCAAACGCGATCCCGCAGCCTTCAACGCATCAGCGAACACGCGCACGCCCTCGCCCAAGCGGAATTTCGGTGCGGCACCGTGGCCCTCAACGATGTCATCGCAAATAAACAGCGGGATCACGGGCCCTGCTTTGCACGCCGCAACCAAAGCCGCATTGTCGCTTAGGCGAAAGTCGCGGCGCACCCAATAGATCACAGGCGTCATAAGTTCGTCTCCTTGTTGTACCGCTATTTAAAGCGATGCTGATAAGAAGCAACGCACGTTGTTTTAGGCGTTCACATCGACGACCACGCGGCCTTTGACCTGACCCTTAAGAATGTCGCGGCCAAGGGCCGGCAAATCAGACAGAGTAGCGGGCTGCACCATCGCCTCAAGTTTATCCATGGGCAGGTCTTTGGCGATCCGCGCCCACGCCCGAACGCGATT
>JABBAI010000131.1:0-17475 GCA_018608045.1 Octadecabacter sp. | reverse complement strand
GTTGCGCCAAGGGATTTCAAATAGTCTGCCGTTTCAGGCCGCCCGGTGACGCCAGCGACCTCATGGCCCAGATTGGCCAGAATGGCTGTGGCAACAGACCCGACGCCGCCCGCAGCACCTGTCACCAGAACGGGGCCGTCTTTGATGCCGTGGTCCTCAAGCGCCATCACAGCCAGCATTGCCGTGAAACCCGCCGTGCCAACCGCCATCGCCTGACGTGTATCAAGGCCTGCGGGAAGCGGCACCAGCCAGTCGGCCTTCACGCGTGTTTTCTGGGAATAACCGCCCCAATAAGCTTCGCCGACGCGCCAGCCCGTCAGAACAACTTTGTCACCCGCTTTGTAACGTGGATCATCTGATGCCTCGACTGTTCCGGCAAAATCAATGCCCGGCACATGCGGATAGTTGCGCACAAGGCCACCACCGGGCCCGATGCACAGGCCATCTTTGTAATTCACGGTGGAATATTCAACCGCCACAGTCACATCTCCGTCTGGCAGGCGATCTAAACCGATCTGCTGAACGGATGCGCTTGTCTTACCTTCGTCGTCTTTTTCAACCATCAAAGCGTTAAACATATCTATCTTCCTCAAATCCAAAATGTTTCTTGCACGACCGCGGGAAACACACCCGCCTGCGTGACAACATCAACGTCTGTTTTCGGTTCCCAATGGGTCATACGGACCATGCCAATGGCAACGTTTGTTTCATAATCAGGGCTGTAGGCGGCGGACGTCACGGTACCCACCTGTCGCTGACCGTCCATCAAGGGCCAACCACGATCACAGGGCGGCAAATCACCCTCAATGCGAAGGGCGCGCACCTGTTTGACGGGGCCTTCTTTGGACACCCGCAACAGCGCGTCCCGCCCGACACAGCCAATCGCCGTCTGCGTCGAACAAAACCGCCCCAGACCAGCCTCGTGGGGGGTGTTGTCGCGATTCATATCGTTGCCATAGGACAGCAACCCGCCTTCAATCCGTTCAATAAGGTTCGGACAGCCGGCGTGCACATCAAGATCCTTGCCCGCTTCCATCAGGGCATTCCACAGCGGCATGCCGTTTCGTTCCCCTTCAACATAGACCTCAAACCCGCCCTGCTTGGAATAGCCAGAGCGCGCGACAATCATTTCCTGGCCTTGGAAATCAAAATGGCCGTAGCGGAAGAATTTGAGGTCTTTGACCTTGTCCCCGAAAATACGCGCTGCCAGCTCATCCGCCTTCGGCCCTTGGATCGCAAGGGGCGACACATCGGGTTCATCCACCAAAACATCAAGACGAAGACCATAGGCCAACCCTTTGACCCAAAACAATAAATCACTGTCGGCAATCGACACCCAAAACCGATCTTCCGAAATCATGACAGCAACAGGATCGTTCAGCATCCCGCCCGTTTCATCCACCATCGGCACGTAATAACACATACCCGGAAGCATCCCGCGCAAGTCCCGCGGTGTGAGCATTTGCATCAGCTTGGACGCATCAGGTCCGCGAATTTCCACCTGCCGTTCAACAGCCACGTCCCAGACTTGGACGGCTGATTTCAAGTGGTGGTAATCCTCAACCACGGAGCGGAAAACTGTGGGCAATAACATGTGGTTATAGACCGTATATCCTTTTACTCCCGCCGCCTCTACGCCGTCAGAAAACGGGGTGCGACGAATGCGGCGTGATCCTGCTATGACTGCCATTCTAACTCTCCGGCATAAAGATGAGGTCGGTATCGATTGTCTTCTGCCCAGCCGCTGTCAGCATCGCATGGATTTGACCACGGTGGTGGGTCTGGTGGTTGAACATATGCGTGATGCACAGTGTTTTCGGGTGATGGAACTCTTTCTGGTAAAACTTTGAAAACCAAACTATATCACCGGTAAGATCAATGGATTTCAACCGGCGCGCCCATTCACGGATGATGCCATCAACACGGAACCGTTCCGCCGCCCATTCTGTTGGGGTTTTGGTGGCTTCAAGATGCGACACCTCGAGATTTGGCGCTTCAATCGACGGATCGAGCCTGTGCAACCACAAAAGATCGCCCCAAAGAATGTGGTTCATCGTGCCGAAGATAGACCCAAAAAATGCACCGCGGTCTTGACGTAAGTCAGCATCGCTCATGACTTTAACTTGATCAAGCAGTGCATCGTTTTGCCACTGATTATACCGCGCCATTGTCACGCAGTAATCCGGCGTGATCACGCTTTGGGACCTTTCCAGTCAATCGGGCAAATCTCGGCGGACATGCCACCAAAATCCCACACGCGGCCGTAGTCGCGCACCTTGGATTTCAGTCCCTTTGCCGCAATAATATCCGGACCCATCCAGTATTTGGAATTGGTGATCATCACAGGATGATCCGGGTTACCGCCATCGATCATCTCAATCTCACCGCTGATTTTGCGCCCGATATGCAGCCCGCGCTTTTTGCCATCGCGCACGATCTCAACCTTTTCGCGCTCAGCGCCGATGATTTCGGACACAAGGAACGTGAACAACCCGGTGGTACCGCCCGCCGCCCCGCTGAAGATTTTCAGCAAACCGTTGTACGCCTTTTGGCTGGACCGTTCATCAACGTAAGCCGCGACACGCCAATTGCCCTCACCCATACGGCCCGGAATATCGACCAGCAACCCGACGTTCAGGCCAGACAAATCCTCGCCCTCAAAGTGGCCTTCATCAATGGCGATGGCCATCCATGCGTGGCAATGCCCTTCTGTGGGGGGATGGGCGCCAAGCGACACAACGCAAGGGCAGAACATGGTGCACGAGCAGTTTAAAAACAGCTCTCCCTTGATGGCCCAGTCTGTGGGCTGCATTTTGCGGCGCAGCGGGTGGCTTGCCACTTTGCTGTCAATGCGTTGGCTGACGGGCAGTTTATCTGCCGGTGCGCGGTCCTTCGTGGCCATGTGTGACCCTCCCTTACAAATATGCCCAAACGGGCAAGGCAACCCCGGCAAGGATCAAAACGACCCCCGCAGGCTTTGTGACGATATGCCCAAGGCTGGGCAGTTTTTCTAAAATCATAAACAAGGTGGCAAGGCCCATCCAAAGCAGCGACATCACGCCGCCCACAAATCCGAGCGCCATGAAGCCCCAGCAGCAGACAACACAGAACCCGCCGAGGCCAAGTCCCATACGCAAGCCGCCGCCAAACCCTGTTTTCCAGTGACCGACAAAATACATCATCGGAGAATGGCACACGCCGTGGCAAATCTCTTTGAGGCGGGTGAACTGATACGCACCAACAACAATCAGCAATCCGGCAGACACCCAAACACTTTTCGCGATGCCAAGCATGTCCACCACGCCACCGAACAACAGGCCCAGCTGGACGGAAGTAATCAGCGCGGCAAATGCGACCCAAACGATGAAATACCCCAGCAAAACACCAATCCATCCCGCGCGGCTGCCATTGGCACTGACCATCAGATCTTCATAAGATCGCAAAGTCGGAACCATAGTCGGCAACATCATCGCCGCCATCATGATCGCCCACATGGCAAACAACGGACCAAAGCGCGCCATTGGCATATCCATCGGCATGGTTGGGTCCATCGTGGCCATAACAGCCCCCATTTCGCCCGGGCGGCCTAGCAGATCGACATCCATATCGGTCGCCATCATGAACATCATCATCCATGCCAAGAGTATGGCCGCGAAAAACGCGATCCACAGCAATGATCGGATGTTAAGAATGACTGACACGGACACGCCCTCCCAAGCGACTCAATCGTTGCGTTTTAATTGTCAGACATTTAAACGTCTGACAAATGAAAAATGCACCAGACCTCTCCGCCCAGATCGCAAAGTCTATTCGCGACGCAATTGTGTCGGGGGCGTTACCTGTAGACGAACGCTTGCCAAGCGAAGCAGAGATGAGCGAGCAGTTCGATGTGTCACGCTCAACCGTGCGCGAAGCCCTCAAACGGTTGGCCGCACAAAGCCTGATCCGCACGCAGCGCGGGGCCACAGGGGGCGCCTTCGTTAATCGATTGCGGTTTGAAGACGCCTACGGGCAGCAAATCACCACCTCTGCACTGCTTCTCAGCATGAACGCGGTTGATTTCGATACGGCCTGTGAGGCGCGTTTCGCGCTGGAACGCGCCTGTGCACCGCTTTCTGCACAACGGCGCACGGCGGATCACCTCGAGACGATGCGCGCCGAAATTACCCGTCAGGGGCAACCGGGCCTGTCTGACGAAAGCTTCTGCGCCTCTGACGTGGCCTTCCACCGAGCACTTGTGGATGGCGCGGGAAACCCTGTGTTGTCCTATCAACTTGCCGGCGCGGTTGAGGCGATTGAACCCCTGATGAACATGATTACTTTCACGGCCCGCAGCCGCGATCATATCGTGGGGCTGCACACTGCCATAGCCGACGCGCTTGAAGCCAAAGATGCCCCGCGCGTTGACACATTGCTTGCAGACCTTGCCGCTTACACTGCCCAGCTTGGCCAATCCGTGGCAGATGCCAAACAATCCAAGACCTAAACGGAACCAACTGGCCGTTCGGCGCGTACTACTATCAAACACAGGAGCCGACATGGATTACATCAACCCCGCCCTTGCCCTTCTTACGATCATCTTCGGAGCTTTCGGCTTTCTTGCACCCCGCTACACTATGGGCGCGCTGGATTTCGAGACCACTAAATCAACGATGGGCCTTTCAGAACTACGGGCAGGATCGGGTGGTTTGTTTGTGGCCGTCGGCATTTGGTGCCTGTTCACGGGGGACGCATATGCGTACTTCATGCTTGGCGTTGCGTACGTCGGCGCAGGTGCGGGTCGGGCATTGTCTATCATCATCGACAAACCGCCCCTTAAGAAGGCTTTGGTGTTTCTCGCCTTTGAATGGCCCCCTGCGGCGTGGTTGATTTGGGCGAACTGGCCAACCTACTAACCCCTTGATATGCGCGGCCTGACCGCCTAACTGTGGGTTGTCCTTCGGGACTATGGATATAAACGCGCTCGTAATAAGCGGATCGGACCCGGGGGCGGTACCCGGCGTCTCCACCATCATGCTTCGGGAAGGCTCATTTGGCCGATATGGGGACGAAATAGGATCGACGAACGTCTAAAGGGGTTAGCTTTATCTCGGCGAGTTACCACCGTATCGGTACATTCAAGCTAGTTGCAAATGACAACAATGCTCCAATGGCGATGGCTGCGTAAGCAGTCGGAACTATTGAAAATTAAGCCCTTGCGCCTAGCAGCGTAAGGCGGGGTTCGCAGGTACCTGGCAACAGAAACCTGCACTTTACCCCCTCTCACTTTACGCGCACACTCAAAGCTATGAAGGCTCTCGTTTTAGCATCTTACCTCGCAACTAGTCCTGCATGGGCCTGTGACACAGCATTGATGCTGACGATCGACGTGTCCAATTCCATCGATGTGGCCGAATACAAGCTTCAGACCGACGGCATGGCCAACGCGGTTCTTGATGCCGAAGTCATGGACGCGATGATCCAAGGACAAGTCGCCGTCGCTGTGATGCAATGGTCGGGCGTGGACCGCCAAGAGGTGTCGATCCCGTGGACCCAAATCACCAACGAAGCCGACGCACGCGCCTTTGCCGCGGATGCCCGGACCATGCCACGCGCTTTCGTGCAATCTGACACTGCACCGGGTGATGCGATCCTGTTCGCGCTCGATCAGTTTGCGGACGCCCCGCAATGGGACCGCAAAGTCATTGATATATCAGGCGATGGCACCCCCAACGCAGGGTCAGACACCCGCACAGCGTCACGGCAAGCGGAACGCCAAGGGGTGACGATCAATGGCATCGCGATCGAAAGTATGGGCGTGGCTATCACTACCTTTTTCAGCCGCGCGATCATCACGCGCGACGGATTTGTGATTACGGCGCGCACGCACCGCGAATACCCCCGCGCGATCGGCGAAAAAATCCTGCGCGAGGTCAGCCGCATTTTTGGATGAATCCTAAAGCGGCAAAGCCACGGTTGATTTGATCTCTTCCATGCTCAGCAATGCTGTGACGTTGAACACCCGAACTTCTGAAATTAGCGCTTGGTAAAACACATCATACGCCCGCGCGTTTTTCACACGGACCTTGAGGATGTAGTCAATGTCCCCCGCGAGCCTGTGCGCCTCTTGCACCTCATCGCGATCCATCAATGCTTTCAGAAACTTAGCCTGCCAATCCGCCTCATGTTCTGACGTGCGAATGAGAACGAAAAAACACGCCTCAAACCCCAAGGCTTCGGCATCCAGCATAACCGTCTGTTGGCCAATGACCCCCGCCTCGCGCAGCTTGCGAATCCTGTTCCACACGGGCGTCTTGGAGGACCCGACTTCTTTGGCGATTTCGTCCAAAGACTGCCCCGCATCGGCCTGCATGGTGCGTAGGATTTTCCTGTCTAACTCGTCTATCCGAACGTCCATTCTCTTTTTCCTCCCGTTTGGAAATATTCTGACCGATCTGACCATTAGTCGGAACATGCATCCCTTTCAACCGTCCGTATGCAGCACTTACTAGAATTATATTCTATATTGGGGCTAAGCAAACGGGATTAAACACATGAAGCACTTCCCCATTTTTCTCGCCGTTGAAGGCCGCCGCATTGTCCTTGCGGGCGGTGGTGACGCCGCACTGGCCAAGCTGCGCCTGCTTTTGAAGACGCAAGCAAAGCTGACCGTGATCGCGGCTGACGCAGCCCTTGAAATCCACAAATGGGCGTCAGAGGGCAAACTGACGCTGATACGCCGCGCGATGGAGCCGGGCGATACAATGTGTGCATCGCTGTTTTACGCAGCCCATGAAGACGCCGTTGAAGATGCGCGCACCGCAGACATCGCCCACCGTGACGGCGCGCTTGTGAACATTGTCGACAACCTTGGTGACAGCCAGTTTATCACCCCCGCAATTGTGGACCGTGACCCCGTCACGATCGCTATCGGCACCGAGGGTGCGGCCCCCGTGCTAGCCCGCGCGATCAAAAAAGACCTCGAAGAACGCCTTCCCGCATCGCTTGGCACCCTCGCGCGGATCGGTAAGTCCTTTCGCGGGATGGCCGAAATGCTCTCCTTTGGCGTAGCGCGCCGTAATTTTTGGTCCGACTATTACTTTAACGCCGGTCCACGCGCGATCACGCAAGGTGAAGGCGCAGTTGAACAGGCGCTTGATGATCTGCTGCACGACCATCTGAACACGGACGCAAAGCCCGGTCATATCGATCTTGTCGGCGCGGGTCCCGGTGACCCTGATTTGCTGACGCTCAAGGCGCGCAAAGCCTTGGATAAAGCAGACGTGGTGATCTACGACCGTTTGGTCACGCCCGAGATTTTGGAGTTGGCGCGCCGCGAAGCGATCATGATCGACGCGGGAAAAACCGGCTTCGGCAAGGCCATGCATCAAGACGACATCAACGCGTTGATCGTTCAGCACGGATTGGACGGGCATCATGTTGTGCGCCTCAAGGCGGGTGATCCGACTGTGTTTGGTCGTTTGGACGAAGAACTTGCCGCGATTGAGGCCGCAGATTTGTCCTACACCATCGTGCCCGGCATCACCGCCGCGTCCGCGGCTGTCGCGGGTATCGGTCAATCCCTGACCCAACGGGGCCGCAATTCGTCTGTGCGGTTCATCACTGGGCACGATACCAAAGGCTATGCCGATCACGATTGGAAGGCCTTGGCTGAGGTCGGCCAAGTCGCCGCAATCTACATGGGCAAGAAATCCGCGCGCTTCATTCAGGGCCGCCTTTTGATGCACGGCGCTGACCCGCTGACCCCCGTGACGGTCATTGAAAACGTGTCCCGCCCCGATCAGCGCGTGATCGCCACGACGCTGGCGGACCTTGAACTAACGATCAGCAACGCCAACCTGACGGGCCCTGCCCTGACGTTCCTTGGCTTGGCCCCGCGCGCCGCCGTTCAGGCCGCGCAATCACACGATTTGCGATTGGAGGCACTTTAATGGCCCGCGCATTCACACCCAAAGTCGTCACCGCGAACCTTTTGATTGAGGGCGACGCAGTCTGGTTCACTGCCCGCGACACATGGTCCGGCGACATCGCTGACGCTGAATTGATGACGGATGAAGCCCACGCGAGCCTGCGCTTGCTCGAAGCCCAAGCCCAGCAAAACGTCATCGCGGGTGCCTACCTTGCGGATGCTGTTGCAGGCAAAAACGGCCCAGAAACAACCCACTTTCGCGAAGCTTTCCGCACGCGCGGCCCCTCCAATTATGCCCACGGCAAACAGGTAGAGATCAATGTATAAATACAATGACTTCGATGAGGCTTTTGTCCGCGAACGTGTTGCCCAATTTCGTGCCCAAGTGGAACGCCGCATTGATGGATCCCTGACCGAGGACGAATTCAAACCGCTGCGTTTGATGAACGGTCTTTACCTGCAATTGCACGCCTACATGCTGCGGGTTGCGGTGCCCTACGGCACGCTGAATGCGGCGCAAATGGACATGCTCGCGCATCTGGCCGAAACCTATGACAAAGGCTATGGCCACTTCACGACCCGCCAGAACATCCAGTACAACTGGCCACAGCTGAAGGACGTGCCTGACATGCTGTCCGACCTTGCCGACGTGGGCATGCACGCGATCCAAACGTCGGGCAACACGATCCGCAACGTCACCGCCGACCATTTCGCAGGGGCCGCCGCAGACGAGGTCGCAGATCCGCGCCCCGTCGCCGAACTGCTGCGCCAATGGTCCACCGACCACCCCGAATTCCAGTTCCTGCCGCGCAAGTTCAAGCTGGCGGTGACGGGGTCCGAAAACGATCGTGCCGTCATCAAAGCCCATGACATTGGTATCCAGATTGTTCAGCAGAATGGTGTCATCGGATACAAAATCATCGTCGGTGGTGGTCTTGGCCGCACACCGATGATTGGAAAAGTTATCAATGACTTCCTGCCCCAAGCTGACCTATTGCCATACGTGGAAGCCATCGTTTCCGTGTGGAACCGCCTTGGCCGTCGCGACAACAAATACAAAGCCCGTATCAAGATCACCGTGCATGAACATGGCATTGATGAAATTCGCCGCCTCGTGGACGAACGCTTCGCCCAAATCCGCCCGACGTTCAGCGGCGTGGATCAAACCATCCTACGCGAGATTGAGGCCCAGTTCGCCGCCCCCGCGTTCAAAGTGGTCAGCACGGATGGGTTCGAGGCCACACGCATGGCCAACCCCGCGTTTCGCAGCTGGACCGACACCAACCTGACCGCACACCGCGCGGACGGCTATGCGATTGTGTCGATCTCAATCAAGAAACATGGTGCCACACCGGGTGATGCCACCGCAGACCAAATGCGCGTCATGGCAAACCTCGCGTGCAGATACGGCCACGATGAGCTGCGCATCAGCCATGAGCAAAACGTGATCCTGCCTCATGTGCATAAATCAGACCTCGCCAAGCTGTATTCAGAATTGCGGGCGGCAGATCTTGCGACAGCCAACATCGGCCTCGCCTCCGACATCATCGCCTGTCCCGGCATGGATTACTGTGCATTGGCGACGGCCCGTTCGATCCCGATTGCCCAACAAATTGCGACCCGTTTTGATGAGCTGAAGATCGAACATGACATCGGCGCGCTGAAGATCAAAATCTCGGGCTGCATCAATGCCTGTGGGCACCACCACATCGGTCATATCGGCATTCTTGGACTGGATCGTGCGGGCGTAGAAAGCTACCAGATCACCCTTGGCGGCGATCATACTGAAACGGCCGCAGTGGGTGAACGCGCCGGACCGGGCTTTAGCGCGGACGACATTGTGCCCGCCATTGAACGCCTTGTTTACGGATATATGGAATTGCGAAACGATCCCGAAGAAACGTTCCTAGCAGCCTACCGCCGCCTTGGCGCCGCCCCGTTCAAAACCATTCTTTACCCAGAGGAGAAAGCTGATGCCGCTTGATGGACGCACGCAAACCCTGAACCGTCTTTTCAAAGACCGTGACGCACAGGATGTTGTGGAACATGCGCTGAAGATGCTGGGTGATGCGGCAATGGTCAGCTCCTTTGGGGCCGAATCCATCGTGCTCTTGCATATGGCCGCGCAAGTTGACCGTGCCGTGCCCGTGCTGTTCATCGACACAGAAATGCTGTTTCCAGAAACGCTGGACTATCAGGCACGGGTTGCCGAAACCCTCGGCCTGACTGGGGTGAAAACTATCTCAGCCAAACGCAATGTGCTGTTTGAACGCGACAATGAAAACCTGTTGCATCTACATGATCCCGACGCTTGCTGTGCCTTGCGCAAGACCGAACCGCTTGAGGCTGCATTGAAAGATGTCGACGCCTGGATTTCGGGTCGCAAACGGTTCCAAGGGGGGCAACGCGCCGCCCTTGAAATGTTCGAGGTCGACCGCCCGCTGGGTCGCCTGCCACGCATCAAGGTCAACCCTTTAGCCCATTGGGACAGCAGCGATCTGAACGACTACATCGAAACGCACAACTTGCCCCGTCACCCGCTTGTCGCCAAAGGCTTTCCATCCGTCGGCTGCACGCCGTGCACAACGCGTGTTGCATCAGGTGAAACCGCGCGCGCAGGCCGGTGGCGCGACCAGACCAAGACAGAATGCGGCATCCATTTCGGAGCACCACAATGAACGTACTTGTCACGGACACAGGGTTTTCTGCTGACGATTGGACAGGTGATTTTATTGCGCTGACAGATATGGCCGCGAACGATTGTGGCGCTGTCGCGATTGATCTGGCGTCAGACGCGGAACCCACCGACCTCGCGCAGTGCCTTGAACGCATCGCGATGATCCGCGTGGATTTCCCAAGCTTTGCGGACGGTCGCGGGTTCACCATCGCTGCGCAACTGCGCCGCATGGGGTTCATGGGGCGTTTGCGCGCGCGCGGGCAAATCATTTCCGATCAATATGCCATGGCGCGGCGCGCTGGATTTGATGAGGTTGAGATTGACGACGCCCTCGCAACCCGCCAGCCCGAACCAGAATGGCTCGCGCGCGCTAATTGGCGTGCCCACGATTATCAGGCGCGCATGCGCGGATAACCCGCACAGCCCCCCCTTTAACTGATCCAAATCAACGCGTAATAGGAGGGCGTGGGTAAAGACCTGCGCCATAGACACATGACAGAAATGACACCCGTGACCGATACAGCACCAACCAAAGCCGTTCCCGCCCTGCCCGACGCGCAGACCGTGACCGAAGTCAAACATTACACCGACCGCTTGTTCAGCTTTAAGATGACGCGCCCCGCGTCCATGCGGTTCCGGTCAGGTGAATTCGTGATGATCGGCCTGATGGGTGATCCGCATCCCGAAACGGGCAAGGTCAAACCGCTGCTGCGCGCCTATTCCATCGCCTCCCCAAGCTGGGACGAGGAACTGGAATTCTATTCCATCAAAGTCCAAGACGGTCCGCTGACATCCAAGCTACAGCATATCAAGGTCGGCGACGAGGTGACGATGCGCCCCAAACCTGTGGGCACGTTGGTCCATGACGCACTTCTGCCGGGCAAACGCATCTGGTTCTTTGCAACGGGCACAGGATTTGCGCCCTTCGCGTCGCTTTTGCGCGAACCCCAGACCTATGAAGACTACGACGAAATCATCATCACCCACACGTGCCGCGAAGTGGGTGAACTCACCTATGGGCGCGATCTGATCGAGGGACTCAAGCCGAATGAATTGCTGAACGAAGTCATCGGCGACGGGTTTTGGAAGAAGATCAAATACTACCCGACCACCACCCGCGAACAGAGCCCCACGATGGGCCGCATCACCGATCTGATGAAGTCAGGTGAGGCGTTCAAGGACCTTGGCGTGCCCCCGTTGAACCCCGACAATGACCGCGCAATGATCTGCGGCAACATGGCGTTCAACCTTGAACTTAAAGAGATGTTTGAAAACTATGGTCTGGTTGAGGGCGCGAATTCAAACCCACAACATTACGTGGTCGAAAAAGCATTCCTCGACTGATCGACGTAACACCGAATGCAAAAAGGGCCGCTCATGTGAGCGGCCCTTTTCGTTTGATATGTCGCGTAGGGCTTAGTTGCCCATCACGCTTTTGATCTGCTCAATCACGCCAGAGATAAGGTCTGGGTTGTTGCCAGCGGCATCAACAGCGGCCTTAAGTGGTATCGCAACCAGTGGGCCAAAGTCCTGACCGTCGATCCATTCGGAAACCTGTGCGGCATCAAATGTCTCTGGTGTCAGCAAGCTCATGATGTCCATGCCGTCGGATGCTTCTGCAACCTCGTTGATGGCTTCTTGCGCATTTTCACCAGCTTCTACGGTCTCAGTCACCTCTTCCGTCGCAACATCAGCGGCTTGCGGTGTCGTTTCAGTGGCTTCTGCGACGGCAGCTTCTGCTTCAGCAGCGGTGGCTTCAACAGCAGCGGCCTCTTCGGCAGCAGCAGCGGCTTCTTCAGCGGCGGCGGCCTCAGCGGCAGCAGATTCCGCAACAGCAGTAGCAGCAGAAGCGGCTTCGTCTGTCACGCCTTCAACGGCCTCAGCGGCGTCATCTACAACACCTTCAACAGCATCTGATGCGCCCTCAACAGCGCCTTCAACTGATTCAACAGCGCCTTCAGCAGCTTCGGTTGCTGTATCAACAGCACCTTCAGCAGTGTCAGTCACGGCCTCTACAGCGCCTTCTGCCATCTCGGTCGCGCCTTCCGCAACATCCGTCACAGCGTCTGTGGCCGCATCCACAGCACCTTCGGCTGTGTCAGCAACTGTATCAGCCGCATCAGAAGCCATGTCCGCGGCGCCTTCAGCAACATCACCAGCAGTTTCCATTGCACTGTCAGCTGCGTCCGCAGCCATTTCAGTCGCGCCGGAAAAGACCTGCGCGGGATTTTTGCCGTTTACGCCCCACTGGAAGCCAAAGAAGCCCAGCACCGCGATGACAACGAGAGCGATCGTGCCTCTCATGATTTTCGTCCTTTAAAAATACATGGCCCCCAACTGGACCTCGGTGCGGTACATGTCATGCTGCGCGTGCAAAGAAAAGCGGGAACAGACGGGTGCCTTTCCCCTTAGCTGGCTTGCGCGAATATACGTTTTTGCGCCTTGAAGTGCCCAGCTTGCAGGTTTACGTTGCATCACTCTAGACAAACAATTTAAGGACAAGTCCCATAGCCCGCAGACCTCATAACGCGCCACCCGCGCGTGACACCGGACCACGCGTCAACGACCGTATCCGCGCTACAGAAATTCGCCTCATTGGCGCAGATGGCGAAAACGCCGGCGTTGTAACGCCAGAGCGCGCTATGCAAATGGCAGAAGAAGCCGGCCTCGATCTGGTTGAAATCTCACCCAATGCGGCGCCCCCCGTCTGTAAGATCATGGACTTCGGCAAGTTCAAATACGAGACTCAGAAGCGTGAGGCCGAGGCCCGCAAAAAGCAAAAGATCATTGAGATCAAAGAGGTCAAGTTTCGTCCAAATACGGACACGAACGACTATGACGTCAAGATGCGCAACGTCTATAAGTTCTTGGAAAACGGCGATAAAGTGAAGGTGACTTTGCGGTTCCGTGGTCGTGAAATGGCCCACCAAAACCTTGGCCGTGAACTGCTGGAACGCGTGGCCGAAGACACAAAAGAACACGGCAAGGTCGAAAACTTCCCGAAAATGGAAGGCCGCCAGATGGTCATGCTGATCGGGGCCCTGCCGCAAAAGGGCTAAGCCTTTTACATCGACAAAAGAAAAACCCGCGCCCTCCAAGGACGCGGGTTTTTTATTACGTTAAATCAAGCGGCTTTACTGACCGCCCGCCCTGTCATGACCTTCACCAAATGCGCGCGGTAATCGCCTGATCCGTGCAAATCGCTGATCATATCATCCCCGCCCAGCGATAGATCGTCCAAGGCATCCGCGCTGAAATTAGCATTCAGCGCCGCCTCGGCCTCGGCCCAGCGGAACACGCCTTCTTCGGACGCACCTGTTACGGCCACGCGCACGCCGTCCGCATATTTGGCGACCATCACACCCACAAGCGCGAACCGCGACGCAGGTTGCACGAACTTTTCGTAGTGGGATTTTTCGGGCACTGGAAAGCGAACTTCGGTGATGATTTCACCTTCTTCGAGGGCCGTAGTAAACATACCTTGGAAATACTCATCCGCCACAATTTCGCGGGCGTTGGTGATGATTGTTGCGCCGCTCGCCAGTGCTGCGGCAGGATAACAGGCTGACGGATCGTTGTTGGCCAAAGATCCACCCACCGTGCCACGGTTGCGCACCGCAGGGTCACCGATGTGGGACGCCAGTGCAGCCAGCCCCGGAAAGGCCGAAGCCTCGCGGGCAACGACGGCATGTGGCGTGGCGCCACCCACACACACCTCGCCTGCATCCGACATACACACGCCCCGCATCTCACCGATACCCGTCAGGCTTACCAATGTGGATGGCATCGCAAGACGTTGTTTTAGCGTCGGAATCAGCGTTTGTCCGCCGCCGAGCGCCTGAGCGTCTTCGTCCTGAAGGGCCTTCACCGCGTCCGCAATCGTCGAGGGACGTGTCATTTCAAAATTATACATCTCTCAAACTCCTTTAGCGTTCATTGCTTCCCAAACGCGGCTTGGCGTCAGGGGCATATCCATATGGGTGACGTTCTTGCCGCCGGATTGCATGGCGTCAATCACCGCATTCACGACAGACGCAGGCGATGCGATCGCCCCCGCCTCCCCGCAGCCTTTCACGCCAAGCGGGTTGTGCGTGCACGGTGTGCCGTCATCGTGGTTCACTTGATAAAACGGCAAATCATCAGCGCGCGGCATCGCGTAGTCCATGTAAGACGCGCTCAGCAACTGGCCATTTTCATCGTATGCCGTCTGTTCAATCAACGCCTGCCCAATGCCTTGGCCAATCCCGCCATGCACTTGGCCCGTCACGATCATCGGATTGATAATATTGCCAAAATCATCCGCTGCGGCAAAGCGTTCAATCGTCACTTTGCCCGTTTTCGGATCAAGCTCTACTTCGCAGGCATAGGCCCCGCTTGGATAGGTAAAGTTCGCTGGATCATAAAACGCTGTTTCCTCAAGGCCCGGTTCAATTTCTTCAATCGGGAACTGATGGGGGATATAAGCCTTCAACGCGACCTCCCCGAAGCTGACGGATTTGTTGGTTCCTGCCACACTGAATTGACCATCTCTAAGCTCAATTTCAGTGTCAGCGGCTGCCAACATATGCGCTGCAATCTTCTTTGCCTTGACAATGATCTTTTCCGTGGCACGCACGACGGCTGATCCGCAGACCGCCAAAGACCGCGACCCATAGGTCCCCATCCCGAACGGAATTTTCGCCGTATCACCATGCACGATTTCAATGCTCATCGGATCAATACCGAGCATTTCTGCCACCACCTGCGGGAACGCAGTCTCGTGGCCCTGCCCGTGGCTGTGCGCACCGACCATGACGGCCAGATTGCCCGTCGCATTCACCCGCACTGTCGCGGCGTCATAAAGACCAACCCGAGCACCAAGAATACCGATCAAATTGGATGGCGCGATACCGCATGCCTCAACATAGGCGTTCAGGCCAAGGCCACGCAGCATGCCTTTTTTCTCACTCTCTGCACGGCGCGCGGAAAACCCGTCGCGGTCAATCATCACCTCAAGCTTGTCCATCTGGCGGTCATAATTGCCACTGTCGTATTCAAGACCCGCAGCACTCGCGAACGGGAACTGATCCGGCTTGATGAAGTTTTTACGCCGTATCTTAATCGGATCCATACCAAGCTCGCGGGCTGCCATGTCGACCACACGTTCGATGGAATACGTCGCCTCAGGCCGCCCAGCGCCGCGATAAGCATCAACTGGCGCCGTGTTGGTAAACACCGCCTTCACGTTCACATAAACATTGGGCACAGTGTAGTTTCCGGCCATCAAAGTGCCGTGCAGGAAAGTCGGGGTGACCGTGGAAAAGTTCGACAAATACGCGCCCACATTGGCCAGCGTTTCCGTGCGGAACGCGATGAAGGTGCCGTCCTTTTCGCAGGCCAATTCGATCTTGGTGACGTGATCGCGCCCGTGCGCATCCGTGAGAAACGCCTCAGATCGGCTCGACGTCCATTTGACGGGGCGCTTTAACTTCTTTGAGGCTGCCAAGACCAGCGCTTCTTCGCCGTAGTGATAGATTTTCGACCCGAACCCACCGCCCACGTCCGGTGCCACAACGCGCAGCTTGTTTTCAGGAATCCCAAGCACAAACGCGGAAATCAAAAGCCGCGTCAAATGCGGGTTCTGGGAGGTCGTATAGAGCGTGTATTCGCCCGTGCCTTTGTTGTAATCCGCCGTGCTTGCGCGCGGTTCCATCGCGTTTGGCACCAAGCGGTTGTTCACCAGTTCCAGCGTCGTCACATGGGGGGCGGCCTTGATGGCGGCGTCCGTGGCGGCGCGGTTGTCTTCAATCCACCCCCAATCAAAACAGATATTCGTTTCGATCTCGTCATGGACCAAACCACCGCCCGCAATGGCGCTTGTCATGTCAGTGACAGCATCCAGTTCTTCAATGTCCACCTCAACCGCTGCGGCCGCATCCATCGCCTGTTCTTTAGTTTCTGCGACAACGGCGGCATATGCATCACCCACATGGCGCACTTTGCCGTGGGCCAAAACGGGGCGCTTTGGTTCTTTCATCGGTTCGCCGTCGCGTGAATTGATCAGCCAGCCCGCAGGGTTTCCGCCTACCTCCGCAAAATCCTCACCTGTAAAGACGGCGAGCACACCTGGCATTGCTTCGGCGGCGGATGTATCGATGGATTTAATCACACCGTTCGCCACATCCGATCGCACGAAAATCGCATGAGTTTGGCCCTGCAACACGATGTCGTCGGTGTATTGGCCGTCCCCGGTGAGAAACCGGATATCTTCGCGGCGCACGGTTGCGGCACCAATGCCGCCTTCAACTGTTGAATTGTCTTTGGGCATTCATAGTCCTCCCTCGGGCCAATGTGTCTTGAGGTGTCGCGCCCGCCTCCCCGCGGTCGCGATCAAAACACTGGCTGGTGTTGGTTTACTCAGCGGCAATCGCAGATACATCCTGACCGGATGCGGCAAGGATTGCTTTGACGATGTTGTGGTATCCTGTGCAGCGGCAAATATTGCCTTCCAGATGCGCACGCACCTCGGTCTCGGTCGGCTTGGGATTTTCTTTAAGAAGTGCCGCCGTCGTCATCACCATACCCGGCGTACAAAATCCGCATTGCAACCCATGGTGGTCCTGAAATGCTTGCTGGATCACGTTAAGTGAACCGTCTGCATTGGCCTGACCTTCAATCGTGCCGACATCCGCACCGTCCGCTTCGGCGGCAAACATCGTACAGGATTTCACCGCGACCCCGTTCACATGCACCACGCATGCGCCACACTGGCTCGTGTCGCATCCGATGTGCGTCCCCGTTAGATAAAGGTCCGTGCGCAGGAAATCGGACAGCAATGTACGCCCCTCAACATCGCCGCTAACGGCCTTCCCATTCACAGTCATTGAGACCTGCGTCATTGAAAATCCTC
>JABBAI010000170.1 GCA_018608045.1 Octadecabacter sp. | reverse complement strand
TCAATGGGCGAAATCCCCATATCTTTCAGGCGTGATGGCCCCATTTGTGCGAGGGCGCGGCGTTCCGACCAGACGGTCAATGCGGTCATCAAAGACCAGTGGCGGCGGGTGGACTGCGGGGTGCAGGACCTGCTTGAAACGGATGCGATTGAAATTGTCATGTCGTGTCCTTTCGTGATGTGTCGATCTAATTACATTCAATACGTTGATGTATTGGATATTTGGTGACATAAGTGAAATGGATGATTTAGAGATAAACCATCAGGAATTGTGATATGGCAAGAAATCTGGATACAACCGCGCTGCGTTCGTTCGTGACCGTTGCGGATACGGGCGGGGTCACGAAGGCGGCGGGCATGTTGCACCTGACGCAATCGGCGGTCTCCATGCAGCTGAAACGGCTTGAGGAAAGCTTGGGTGTCTTGCTGCTGGATCGATCTGCGCGCCAGATTTCTGTGACCGCAGAAGGGGAACAATTGCTCAGCTATGCGCGCCGCATACTGGCGTTGAATGACGAAGCCCTCCAGCGCCTTACATCGCAAGATTATGAGGGAGAGATCGTGCTGGGCGTTCCCCATGACATTATTGATCCCTACATTCCGCCGGTCCTGCGCCGCTTTGCAGCAAATTTCCCGCGCATGAAGATCAAATTGGTGTCCGAACCCACAAAGCGGCTGCGCGAAATGTTCGCACGGGGGGAGTGTGATGCGATCATCACCACGGAATCCGAACCCGGTGAGGGGGGCGAGGCGCTTGTCACCCTTCCGCTTGTCTGGGTTGGTGCGGTTGGCGGGGGCGCGTGGCGCCAACGGCCGCTTCCGGTCGCGTTTTGCAGCAATTGTATCTTTCGCCCCGGCGTTCTGAAGCGCATGGATGAGGCGTCATTCGCGTGGGATATGGTTGTGGATTCCCACAATGATAGTGCAGTTGAAGCCGTGGTCTGTGCGGACCTTGCTGTGCATGCGGTCATTAAGGGTGTCTATGCGCGCCAAACAGCACCCATCCCAGCCGAAGCGAACCTGCCAGATCCGGGCACGTCTTCGATTGTTTTGTATATGCAATCCAAGACCGACCCAGTGCAGGCGGCCCTTTATGACATGATCCGCCAGTCTTATTTGTCGCAATGGGCGTCGGATGCCGGCATGTTGCGCAGCGCTTAGGGTGTCACAACGACCTTTCCGGTTCTTTTACGGCTGCGCAGAAGTTCCAGCGCGTCGGCGGCCTGATCAAGCGGCAGCACGTGGCTAACGTGGGGTTGCAGGCGACCAGCGGCATACCAGTCCAGCAAGTCCCCCATGCTATCGGTCAGGGCCGTCGGATTGAATTTCAGATATCCGCCCCAATAGAACCCGATCAGGGTGATATTTTTGACCAGCAGATGGTTGGCCGGAACCTGTGGGACGTTACCGCTGGCAAAACCGATGACGACGATGCGCCCTTCGCGATTGGTGGCCCGCATTGCGGCCGTAAACGCATCCCCGCCAACGGGATCATAAACGACATCGGCGCCGCCAAGCGCGCGGACCTGCGCTGTAATATCGCCCGACGCATCAAAGACATGATCCGCACCAGCAGCCTTCGCCACGGCCATTTTTTCGGCGCCGCGTGCGACCGCTATGACACGTGCACCCATGGCTTTGCCGATTTCGACCGCGGTGAGGCCCACGCCACCCGCGGCCCCCAAAACCAAAAGCGTTTCACCGCGTTGCAACTTTGCGCGGCGCGTCAGCGCGAGGTGGGAAGTGCCATAAGCGACCTGAAATCCTGCCGCTTGTTCTGATGTCATCCCAGCTGGGACAGCGCGACACAACGCTGCGGGAAAAACCCCAGCCTCGGCCAAGCCACCCTGACCCCCAAAGACGGCAACGCGGGTGCCGATCGCGGGGTGTGTGACGCCAGCGCCAAGGGCGGTCACTGTTCCACAAACCTCCAGCCCCAAAGTGAAGGGGGCTGCGGGCGTATCTTGATAGGTGCCTTTGGCCATCAACAGATCGGCAAAATTCAATCCGCAGGCTTCGATCTTCAGGGCGACTTCGCCTTCAACGGGTGTTGGGACTGCGATGTTTGTCAGAGACGGGGGGGTGTCTAATGCAGGAACTTGAAAGGCGCGCATGGGGAACTTTCGTCAAAAGAAACCCTTTTAGAATCAACTGATTTTGTTCGATTCTAGTCGGGTCGAGGTGAAGTAATTTTGATGTAGCGGAAATGAAAACTGTCCTTTCCGACAGGCCCGACGACTTTGAACCTGTCCTAAAAGATAGGCTTTGGGATGCAACCCTTGCGTGTTTGCGGGCGTGGCGATTTTTAGACAGCAACACAAAATACTTTGCGACACGAATACACGCGTCACTGCCGTCGCCAGAACGCGCGCCACTGACTTAAGAGCAGGAAAATACATATGAAACATGCAGTAGACGTTCACGTAGGCAAACGCATTCGCCACCGCCGTTGGGTGAGCGGCACAACCCAGCAGCAGCTGGCAGATCAGGTTGGGGTCAAGTTCCAGCAGATTCAGAAATACGAAACGGGCATGAACCGTGTCAGTGCATCGCGCCTTTGGGACATTGCGGCCGCCCTTGGTGTTGATGTCGCGTTTTTCTTTGAGGGTCTTGAAGGGAATTTAATCCCTAAAGATCACGCCGGGATGCCAAGTGACATTCTGTCTGACAAAGAAGCGCTTGATTTGCTGCGTTCTTACTATGCGATCCCTGAAAACCAACGCCGTCGCCTGTTTGATTTGGCGCGCGTCCTAAGCGAAGCCGCTTAAGCGATACCCTTGACCTTTTGTCCAAGCTCGCGCACCCCTTTAAGGGACTGCGTGGTTTGGCCAAAGGCGGGTGAGATGACCCTGACACATGTAATTCTGACACAGACCGAACAGGACGCGTTGCGCAGCTGTGCGCATGCCATGGCAGACGCCGCGCGTGCCGCGATACTGCCGCTGTTTCGCATAGGAATTGCGTCTGACAACAAAGATGCAAGCGGGTTTGACCCTGTGACGCAAGCGGATCGCGCCGCTGAAACAGCGATGCGTGCCGTGATCTCCCAACTGCGCCCCGATGACGCGATACTGGGCGAAGAATTTGGCCAATCCAGCGGTACAAGTGGCCTGCAATGGGTGCTTGATCCGATCGACGGGACCCGCGGGTTTATCAGCGGGACACCGACATGGGGTGTTTTGGTGTCTGTGCGTGATGCGGGCGGCGTGCTGTATGGTTTGATTGATCAACCCTACATCAGGGAGCGGTTTGAGGGTGGATTTGGTCTGGCGCAAATGGTCGGACCTCTCGGTCAGCGCGCGATGAAGACCGCCGCGACGGCTGAACTTGGTGACGCCACGATCCTGACGACGTTCCCAGAAGTGGGTACGGACGTTGAGGGTGCGGCGTTTCACGATGTTGCGGCCAAGTGTAAGCTGACGAGATACGGAATGGATTGTTATGGCTATGCGCTTGTCGCGATGGGGCACGTTGATCTTGTCGTAGAGGCAAGCCTGAGCGCTTATGACATCCAAGCGCCGATTGCGGTGGTGCAAGCTGCGGGCGGTGTTGTCACCAACTGGCAAGGCGGCGCGGCCCATGAAGGCGGGCGGGCGATTGCCGCTGCAAATGAACACATACATGCGCAGGCGTTAGAGATTTTGGCAAAGGTCTAATAGAATTAGCTGCGCCAATCCGATCAAGAAGGGGGCGAGCCCCCCGTCCTGCGGACTCCCTCTCCCGAAATATTTAGGACACAAAGATATTGAAGCGTGAGGGCTGGCATGGATAGTGTAGGCGTGCCGCGTCCTTTCCTGTTCTGGCGGCTTTGTCTGAAATGACCCGAACCGGATCGAAGGGAGAGGCTTATGCCTGATATTTTGATCAAGGGTGCGTTGGCGGTTTTGACGATGGACGACGCGCGTCGGGAACTGGTAGGCGCCGATGTTTTGCTGCGCGGTGGTGTGATTGCGCAAATCGGTGTCGGGATTGATGCGCCGGACGCCGAAGTTTTGAATGCGCAAGGATGCGTTGTCACACCCGGTTTGGTGAACACGCATCATCATTTGTATCAAACTCTGACGCGGGCTGTTCCGGGCGGGCAGGATGCTTTGCTGTTTGGTTGGTTGCAAACTCTCTACTCGATCTGGGCGCGCTTTGGTCCGGAAGAGATGTTTGTTTCTGCGCAAATCGGTTTGGCGGAACTGGCCTTGTCGGGCTGTACGATGACGTCGGACCATTTGTATTTATATCCGAACGGATCGCGCTTGGATGACACGATCGAGGCGGCTGCCGAAGTAGGGTTGCGGTTTCACCCAACGCGCGGTGCCATGAGCATCGGGGAGAGTGACGGGGGATTGCCGCCCGACAGTCTGGTTGAGGACGAGGCCGCGATCCTCGAGGATTGTATCCGCGTGATTGATAAACACCACGATGCGCGGGACGGTGCGATGGTGAGGATCGGCGTGGCCCCGTGTTCGCCGTTTTCTGTGTCGCGTGATCTGATGCGCGATGCCGCACTTCTGGCGCGCGACAAGGGTGTCATGCTGCATACGCATTTGGCCGAAAATGACGAAGACATCGCCTATTCGCTTGAAAAATTTGGCTGCCGACCAGGGCAATACGCTGAGGATTTGGGATGGACGGGCCCAGACGTATGGCATGCGCATTGCGTGAAGCTGGACGGCCAAGAAATTGATTTATTTTCCAAATCCAAAACAGGTGTTGCCCATTGTCCGTGTTCGAATTGTCGCCTTGGCTCCGGCATTGCCCCTGTGCGGGCGATGCGGGATGCGGGGGTACCTGTCGGGCTCGGCGTGGATGGATCGGCGTCTAATGATGCGGGGTCTTTGATTGGTGAAGCGCGCCAAAGCATGCTGTTGCAACGTGTCGCGAACGGGGCCGATGCCATGTCTGCGCGCGAAGCGCTTGAAATTGCAACGCGGAGCGGAGCGGAGGTTTTGGGCCGCGATGATTGCGGTCAAATTGCTGTCGGTAAGCGGGCTGATATCGCGATTTGGGACGTGTCGGGGATTGAAAGCGCAGGGTCGTGGGACGTGGCTGCCATTCTTTTGGCGGGGCCGACGCGGGTGCGAGATTTGATCGTGGAAGGGCGGCGCATTGTGGCGGATAGCCGCGTTGTCAGCTTTGATTTGAACCGTGCGATTGTGCGGCAGGGCCAGCTTGTGAAAAAATTGCAAACCATGTGAGGGTTACAGGATGATAAGACTTGGTGCAGCTATGGTTCTGGCGCTTGCTGCGTGCCAACCGGTTCCGACACAACAATCAAGTTCGCCCGTCGCGCCCAAGCAAGTCGTGGCTCAACAGGGCCAAATGGGCGCGCTTTTGAACAGCCAACGCAGCGCACAGGGCCTTGGGCCATTGGTTGAGGATGCTGCGCTATCCCGATCAGCGCGTGCGCATGCACAAGACATGGTGACCAATGGCTACTTTGCGAATCAAGGACTGAACGGATCGACCTTTGTGCAGCGCGCGCGGGGGACAGGGTATACCTGTGCAGCGGCGGAAAATCTTGCTGAAGGGCAACGGACCGAGGCGGCAGTTGTGACGGCTTGGATGAATTCAAGCGGCCATCGGCGCAATATATTGCTGCGTGAGGCGACAGAGTTCGGCATCGGGCGCGTGGATAACATGTGGGTTCTGGTACTGGGGCGCGGCTGCTAGACCGCAACACCGGCTACATAGACCGCTTTTATCGCGCGATCATCGCCCATCATGATCGTGGGAAACAGCGCCTCCCAAACTGTATCAGCGCGGGCACTCCGTTGTGAAATTGCCGGCGTTGAGGCGAGATCGAGAACGGCGATGTCCGCAGCGGCCCCGATGTTCAAGCTCCCGATCTCACCGCCCATGAGCAGCGCTTGGGCTGATCCTTCGGTGGCAAGCCACATCAATTGGGCGGGGTGCAGGGCGGTGCCACGAAGCTGCGCAATCTCATAGGCGGCGGCCATTGTGCGCAGCATAGAAAATGACGATCCGCCGCCTGTATCTGTGGCAAGCCCCGTGCGAATGCCACGCGCTTTGATCCCTGGCAGATCAAACAGACCGGACCCGATAAAAGTGTTGGATGTCGGGCAATGGACGACAGCGGCGCCGACCTCAGCGAGGCGATCGAGTTCGCGCGGTTCAAGATGGATCGCGTGGCCATATAGGCCGCGATCGCCAAGCAAGCCGAAGGTTTCGTAAGTGTCCAGATAGTCGCGTGCATCCGGGAACAGATCACGCACCCACGCAATCTCATCGAGCTGTTCGGACAAATGCGTTTGCATCAACGCATCCGGATGTTCCGTCCAAAGCGCGCCAAGTGCGGCAAGCTGATCTGGCGCCGACGTTGGTGAAAAACGTGGCGTGATCGCATAGGTAATGCGGCCGCGCCCATGCCACTTTTCTAACAACGCCTTGCTGTCGTCATAGGCCGTTTGGGCCGTGTCGCGCAGCCCGTCGGGTGCATTGCGATCCATGCAGGTTTTGCCACCCACAACGGCCATACCGCGGGCAGTGGCGGCCTCAAAAAACGCATCGACGCTGGTGGGGTGAATGGTGCAAAAGCTCGCCTGCGTTGTGGTGCCGTGGGCGAGGGCCAGATCAAGGGTGCGCCCCGCGATGTCATCGGCGTAGGCGCGATCTGCAAACCGCATTTCTTCCGGGAAGGTGTAAGTGTTGAGCCAGTCAATCAGCCGCTTGCCCCATGACGCAATCATCGCCGTTTGCGGGTAATGCATATGGGCATCGACAAATCCGGCGGTGATCAGGCCATCCCTGTGATCAGTCACCCGCGCCTGTGGATGCGTGCGACGCAGATCATCGCCGTTCCCGACAGCGACAATGCGCCCATCTTCAATCAAAACGCCGCCGCGCGTGTTGATCTGCGCTGCGTCCTCTGGATTGCCGAAAAACGGATCGTGCGTGAACTGCACTGTTTGGCCGAGGAGAAGCTGTTGTGTCATTGCAGTCTTTTACGGGGGCCGCAGGGCTTGGTAAATCGTCAAATTGTGTTTGATCGCTTGAGGGTCTGCCATGATCGGATATGCTGCCCCGAACAGGAGAAACATCCATGGCCGACGTCGATATTTTTGAAGAACCGGACGAAGGCCTGCCCCGTAATCTGGTGGCGATGGTCGTTGATATTGTGAACGTGTCCGACGTTGCGACGCTAAACACGCTGCTAGACCCGCTACACCCCGCCGACATCGCCGACCTTCTGGAACAGATGGACCAACGCGACCGTTCGTCTTTGTTGCGGCTGTGGAAGGGCGGAATGAACGGCGATATTCTGTCCGAACTTGGCGATGATCTTCGCGAAGAAGTTATTGATGCCCTTGGTCCTGCCGAACTTGCAGATGCCGTGCGCGATCTTGAATCTGACGACGTTGTCGACCTTGTGGAAGACCTTGGCGACGATCAACAAGAACAGGTTTTGGACGCCCTTGAGGCGGGGGATCGTTTGGCCGTCGAACAGGCGCTGGCCTATCCCGATGAATCCGCGGGCCGCCTTATGCAGATGGAGGTCGTGCGCGCGCCGTCCCATTGGACCGTGGGCGAAACGATTGATTATCTGCGCGCATCCGATGATTTGCCCGAACAGTTTTATCACGTGATCCTTGTTGATCCGCGTATGAAACCAGTGGGTTACGTGACCTTGGGGCGTCTTCTTGGCACGCCGCGCCCGATCCAGTTGACCGAATTGATGGAAGATAGTTTTCGCACCTTCCGCGTTGATCAAGACGAAGAAGACGTGGCCTATGCGTTCAACCAGTACCACCTGATTTCCGCACCCGTTGTTGATGCAGACGATCGTTTGATTGGTGTGATTACCATTGATGACGCGATGATCGTGCTGGACGATGAACACGAAGAAGACATCCTGCGTCTTGCCGGTGTTGGCGGGGAATCAAGCCTGACCGACAAGGTGATTGCCACCACAAAACGCCGCTTTCCATGGCTGGCCGTGAACCTTGTGACGGCAATCTTTGCGTCCCTGATTATTTCGCTGTTTGAGGATACTATTTCAACGCTCGTGGCGCTGGCCGTGTTGATGCCAATCGTAGCGTCTATGGGCGGCAATGCGGGCACGCAGTCGTTGACGGTTGCTGTGCGATCCATCGCGACGAAAGACCTGACCAGCGCAAACGTCTGGCGCGTGATCCGTCGCGAGGTCCTTGTGGGGCTCGTGAATGGAACGATCTTTGCCGTGGTGATGGGGGCTGTTGGTTGGGTTTGGTTCGGGTCCCCGATGCTTGGCGTCGTGATCGCGCTTGCGATGGTGATCAACATGGTTGTTGCGGGTCTGGCGGGAACGGGCATTCCTGTCTTGCTTGAAAAGTTTGGCATCGACCCTGCGCTGGCATCCGGCGCGTTTGTGACCACGGTGACGGATGTCGTGGGCTTCTTTGCCTTCTTGGGCCTTGCGGCTGTGATGTTGCTGTGACGCTTCAGGATCGCAAAGACGCTGCGCGCAAAGCCGCCTTTGCCGCACGCAAAGCTGCGCATGCATTGGGGCAGGGGCATGCGGGATATTTGTCCTCCGTCCTTGCGGGATATCGCGGCGTGCCTGTTGGGGGGTATGCGCAAATGCGCACAGAGATCGACCCGACCAGCGCCATGGAAGAAGCAGCGGCACACGGCCTTGTTTGCCTGCCTGTGATTGAAGCCGCGGATCACCCCCTCAAGTTTCGGGCATGGACGCCTGATTGTGAAATGGTTGACGGTGCGTTTGGGGCAAGAATTCCCCAAGCCGGGGACTGGGTAACACCAGAAATCTTGATCGTTCCCTTGGTTGCATTTTCGCGCAGTGGTGGGCGTTTGGGCTATGGGGGCGGGTTTTATGACCGCACGCTGGAACAATTACGCGCGAACAAGCCCACGCTTGCCATTGGTTTTGCCTATGCTGCGCAAGAATTGGCGGACATCCCGCTTGAACCAACCGATCAACCGCTTGATCTGATCGTAACCGAACAGGGCGTGATTGAACCGTCCTGATTTCGGCCCTTGCAACACGCGCCGCCCCTTGGAATACCCATCCCATGAAAATCATGTTTCTTGGCGACGTCATGGGCCGCGCCGGCCGCACTGCAATCATCGAACGGCTGGCAAAGCTGCGCGAGGACTGGAAGCTCGATTTTGTCGTGGTTAACGGTGAAAACGCGTCCAACGGTGCGGGTCTTACGTCCACCCATGCCAAGGCGCTTCTGGATGCTGGCGCAGATGTGCTGACGCTTGGCGATCATGCGTTTGATCAAAAAGACATGATGCAATATTGCGAAACCGAACCGCGCATCATCCGTCCCCTCAACTATTCCAAGGCTGCGCCAGGCAAGGGTGCCCGCGTGTTTGAAGCGACCCGAGGACGCAAAGTTCTTGTCGCGCAGGTGTTAGGCCAAGTGTTCATGAAACGGGCGTTTGATGACCCGTTTTCCGCTGTTGACGCGACCTTGCGCGCGCATCCCATGGGCGGAAATGTGAATGCCAGCCTGATCGACATCCACTGCGAAGCGACATCCGAAAAGATGGCGATGGGCCATTTCTGTGATGGGCGTGCGTCGGTTGTTGTTGGCACACATACCCATGTGCCCACGTCCGACACGATGATCCTGCCCGGCGGCACCGCGTTTCAATCTGATGCGGGCATGTGCGGCGATTACAATTCAGTCATCGGCATGGATAAGGCCGAACCACTGCGCCGCTTTATCACAGGCATGCCGAAAACGCGCTTTGAACCTGCCAAGGGCGAAGCCACATTGTCCGGGCTTTATATCGAAACCGATGATCGCACAGGCAAGGCCACGCGGGTTGAAGCCGTTCGTCAGGGTGGCCGATTGTCCCAGCAGGGACCTCAGTGACGAAACACGCGGCACTCCCATGGGTGGCGTTGTTTGTCTTCGGGGCGGGCTGGGGCATTATGCAGCCCCTCACTAAGATTGCGGTGACGGGCGGGTATGAACCGTTCGCAATTATGGTCTGGCAAGGGCTGGCGTCGTTGATCGTTGGCGGCGTTTTATCGGCCCGCTTTGGACTGCCAAAAGGGCGCTGGCAGTGGCTGTTTTGTGCTCAGGTCGCAGTGTTGGGTACATTGATCCCCCACTTCGCGAGCTTTACCGCAATTGCCCATCTTCCCGCAGGATTGATCGCGATCATCATGGCCTTGATCCCGATTTTCGCGTTGTCCTTGGGCGGGGCGATTGGTTTGGAACGCTTAGACGCGCGGCGCTGTATTGGCGTCGGGCTTGGCTTGGCCGCAATCGCAATCATTGCAGCAACGCGCGGGACCGTGGGGCAAGGCCCGCTTTGGGCGGTCGGCGTCGCGGTGATTGCGCCGCTGTGTTACGCGTGTAATTCGACTCTGACGGCGTCGCGCGGGATGTACGGATTACACCCCCTTCAGGCGTTGTGCGGTTCCGCAATCCTGTTCTTGCCCGTGTCGGCGCTTGCTGCGGTGTGGTCGGGCCAGTTGCGCGGTGTCGGACTGGATGTGCCAAGTGCCGCCTTATTAGCGAGCGTTGTTGGCCACGCGTTGATTTATACGGGATATCTGTGGCTTCTCACGTGGTCGGGCGCGGTGTTTGCCAGCCAGACTGCCTATCTTGTGACAGGCTTTGGTGTGCTATGGTCGATGGCTTTGCTGGGTGAGAGGTATTCATCTTGGGTTTGGGTCGCACTTGTGTTGATGTTGATTGGCCTGACATTGGTGCGCCCCGTCAAAACCGCGCTTGCACAGGCCACGCCGCCGGGCGACACTGCATAAAACCAACTAACGAGGCACCCCGTGGTTGAGATTTTTAATCTATCCCAAACAGGTCAAGCGGCCCTGACGCTCACGGTTGTGGGCATCATGTTCGTGCTGTTCTTGCGCGAAACCTATCCCACAGAGGTCGTGGCGCTGACCGGTGTGTCGCTGTTGCTTGCGTCGGGTGTGTTGCCCTACGACGATGCTTTGGCTGTGTTGTCCAATCCCGCGCCGTGGACGATTGCTGCGATGTTTATCGTAATGGGCGCGCTGGTGCGCACGGGGTCGCTTGACGCGCTGACGGCGATTGCCGAACGAAATGCAAAGACCCGCCCTGCATTATCCCTCGCAGCGCTCATGGGGTTTGTCGTGCTTGCGTCAGCGATCGTGTCCAACACGCCTGTGGTTGTTGTGATGATCCCGATCTTTGTTCAACTTGCCAAAACCATGGGGCTGTCGGCGTCCAAACTGTTGATCCCGCTGTCCTACGGCGCGATTTTGGGCGGCACACTGACGCTGATCGGGACATCGACAAACCTGTTGGTGGACGGTGTGGCCCGCGCGGAAGGGCTTGAACCGTTTACGATCTTTGAGGTAACGCCGCTTGGCATCGTGCTCGTGATTTGGGGGATGATTTACCTTGGCTTCATCGCGCCGCGCCTGTTGCCGGACCGTGACAGCATGGCGAACCTATTATCAGATCGCAGCAAAATGCGCTTTTTCACAGAGGCCGTGATCCCGCCGGATTCAAACTTGATCGGGCGCGACGTGACGGGGGTGCAATTGTTCAAACGCGAAGGTGTGCGCCTTGTGGATGTTGTGCGGGGCGACCAATCCTTGCGGCGCAATTTGGGCGGCGTTGAATTGGCTGTCGGGGACCGTGTGGTGTTGCGCACGGCGATGACGGAATTGCTGTCGTTGCAGGCCACCAAAGATTTGCGCCGCGTGGATCAAGTGTCGGCCGTTGAATCCCAAACTGTTGAGGTGTTGATCACGCCGGGGTGTAAAATGGTCGGCCGATCCTTGGGCGCGCTGCGTCTTCGCCGCCGCTTTGCGGTTTATGTTTTGGCGGTCCATCGGCGAAATCAGAACATCGGGCGACAGCTTGATGATTTGGTCGTGCGGGTGGGGGATACGTTGCTGCTTGAAGGATCATCCGAGGACATTCAGCGCCTCGCCTCTGAGATGGACTTAGTCGACGTGTCGCATCCGTCAGCGCGGGCTTATCGGCGCGCACAGGCCCCGATTGCTTTGGTCGCGCTGGTGATGATCGTAACACTGGCCGCGTTTGGCGTGGCCCCGATTTTCCTGCTGAGTATTCTTGCGGTGGCAATCGTGCTGATCACCCGCTGCATTGATGCGGATGAAGCGTTCGGTTTTGTGGATGGTCGTTTGCTGACGCTGATTTTTTCTATGCTGGCCATTGGTGCCGCCTTACAAGCATCGGGTGCTGTGTCCTTGATCGTAGAGGCGGTGGCCCCTGGATTGGCGATGTTACCGCCGTTCCTTATTATTTGGGCGGTGTATCTGCTGACGTCGGTGTTGACCGAAATGGTCAGCAACAATGCGGTGGCCGTTGTTGTGACGCCAATCGCGATCGGGCTCGCGATTGAACTTGGGTATGATCCGCGGCCTTTGGTTGTGGCCGTCATGGTCGCAGCATCCGCCAGCTTTGCCACGCCCATCGGGTATCAGACCAACACGTTGGTCTATGGCCCGGGCGGGTATAAATTCAGTGACTTCCTGCGCGTCGGGATCCCGCTGAACCTGAGCATTGGGTTGCTCGCGTCCTTCGTCATCCCCTACATCTGGCCCCTCTAAAGCGGCCAAAACACCAGAATGGCTGGAATGGACACGGCCACGACCAGAATTGCCAGCGGCAATCCCATCCGCCAATAATCACCAAAGCTGTACCCCCCGGGGCCAACGATCAGCGTGTTGTTCTTGTGCCCGATCGGGGTCAAGAACGCGGACGATGCGGCAACAGCGACGGCCATCAAGAACGGGTCAGGGGACACATCCAGACTTTGCGCCATCTGGATGCCAACGGGGGCGGCCACGATTGTGGTCGCCGTGTTGTTGAGAACGTCAGACAGCGTCATCGTGACGATCATAAGCACAGTCAGAATGATCCAAGGCGCAAAGCCTGCGGTCAGGTCCACGAGGGCGCCCGCAATCAGTTCGGTCCCGCCAGAGGATTCAAGTGCAGCACCCAGCGGGATCATCGACCCCAGCAAGACCACAACGGGCCAGTTAATATGTGTATAAAGTTCTGACAGCGGCACGATTTTAGCCAGCACATAGGCAACGACCACAAGTCCGAGCGCGATGGGCAAATACACAAGGCCAAAGGACGCCAGTGCGACGGCACCCGCGAACAACCCAATCGCCGGCCAGACTTTGGAATTTGCAGTGACGGACACGCCACGGTCAGCGAGTGGAAGGCAATCCAGCCATTCAACCACGTCATTCGCCGTATCTTGGGGAGCGAGCAAAAGCAGGATATCGCCTGTCTGGATCACAGTCTTTCGCATCTGTGTCTTTACCTGTTTGCCCTTGCGAGACAGGCCCATAAGAATGGTGCGCTGACGCCAAGCCAACCCAATTGAGGATGCTGTTTTACCTGTTATCCGGGAATTTTCGGTGGCGACGACTTCAATTTTGGTCAACCCATCCGAGGCCATCGACAACACTTTTTCGCGTTTCGCGTCCGAGAAATCAAGGTTCAAGGCGGCGCGAAATTCATCCAACGCTTCGGGTGCGGCTTCGATGACCAACACGTCTTTGGCTTTGATTAGGCGGTCACGGCTTGTACCATATAGCCGCTTGCCGTCGCGGATGAGGCCGATAATCGCGACATCATTTTTATCAGCGTCTGGATAAAGTTCAGAAACCCGTTTGTCGATTTGCTTACTGCCTTCGGGAACGGTCAGTTCGGCGACGTAATCTGTGTAGCTTTCTAACGTGTCGCCGCCAGTTTTTCCGGTGCGTTCCGGGATCAAGCGCCAGCCGATGAGGGCGACAAAAATCAGACCCGCAATGGCCGTGATCCCGCCAACTGGGGCAAAGTCGAACATGCCGAACGGTTCGCCTAAGGTTTCTTCGCGGATGGACGCGATGATGATGTTGGGCGGTGTGCCGATCAGCGTCACCATGCCGCCAAGAATGGTGGCAAACGACAGCGGCATGAGCGACAGGCCCGGATCGCACCCCGCTTTGCGCGCAGTCTGAATGTCCACGGGCATCAACAGGGCGAGGGCGGCGATATTGTTCATAAATGCCGACAGTACGCCGCCGATTGCGCCCATAATGGTGATATGCGCGCCCAAACTGCGCGACGCATCCACCAATGTGCGCGTGATCAAATAGACAGCACCAGACCGCACCAAGCCTGCCGATACCACCAGTACCAGGGCCACGATGATCGTCGCGGGGTGCCCGAAGCCTGAAAACGCGTCTTTGGTGGGAACCACGCCCAAAACTACGCCAATCATAAGGGCTGTGAACGCGACAAGATCGTAGCGGAATTTCCCCCACAACAGCATGCCAAAAACGGACCCGAACAGGGTAAAGAGAATGATTTGATCTGTGCTCATGGCCCACATCTGACGCGGAGGCGGGCGCGCGGAAAGGCGCAATGCACTACGCACCTTGCCCCTTAGCGCAGCCATGCCCTATAGAGGCTGAAAGCGTAAATTGAACGGGAGATCACCCATGGCAGGCCACTCAAAATGGGCAAACATCCAGCACCGTAAAGGGCGTCAGGATAAAATCCGCGGTAAGCTTTTTTCGAAGCTGTCCAAGGAAATCACGATTGCCGCCAAGATGGGTGACCCCGACGTGGACAACAATCCGCGCCTGCGCATGGCCGTCAAAGAAGCGAAATCCCTGTCGATGCCCAAAGACAACATCGACCGCGCGATCAAGAAGGCGATTGGTGGCGACGCCGAAAACTACGACGAGATCCGCTATGAAGGCTACGGCCCCGGCGGAGTGGCCGTGATCGTTGAAGCCATGACAGACAACAAAAACCGCACAGCATCCACTGTGCGGTCCACGTTTTCGAAAGCGGGCGGTAATCTGGGCGAAACCGGCAGCGTCGGGTTCATGTTCGATCGCAAGGGCGAAGTGGTTTACCCTGCCTCCGTGGGTGATGGCGACACCGTGATGATGGCCGCCATTGAGGCCGGCGCAGAGGACGTGCAATCAGACGATGAAAACCACGTGATCCTGTGTGCGGATACCGACCTGAACGATGTGTCCACAGCGCTCGAAGCGGAATTGGGTGAATCTGAATCCACGAAATTGATCTGGCAGCCTAATATTCAGTCCGAATTGGACCTTGAGGGCGTGGAAAAGTTGATGCGCTTGGTTGACGCACTTGAGGATGACGATGACATCCAGAAAGTTACGACCAACATGGATGCACCCGACGATGTGATGCAGGCCTACGCCGAAAGCGACGGTTGATCTGGCAGGGGCACCCCTGACAGCACCACCCAAGAGCGATAGAAACGGGGTTTCATGCTGTCTGCATTCTTCAACGGATTTGGCCTGTCTCTTTCACTGATTTTGGCCGTCGGGGCGCAAAACGCGTTTGTGTTGAAACAGGGACTGCGGCGCGAATACGTGCTGCCGCTTGTGGTGTTCTGCGCGGTTTCTGATGCGATTTTGATGGGGCTGGGCGTGTTCGGGTTCGCGGCTTTGATGGATCTATTGCCATCCGCCGCGCCGTTCATGTTGTGGTTCGGGGCGTTGTTTGTGTTTGCCTACGCCATGCTGAGTTTCAAGCGGGCGTGGCAGGGCGGCGAAGGGTTGGACCCTGCATCAGCTTCAAAAGGCAGTCTTAAAGCGGCGTTGTTGTTTTGCTTCGCGATCACATGGCTGAACCCGCACGTTTATCTGGATACAGTATTGCTGGTGGGATCGGTTGCGTCGCGGTTCGGTGATTATTCAGTCGCGTTCTGGGCAGGGGCGTCATTGGGGTCAGCTGTATTTTTTGTGGCCCTCGGGTATGGCGCGCGGTTCCTTGCACCACTTATGGCGCGCGCCGGATCATGGCGGGTGTTGGAATTCGGCATTGGCGTCGTGATGACAGTGATCGCAGCGGGTTTGGTCTGGAGCGCGATCTAAGCGAATTGTAGGGTTGCCAAGGGCGCGTTGTGGGCGTCTTGTACCGCCTATGGCAGCCCAAAATCGTCCCCTTAACGGTGTGTTCTGGATGGTCCTGACGGGCCTGAATTTTGTGGCCGTCACGGCGATCGTAAAACATATTGGCGATGCGGTTCCCGCCGCCCAAGGCGCATTTTTACGCTACCTTTTGGGGCTGGTTTTCCTGATCCCCATGATCCGCCCGATTTTGGCCGCCCGTTTGACGCGCAGGCAGCTAAAGCTGTTTGCGGGGCGCGGCGTTGTGCACACCGTTGCTGTCATTTTATGGTTTTACGCCATGGCGCGCATCCCTATCGCAGATGTAACGGCGATGAATTACCTGTCCCCGGTGTATGTCACTCTCGGCGCGGCATTGGTGTTAAAAGAGGCGCTGCCGCCACGCCGTCTTGCCGCTGTCATCATGGCGTTGATCGGCGCGCTTATCATTTTGCGCCCGGGGTTTCGCGAAATCGACGAAGGCCACATTGCGATGCTGGGCACGGCGGTGATGTTTGCGATCGGGTATCTCATCGCCAAGCAACTCAGCGGTGAAGTCAGCGCGACTGTTGTCGTCGGAATGCTATCGGTGACGGTGACCATCGGCCTTGCGCCCTTTGCCGCCGCTGTTTGGGTGCCGGTTGATATGGTCAACATTGGCTGGCTGTTTCTGGTCGCGTGTTTTGCCACGGCTGGGCATTATTCAATGACGCTGGCGTTTGCAGCGGCCCCATTGACCGTCACGCAGCCTGTCACGTTCCTACAATTGATCTGGGCGGTGCTTCTTGGCGCGATTGTCTTTGACGAAGCGATTGATGGATGGGTTGTATTTGGCGGTGCGGTGATCATTTGTTCAGTCAGCTTTATCACGTGGCGCGAAGCCCGCGCTAAGCGGATGCTCACACCCTCGCACCATGCTACAAAGTAGCCAGATTCGTTGAATTGGAACACTGATGTCCCTGCCACCCGGCTTTTTGGATGAACTGCGCACTCGACTGTCCATAGGGCAGGTCGTTGGGCGTAAGGTCATGTGGGACCAACGAAAATCCAATCAGGGCAAGGGCGATTTATGGGCGCCGTGCCCGTTCCATCAAGAAAAATCCGCGTCCTTTCACGTCGATGACCGCAAGGGATATTACTATTGTTTCGGGTGCCACGCGAAGGGTGACGCGATTTCGTTTGTGCGCGAAACCGAAAACGTGGGCTTTATGGAAGCTGTTCAAATCCTCGCGGGGGAGGCGGGGATGACGATGCCCGCCCGTGACCCGCAAGCACAAGAAAAGTCGGATCGCCGCACGCTTTTGGCGGACGTGATGGCACAAGCGGTGCAGTTTTACCGATTGCAATTAAAGACCGGTGCTGGTGCTGAAGCGCGTGATTACCTCGCGGGGAGGGGGCTGGATGACAAAGCACTTGAGCGTTGGGAAATCGGGTTCGCGCCGCCGGGCTGGCAGAACCTTTGGGATCATTTGACGACCAAAGGTGTTCCTGCCGATTTGATAGAGGGCGCTGGGCTGTGTAAGCCGTCCAATCAGGGCAAAAAACCCTACGACACGTTTCGCCACCGCATCATGTTCCCGATCCGCGACGCGCGCGGGCGTGCGATTGCGTTCGGTGGGCGGGCGATGGACCCCAATGACAACGCCAAATATCTGAACTCCCCCGAAACAGAATTGTTCGACAAGGGCCGCAATCTGTTCAACCTTAAACCCGCGCGGGAAGCGGCGGGTAAGGGGCAGCCGTTGATCGTCGCGGAAGGCTACATGGACGTCATCGCACTGAGCGAGGCGGGATTTGGCGCATCCGTCGCACCACTGGGCACTGCTGTGACGGAAATGCAGTTGCAGATGATGTGGCGCGTGTCGCCCGAACCCGTGATTACGCTGGATGGTGATACGGCGGGACAACGTGCGGCGATGCGGGTGATCGATCTGTCGTTGCCGCTGCTTGAGGCGGGGCAATCCGTGCGTTTTGCGATGATGCCCGACGGCCAAGACCCCGATGATTTGCTGAAATCTGGCGGTGCAGGTGCGATGCGTGAAAAGATTGAGGGTGCGTTGCCGATGGTGCAACTGCTTTGGGACCGTGAAGTCGAGGGCAAGAATTTTGACAGTCCCGAACGCAAAGCCGCACTTGATAAGTCATTGCGCGAAAAGATCATGTTGATCAAAGACCCAAGCATTCGCAGCCATTATGGCCAAGCGATCAAAGACATGCGTTGGGAGCTGTTTGGCAATAAATCCCGCGCCTTTGATCCAAGCGCGCCGCGTACGAAATGGTTGCCAAAGGGCGCAAAACTGCCCGCGCAATCCAGCACTAAAGCGTCAATGTTGGCGGGGTCACATGGATCAGAGGATCACCTGCGCGAGGCTGTAATTCTTGCCGTTTTGATCCGTAACCCAAAGATTTTGAAGGACTTCTACAGCGCGCTGGAACGGATGCTGTGCAGTGGATCAGACAATGCCGCCCTGCGCGACGCGCTGTTGCAGATCAAAGAAACAGACGACGTGCACGCATCTTTGGTTGAGGTGATGGGTGAGGGCGCCCTTGAAAAGCTGTTCACACAACCCCATGTGGCGATAACACCCGCCGTGAGCCGACCCGACAACGGGGACCACGCGAGGATGACCTTGGCCGAGGAATTGGCAAAACTAACCGCCCGCAGGGGTCACGCACATGAGGTCGCGGACGCAATGAGCGAATTATCATCAGATGTCGCCGATGAACGCCTTACCACGAGGCTCGCGCAATCTATTGCTGCTATGAACAATGCAGGGCGCCAAGACAGTGACGACAGCGCCGAATACCACACCGGCGGGAACGGTGCGCGAATCAAAAAAGACGAACGCAGCGCATTTGACGCACTTTTAGACAACATCGACTTTGCCAAAGGCGGCAAGTCGCACTAAGTCCTCAGTTAACCGTGACGCAACAGGCCAGAAAAACAAGCACTCTGGGCATTGCGAATCACTCACCATCTTGGTTGATTCGTTTCAACCGAATCACCCGAATCACATCGCCCTAAGCCAGGGCATGGTTTTTGGGCGATAGCCGAAGGGAATTACGAATGGCCGCCAAGGATAATGCACAGCAGCAACGTGACGATGGGGACCATTCCCTCGACATGAGCCAAGCCGCCGTCAAAAAGATGATCGCCGAAGCGCGCGAGCGTGGCACGATCACCTACGACCAGCTGAACGCTGTGTTGCCGCCCGATCAAGTGTCGTCTGACCAGATTGAGGATGTGATGAGCATGCTCAACGAGATGGGCATTCAGGTCACCGAAGAAGAAGAATCCGAAGAAGTCGACGACGGTACATCCAAAGAAGTGGCGACCGTCGCTGGTGGACGTGATGTCGTTCTTGGCGGGGCCGAGGCTGAAAAGCTGGACCGCACCGATGATCCCGTGCGCATGTACCTGCGCGAAATGGGCAGCGTTGAACTGCTGTCGCGCGAAGGCGAAATCGCGATTGCCAAACGGATTGAAGCTGGCCGGAACACGATGATCCTCGGGCTGTGCGAAAGCCCGCTGACATTCCAAGCGATCACAATCTGGCGCGATGAACTTTTGTCCGAAGATATTTTGTTGCGCGACGTCATCGATCTGGAAACCACGTTCGGGGACCAGCTTGCTGAGGAAACAGAGGAAACCAACGTCGTTTCCGCTGCTGAGGGTGAGAAGGCGGACGAAAAGCAAGAACTTGATGCGGATGGTAACCCATTCGCGAAAGATGACGACGATGATGAGGAAGAGGCCGCAAACCTGTCTTTGGCGGCCATGGAAGCCCAGCTGAAGCCGCAGGTCCTCGACACTCTCGAACTGATCGCGCGCGACTTTTCCAAGCTGTCAGATATGCAAGACGCCCGCATGTCCGCCACGCTGAACGAAGACGACAGCTTTACCGATAAAGAAGAAAAGAAATACCAGAAACTGCGCTCCGAAATCGTTGAACTGGTGAATTCACTTCACCTGCACAACAACCGGATTGAGGCGTTGATCGACCAGTTGTACGGCATCAACCGCCGCATCATGCAGATCGATTCCAGCATGGTTAAGCTGGCCGACCAAGCCCGTATTAACCGCCGTGAATTCGTCGATGCCTACAAGGGTCGTGAGCTTGACCCGACTTGGCTTGAAGAAATGGGCCAAAAGACCGGACGTGGCTGGCAGGCGCTGGTTGAGCGCTCCACCATCAAGATCGAAGAATTGCGTGCCGAAATGGCGCAGGTCGGTAACTACATCGGTGTCGATATTTCTGAATTCCGCCGCATCGTGCAGCAGGTTCAAAAGGGCGAAAAAGAAGCCCGTCAGGCCAAGAAAGAAATGGTCGAAGCAAACCTGCGTTTGGTTATTTCGATTGCGAAGAAATACACGAACCGCGGCCTGCAATTCCTCGACCTTATTCAGGAAGGCAACATCGGTCTGATGAAGGCCGTTGATAAGTTTGAATATCGCCGTGGCTACAAATTCTCGACCTATGCGACGTGGTGGATCCGTCAGGCCATTACGCGGAGTATTGCCGACCAGGCCCGCACGATCCGTATTCCGGTGCACATGATCGAAACGATCAACAAGCTGGTGCGCACAGGCCGTCAGATGCTACACGAAATTGGTCGCGAACCCACGCCGGAAGAATTGGCCGCCAAGTTGCAGATGCCTTTGGAAAAAGTCCGCAAGGTCATGAAGATCGCCAAGGAACCTATTTCCTTGGAGACCCCGATTGGCGATGAGGAAGACAGCCAACTCGGTGATTTCATTGAAGATAAGAACGCTGTTCTGCCGCTGGATTCCGCCATTCAGGAGAACCTGAAAGAAACCACGACACGGGTTCTAGCGTCCCTGACGCCGCGCGAAGAACGTGTTCTGCGGATGCGTTTTGGCATCGGTATGAACACCGATCACACGCTGGAAGAAGTCGGTCAGCAGTTCAGCGTGACGCGCGAACGTATTCGTCAGATCGAAGCAAAGGCGCTGCGTAAGCTGAAACACCCAAGCAGATCGCGCCGCCTGCGTTCGTTCCTCGATCAATAACCGATTTTTCTTCAAACAAAACGTTTCGACTGATAATAAGTTCGTATCGAGCAATAAAAAACGTAGTGAGGTAAAACCATGGCTGAAGAAGCAAAAAAGATTGAACGCACCCCCGAGCATCGCCTGCGCACGCGCATCGGCCTGACAATCGGACGCGGTGTTTGGTTGGCTGGGTATAAGATCGAACACCGACGCGACCGCAGAAGAACGTAAGATTGCGTGGAAAGGAGCCCGCAAGGATTTCAAGAAAATCGGCATGAAAGCGCTGAAAGCACTTGAAAAAACGGGCTTTGAAGTCACTGAAAAAGAAGTCGACACGGCAGCCTAAGAGCGCCATCTTGAATTTAGAAAGGGTCGTTTTAGGCGGCCCTTTTTGCATTTGGGGCCTTGTCAGCCTGCCGTTCGCGCACAACACTTGCGCATGGAATGGACAATCGAAACCCGCGGCCCGGGCCTTTATGACTTTACCAGCGATGTCGCAGCAGTGCTGTCTGGCACAGGCGTATTGACGCTGTTCGTGCAGCACACGTCCTGTTCCTTGTTGATTCAGGAAAACGCTGACCCAGAGGTTCAAACTGATCTGGTTGCATACTTCGACCGACTTGTTCCCCCCGCGACCGATCTGTCCATGTCATACCTCAAGCACACTTATGAAGGTCCCGATGACATGCCCGCCCATATCAAGGCTTCAATGCTTCCAACCAGCTTGCAGATTCCCGTCATTGAAGGGCGATTGCAGCTCGGAACATGGCAAGGAATTTACATTTTCGAATATAGGACCGACTGGCACCAACGCCGCGTCATTGGAATGCTGCGATGACCGTTTCAGCGGCGCAATCAACGGCCCTGAATTGGGTGGAAGCCGCACGGTCTGGCTTGTCGCAGGATTGCGCACGCATTTTTGAATACGCCGAACCGGCCTGGAGGGAATATAAATCTGCGGCTTGGTATGTTGAACGCCTGCGCGCCGAAGGATTTGACGTCGAAGAAGGCAGCGGCGGTATGCCAACCGCGTTTTGTGCGCAGTGGTCCAATGGCGATGGACCAACCGTTGGGATGTATGCGGAATATGACGCTGTGCCCTCAAACTGTCAGGCAGCAGTGCCCTATGCGGCCCCGCGCGTCGGCCTCAGCGCCTTAGCAGCGGGGCACACTGATCCGCATTCGGCGTTGGGGATCAGTGGGTTGGGTGGTCTGCTAGCCACAAAAGCAGCGATGGAAACCCATGGGATCAAAGGTGGGCTGCGCTTCACCGGAGAGCCCGCAGAAAAAGTGCGTGGATCCAAACCGATCCATGCGGCAAAGGGCTATTACGATGGTTTGGCAGGGATGCTGTCGTTTCACCCGTTCTATATGCTGCCCATGTGCAACACGGTGCGCTGGGAGACGCACTGCGGTGCCGCCTATTCGATGATTTACCGCTTTATCTGCGATGAACCGCATCTGTTCGGGGCCACCGATGGCGCGCCGATACCACAAAGCCATTCTGACATCCGCGCACCGGGGGCCAACGACGCGCTGATGATGATGTATGCCCAAGCGCGGATGTTGCGCGACACGATGCTACCCCATAGCGGCGGTTGGTCGATCTCTGAGGCGATTATCAGCACAGGGCAAGCGACGGCCGACAATCTGCCAGCCGGCTTGGCAGAGCTGCAATATATGATCCGGGTCCCGACCGTTGAAATGGCGCAATCTGTAAGCGCGCGCCTTGATGCATTGGCAGACACCGTGGCGGCGCAAACGGGGTGCCGTGTAGAACGGCATTGGGTTTGTAAGTCACGTCCGGGATTGGCGAACCACGCGATGGCAGATCTGGTTTGGGAACAAATTCAACAGGTTGGGGCGCCTGTCTGGAACGATGAGGCCAAAGATTTGATGCGCAAAGTGCAGGTGAATTGTGGGATGTCGCCCAATGATGACCCTGTTTTACCAGCCTGCAAAACCCTAATCGCCCCGCAAGATGCGGAGGCTATTTTGCGCGAAAGTCTGCCCCCCAATCAGCGCAATTCAACGTCGGATGATTACACAGACATGACGTGGCACGCGCCCACGGCGAGGTTCTATATGGCGCGACCTGCGCTGAAGGGTGGCCCATATCCCGCTTGGGCGATGAACGCGCTTGGCGGGATGCCGCAAACGATTGATCCCATGGTTCAAGCGGCATCAAAGGTTTTGGCACTGTCTGCTTTGCGGCTTCTAGAAGACGAAGACGCGCGATCCGCGGCGCAAGTAGAATTTGAGCGCCGCAAAGACGATCAAGACATCCCACCGCTGTGCGATTATCCAGCCCCGATCCAATTTAATTGGCCGGAATATAGCGAAACAGCGCGGGGCCACGATTGGCATATTCCAACATCTGATGCGTCATGAAGTACGTTTTGGCCCTTATTGCTTTCACAAACCCTGCTTGGGCCGCATGTCTGGCCGGTGAAGAAGCTTTCATGACATGCCAGATTGAAAACAGCACAAAATCACTGCGTGTTTGCTTTGATGATCAAACGACCTTTTATCGGTTTGGCACCGTCGGGAAGCCACCCGAACTGACGCTGTCGGAACCGATTGTAACTGTCGATTATCGTCCTTGGCCCGGTGTGGGCCGATCCATCGCAGAAGGCGTCACCTTCATGAACGACGACTACACCTACAATGTCTTCGCAGGTTTCGAGAGGATGTTTGGCGACGAAGAATACGAGGATATCCCCCACCGCAGTTTCGGAGGGGTACGTGTGCAGCAGGGCGGAATCCATATGATCGAATTGGTGTGCGCGCGTGAAACCGTCGAATTTGCTTGGGGTGAGGGGCTGTGGAGCGCGAAACACAACCTTGGTGTGGTGTGGAGTTACGAAACAGATGACTGGGTTGAATTGCCTGACTGAGTCTCAATGGTCACGCCCATGACCCATCATCTAGCGTCTTAATTTGCCCACTACCCAAAACTTATCCCAGACCCTATAGTGGCTGTTGATAAATGGGGCGTTAGACCCCAGAGGCAGATGAACGAGGACAGACATGCGTTGCCCCTTTTGTGGAAACGTCGACACCCAAGTGAAAGATTCCCGCCCCGCGGAAGATCACGTCGCCATTCGGCGTCGTCGGTTTTGCCCGGCTTGTGGGGGTCGGTTTACGACCTATGAACGCGTCCAATTGCGCGATCTTGTGGTCATCAAATCCAACGGGCGTCGCGAAGATTTTGACAGACCAAAGCTTGAACGCTCCGTGCGAATTTCGATGCAGAAGCGCCCCGTTGAACCGGAACGCGTGGATCAGATGATTTCTGGCATCGTGCGTCGTCTTGAAAGCATGGGCGAAACTGACATCGGATCAAAGCAGATCGGTGAAATCGTGATGGAGGCTTTGGCCCGCATCGACACCGTCGCTTATGTGCGATTTGCCAGTGTTTACAAGAACTTCCAAGCTGCGGATGACTTCGATAAATTTGTGAGCGAACTGCGCCCACAAGTTCCACCCGAAGATTGATTGCTAAGCTAGATCACCGATTTATGGGCATGGCCCTGTCGCTTGGGCGGCGGGGCCTTGGTCGTGTTTGGCCTAACCCGAATGTGGGCTGTGTCATTGTAAAGAACGGCCGTGTGATCGGGCGTGGTTGGACGGCGGATGGCGGGCGCCCTCATGCTGAAGCACTGGCATTGAACGGGGTCGATGCGACGGGCGCCACGGTTTACGTCACATTGGAACCTTGTGCCCACCACGGAAAAACACCGCCCTGCGCTGATGCGTTGATTGCGGCGGGGGTATCGCGTGTTGTGATTGCGATAGGCGACCCTGACCCGCGTGTGGCTGGGAAAGGCATCGCGAAGCTGCGCGCAGCAGGGGTCGAGGTTGCCACAGGCGTCAGGGACGCCGAAGCAAACGCCGATCTTGCGGGTTTTTTGCTCCGTATCACGCAACGCCGCCCCTTTGTGACGCTAAAATTGGCAAGCTCATTTGATGGGCGGATCGCCACGTCATCGGGCGAAAGCAAATGGATCACAGGGCCTCTCGCGCGCCGCGCGGTGCACAGCATGCGGGCAAATCATGATGCGGTTCTCGTCGGTGCCGGAACCGTGCGTGCGGACGATCCAACGCTGACTGTGCGCGACATTGGCGTGACCCGCCAACCTGTTCGCATCGTGGCATCCGAGTCTTTGGATTTTGACGCGACTGCGTTGCTGGCCGGCTTGTCCGATGCACCACTTTGGTTGTGCCATGGACCAAAGGTGGATGCGGCGAGTTGGGAGGCGAGGGGCGCTATGACCATCGCGTGCGGCATCTCAAATGGCAGGGTTGATCCTGTCGATATGATGATGAAATTAGCCGATGCGGGTCTGACGCGCATTTTCTGTGAAGGTGGCGGAACCCTTGCCGCGTCGCTGTTGCACGCAGGGCTGGTGGATGAAGTTGTTGGCTTTACCGCAGGCCTTATGATTGGATCTGACGGCACAGCGTCCGTCGGTGCGATGGGCCTTGATAAATTGGGCGACGCGCCGAAATTCACTCTCTCGGAAACGCGCCAGATCGGGCCTGATTTACTGCACCGCTGGGCACGCGCCTAACGCCACATATGCGCGTAACTGGCAAATACGCCTTGCAGCTTTGATAGCATTCTGTTGGCCCGCGTCGGGCGTGGAACCGTTCCATTTTCAAGCCTGTCGACCACCACTTCGGCAGGGCAGGGCAGGCCTGACACCGGATCGAAATAACGTGGGTAATCAATCAAAACACTGTGCACCAATTGGGCCAATGTTGGGCGCGCGTTGCGGCGCTCAATCGGCATGTCGCGATCGTCTGTCAGGCCCCAGCCCGCATAGAATGGTGTTCCAAGGCAGGTCACGGATTTGCCGCGCATCAAGGCCTCGAACCCGATGGTGGACGTCATTGTCCAAACTTCATCGACGGCATCAAGGGCTGCAATTGGCGATGTTTTTGTTAACACAACGTCCGCAATGTCCGCCGCGTTCGTCACGGTCCCCGTTCGAAGGCCTGCTTCGACGTCCGGATGGGGTTTGTACAAAATTACAGCAGCAGGGTTCGCGGCGCGGCAGGCCAACAACAGGGCATGATTGGTCGAAACATCTGTTGTGCCGCACTTGATGCATGCGTCGTCTTCAACTTGCCCCGGCACAAGAATACGTCGGCCGCTGGGCAAGTCTTTGGGCAGATCATCCGCCACGAGGTTATATTTCGACAAACCCGCGCCCACGATGTTCGACATCATCCGTTCGGCGCGTCTGATCGCCGTTTCGGGGAGCGTGGCGCTTGCGCTGGTCGGGTCGTAGTAAATTCCAAGATCATCAAGAACCAAAGACAAGGGCGGTGTGAGGTCCGCGCCCAAACCGCGTGATCGTAAAAAGCTATCCTCAACCCGTACAGCACTGTCGTGGCCATCTGATTTTCCAGCCCAAACCATGCGGCCGCGGCGCGTGTCTGCGGCCAATGTATCTGCTTTGTCGGGGTCATCTTCGAACATCATTTTGCGGCTGGCCCCGAACACTTTTTGCAAGCGCGCGCGCTTCCATAATCGCATGCCCGACGCGACCCAGCCGTTGGCGTCGTCACGCCACGCCCGCGCGCTTGCGGTCAGTGTTTTGATAACATCTTCGATGTCGCACAGCTGATCGGTGAACGGATCGTACCGGCGCGGATACAGGATCATCGCGCCTGCAAACAATTGCGCTCGGGTGAGGGTGCGTTGACGGCGATCCAGCGGCATCCGATCATCTGTGAGCCCCCAACCGATGTAGAACGGCTGACCAAACACAACGGGTTTATGCCCCGCCAGAAGCGCTTCAAACCCGAATTGGGACGACACTGTGTAAACAGCAATGGCGCCATCAAGAAGGGCATGGGGTGAGATCGGGTCGCTTAGAAATTCGACATTGTTGCTTAGGTCTGTATCGCGGTAATGGCCTGCGCGGTGGCCCTGAACTGTTTCGGGAGGGGGATCAGGATACGTGCGGCGGGAAATTCTTCGCGGGCCACGAAGAGCATTTCAAGGAACGTGTTGCGGTCTGCGCGCGACGCGGTGACGCTGGCATCGCCGTCCGTTTGATCGATGACCAATACATAGCCCGGATCAGGGGCCTTAAGATCAAGATCGAAGGCATTGTATTTTCTTAAATTTGCGTGCTTGATCGCTTCTATCGCGTCGCGCGCACGGTTCAAAAGGGCGGTGTCATCCAGCGGGTCTTCGCGCAGGAACATTTCAAGGTCGGACGGTTTGGATGGATCGAAATGGACCCCGCGCGTATCAAGGTGCAGGCCCAAGGGCGGTTCCCCGTCGCGGCCTGGCAGAACGGAGCGCAGAAACGCATCCTCAACCCGTAAAACGGGCGCCGACGTGCGGTCGGCAACGGCCTCCCCGCGCCAAGATGTCGGGGATTGGCCCCAAACGCCGATCAGGTCATCGGGGGAGGGTTTTCCAAGGGACACATCATAGCCCGACAGGGACAAAATCCGTTTCACCCGCGCATTCGTCAGAAATCCGCCGTTATAAACATACAGCCGCCGCGAAGTTTCCCCCGCGGCGGCTGTACCCGACTGTTGCGTCATTACTGACCGAGGCTTGCGGCCGTGCTGACGCTACCCAGGGTGCCGAACACCGCTGAAATCGTCTTGTTGAACTGGCTGAACGGCGCTTCTGTGACATAAACCGTGTCGCTGTCGCTGTCGCTGTCGCGGATCGCGAAATCGCGGGCCATGAACATGCCGTTCGGTTCCGTAAGGTCCAGAACATAAACCACACGCTGGGTGCCTGTGATGTCTGTGCGGCCCAAAAGCTGCTTAGCGATTTCTTCGGGTTCGTCGCGGAACACGAAGACACCTGTCGGGTCGGCAAGGTTGGTGTTCAGGCCACCGACTTGGGCAATCGCCTCAATCGCTGAAATCGTTTGGGATTCAAAGGCCACGCGGCTTTGTGCACCTGTGGCACCAAGGGCGGTGAAGGACCGCGTGTCTTGTTCGACGAAAATACGGTCCCCGGCACGCAATGCAATGTCGTGGCCAGGGTGATCATAGAGGTCTTCAAACCAGATGCTGTCAGAATGGTTGCCGCGCACGACTGTCACTTGCGCAATTTCTGGCTGAACGGTGACATCGCTTGCGCGCGCCAACATCGCCGCCAAAGTGCGGGTCGGGCGTTCAATCGCATAGACGCCTTGCGCACCAACGGCACCGACGACAGAAACGGTTGATCCGTCACCTGCTAGGCGGCGCACTTGAACTTGTGGGTCGGGTGTTTGTTCTTCGAGCTTTGTGGTGATGATGCGGCGGATTGCCTCCGGTGTGATGCCAGCGGCGCGGATGCGGCCTGCGTAGGGCACAAAAATAAAGCCAGAACCGTCAACCTGAACTTCTTCCAGTACGGTCGCATTCTGACCTGCGGGGACCAAAAGTGGATCACGCACGTTTTCCCAGATCGTCAGACCCAGAATATCGCCTGCGCGGATCGTGTCACTGCCAAGTTCGGATGCATTGCGAAAGCCCGCGGAAAACCCGAGCGCGGGGGTGACCGAGGCCACCAGATTGACGCGATCATCGACCAGCAGCACAAACGCATCAC
>JABBAI010000154.1 GCA_018608045.1 Octadecabacter sp. | reverse complement strand
TGCAGAGCTCTCCTTGTTGTCATTCTCTTCTATTTTAAATTTAGAGCTAAAAGGCGCCCAATCATCCATTCCCTCGCACCAAATTAAGCTATTATCTTGAATATGGCCACTCGACCTTAGGTCTAGGAGATCTTGTTTGGAAAAAACACCAATTGGATTTTCATCACTTGCATAATACCAAGTCTTTCGCTCCATTATATTGCTCCAATTAACGACAAAAATTTAAAAATTGGATGCCCTCGACACCACAAGCATCGATCAGAAGAAACCAATTGAAATGGGTTTAATCCTTCAAGCTTTCTTCGCGAAGGCCATCGGCCAACAAGTTCAATCCAAGCACCAACGTCAGCAAGGCAATCGCTGGTGGTAGGGCAGGGTGTGCGTAGATCAACAACAGCTTACGGCCCTCGTTGATGGTGCTGCCCCAATCGGGTGATTCAGGCGGCAAGCCGAGGCCAAAGAAGCCGAGCGTACCGAGCAGGATCGTGGTGTAGCCAATGCGCAGACAGAAGTCGACGATCAGCGGGCCACGTGCGTTGGGCAGAATTTCCCACAGCATGATGTACCACGTGCCCTCACCGCGGGTTTGCGCAGCTGCCACGTAGTCGCGGGTTTTGATGTCGAGCGTCAGGCCGCGCACGATCCGGTAAACGGTGGGCGAGTTTACGAAAACCACCGACACGAACACCACAAGGATGCCCGCAGGGATCGTGATAAAGTCGAGCGCATCTGGCCACAGTGCAAGCGGGCTGTCGGCGTCGCTGACGACGTTAAGGTAAAGGAAACCCAATGGAATGAGGACCAGCGCCAGATACAGCAGGTTCTTGCTTTGCTGGGTCTTGTAGCGCGAATTGATCAGCACACCAAAGAACACCAGCGGAAATATAAACAAGAATGCGGCCATGTAGTTGGGCAAGCCCGTTGCAACGATCTCCGGTGTGACCAGCAGGTAGAACAGCAAGATCACCGGAAAGGCGAGGATCAGGTTGGCAAGGAATGACAACAACGTGTCAAGTTTACCGCCATAATATCCCGCTGGTAGGCCGAGCGTGATGCCAACCATAAAGGCAAATACTGTTGCCAGTGGTGCGATGACCATAACAATTACCGATCCGTGCACGACGCGGCTGAAGATGTCGCGCGCGAGGTTGTCGCCACCCAAAAGGTAGTGCGGGAAAAACCCTTCATCTTGGCCGACAGGGACAGGAAAGCCCGGTGTCTTGTTCTTGATGCCTGAGATTTGGGCCAGGGGATCATGGGTCGCGATCATGTCGAATAATCCGACAAAGATGGACGTGAACACCCAGAACATCACCAGCGCAAAGCCGATCATGCCGATGGTTGAATCAAATAACTTTCCGTACAGACCCAGTTTGCGTTTAAATGTCATCGACAGAACGAACGTCACGATCAACGCGATCCAGACAGGCAGGAAGCGTTTTGACATTTCGCCAAGAATACCGGCATCGCCGTAGGGCATGAACCATGACAACACGACGAATGCGGCAATCAGCACAACAACGAGCAGGAAAATATACCCGTTGTAGACTTCGAGGCGGCCAAGCAGGCCACCACGCGATTCCAATGTGCCGTCTGCGTTGGATTGCAGTTTCACCTCAGGGGCGAAAAAGCCCATGACGAGTTGCAGGACAATGCCAGCCACAAAGACAGCGGCGGCAATTGTGATGGCGGGTACGAGAAAGGCTCCGAACGAGCCGGTCCAGGACAGTGGTTCCATGATTTGGCTCCTTTAAGAGATACGAATGCGAGGGTTTAAGAAGACGTAACCGATATCAGAAATCAGCTGCGTGATCAAAACCACAAAGACGGAAACAACCGAAACGCCAAGCAGCAGTTCGATGTCGTTGTTTGAAGCGGCTTGTACCAGCGCCCAGCCGAAGCCTTTGTAGTTAAACAAAGTTTCAACAATGACGACGCCGTTCAGAAGCCACGGGAATTGCAACATGATGACCGTGAACGGCGCGATCAGCGCGTTGCGCAATGCGTGTTTCATCACGATGTTTGGGAATGACACACCCTTTAGCCGGGCGGTGCGCACGTATTGTGCCGTCATCACTTCGGTCATTGAGGCGCGGGTCATGCGGGCGATGTAGCCCATGCCATAAAGCGCGATCGTAATGACGGGCAGGAAGAAGTTGTTGAAGTTCGCGTCATCCATGGCCGACGTGGCCGTCCCCTTGAAATATTGCATTCCAAATAGGGGCGTTGCGAACACGGCAATAAGGATAACACCCGACACATATTCGGGCGTCGCGGTTGAGATAATGGATACGGTCGACAGGGACCGGTCGGTACGCGACCCTTCACGCATGCCCGCCAGAACGCCAATGACCAGCGCTCCGGGGACCATGACCATCATGACCCAGAACATCAGCTTACCCGTCAGGCCAAGGCGCGTGGCCACAATGCCTGATACATCTTCTTTAAAGACAGTGGACTGTCCCCATTCGCCTTGAAGAATGCCACAGAACGTCGGGGTATCTTCGGTCGGGGCACGATTGGCGGCGCATTTGGCACGGGTTTCACCATCGGATCCGTCGATGACATATCCTGGCAGAACGCCAATCCATTGCCCGTAGGAAATGATTTTAGGCTGCGTGTAGCCGCGGTTGGTCAGATAGCTGGTCACAGCCTCGTCCGACATTCGGAAGTTACCTTGTGTTTTCGCCAGCTTTTCCAAGTTTGGATAAAGGTTGGTCAGCGAGAAGACGATAAATGTCAGGCAAAGCGCCGTAAGGATCATGACCCCAAGGCGGCGCAGAATAAACAGTCCCATGTAGTATCCCTGTTGGGTTTGGCGCGCAGTTCATGCCGCACGATCTTTTCGTCTAGTCGTAAAAAATCGTCAAAAAAAAGGGCCGCCCGACTGAACGAGCGGCCCTTGATTGTTCGTTTAGGCTGCGAGGCCAATCTTGTAGATCTGCGGCAGGTACGCGATGTGCATATCCCAGCCAACAAAGCCCGGCTTTGCGTGGCGGTACACTGTGCGCCAGTATGGCTGGATCGTCACAGCTTCGTCCGTGAGGATCTGCTGGAGTTTCGCCATCACAACGGAACGTTCCCCCGCATCCGCGATTGAGTTCGCTTCGTCCAGCAATGTGTCGAATTCGGCGTTGTTGAACGCAAATTCATTCCATGCTTCACCGGAACGATACGCCAGACCAAGCACCTGAGTACCGAGCGGACGGTGGTTCCAGTTGGTTGAAGAGAACGCGTAATCCGTCCAGTCGTTCCAGAACGTGGAACCCGGAATGATGGTACGCTTAACGTTGAAACCAGCGTCGCGCAGCTGAGCAGCCACAGCGTCGGTAGTATTCTTGCGCCAGTCATCATCGATGGAAGAGATTTCCATCTCGAAGTCTGCCATGCCTGCTTCTGTCAGGAGGGCAAGTGCGCCTTCTGGATCGTATTCAGTTGCAGGAATGTCAGCCCATTCAGGGTGCATTGGTCCAACGTGCTGGTTGCGCGCAACGATACCTTGGTCGGCATAGCCGAGCTCAAGACAGACTTCGTTGTTCACAGCCATTGCAATCGCCTTACGGACGCGAACATCTGCGTAGGGCTTCATGCCGTCGACTTCGGCTTCCTGGTTTGGACGGATGACGATTGTTGCGGCAGATGCGATCTCGGAACGCTCATAGCCGATGCCTTCAAACACTTCGACAAAATCGCCGACTGTTTCGTAGGTCATGTCAACTTCGTCAGCAGCTGCTGCTGCGACCCATGCGGACGGGTCCGTGCCGTAATCGATGTATTCGATTCGATCAAGGAACGCGCCTTTGCCTTCCGCATAGCCCCACCATTCATGGCCTTCGTTCCGAACGAGGACAGCTTTGACCCCGACTTCGTTGGACTCGATTGTGTATGGGCCAGTGCCGACAGGTGTGTTGGCAGGGTTTTCACGATCAATTGAGCCGTGGTAAACAGCCGCAGGATAATCCGCCATTCCAGCAATCAGTGTGATGTCGGAGATTGGCAAGTTCAGCTGAACTGTGTTCGCATCAACAACAACGATGCCACCCTCGATGGCTTCGCCGCTGTCAGCATCGACAAGCGCAGACATACGTCCGGCCATTGAGTTACCTTCAGCGTTCTTGTCGCACCAATCGGTGATTACGCGAGCCACGTCTTCTGCTGTGAAGTCTTCACCGTTGTTCCACTTAACGCCCTGACGGACAGACAATGTGTACACAGTAGCGTCGTCGTTGACTTCCCAACCGGACAGCAACATTGGCTCAAACGAACCATCAGAGTTGTATTCTACAAGGTATTCAAGCCAGCCAGCAGTGACGAATGCCATCTGGGTCCAGTCAAAAGCCCGCGGGTCTTTAAGCGCGCGGACTTCCATCTGCATGCGCATTGTACCGCCCTGTTTGGCGT
>JABBAI010000073.1 GCA_018608045.1 Octadecabacter sp. | reverse complement strand
AAGAAAAAGGGGAGTTTTCAGCCCCGAAACAGGATGTTAAGTCACGACATGAATTCGAATTTTGCCCTGTCTTTATCGTTTGACGGCCTGCGCCTGATGCACCGTGTACCGGATGGTTGGCACCTCGTCGGGGAAGTCGCGCTTGATGATGCTGACGTCACTGGATCGCTGGACCGCTTGCGCGCCGCTGCCGAAACGCTTGAACCGAACGGTATCGCGACCAAGCTTTTGATTCCAAACGATCAAATAAAATACCTCGCACTGGATACGACCCGCGCTGAAGAGGCTGAAGTGCGCGATGCACTGCACGGCGCCACGCCCTACAGCGTCGATGAATTGGCCTATGATTTTGCCAAAGGCGGCGGGCGCACGTACGTTGCCGCCGTCGCGCGCGAAACCTTGGTTGAGGCCCAACAGTTCGCGACAGAGCATGGTTTCAACCCCATCAGCTTTGTCGCCATACCCGAACCTTTCACCTATGTGGGTGAGGCTTTCTTTGGCGCAACCGGTGAAAATTCAGTAGAACGCGACGCGGAACCGGTCAACATTATCGGGCAATCGGATGTGGTTATGGCCGCCCCGATTGCAGAGGTCGCCGTCCAAGCCCCCGTGGATGCCCCAGCCGATGCGGATGCTGTCGACCCCATCGCAACGCCCGACTTAGAAGACACCCCAGGCGCTGAGGTCGAGCCCGAGGTTCAGCAGACGTTTGAGATGAACGAAGAACCGCGTGCCGATATCGCAGAAGACATCGAACCCGTCGCTGACATCGTTGAAGATATTCTTGAAGATAATGCACCGACTGCGCCCACAGAGGACACCGTGGAAGCGGAACTGACCCTCAATGGAGATGACGACCAGCCCGAAGCATTTATTGAAGACGTCGCAGCAGCCCCAACAGCTGACATCGTAGATGAACCCGCCCCTGCGGGCGAACCCGACATGGAAGATGAACAACAGGCCCCCGCGCCGATGTTTGCCTCACGCTTGCGCGCAGATCGCAATGAAGGCCGCCCAGCAGACAAACTGGCAGAGCCGCCAAAGCAGCCCCGCGCTGAACCAACCTTTGCGCGTCAAAACCCGCCGACCCTCGCGGTGCCGACAGATGCTGGTGATACAAGTGTCCCCGCTGTTGGCGCGCTAAGCCGCGATGTCGAAATCACGCCTGCACCAAAGCTTTCGGCGCAAGCGCCCCTGGCCGATGTCGCCCCACCCATCACGGGTGAAGCCGCAACAGCGCTGCCACCCGAAGCCGCCGTCGCCGCAGCGTCGCTTACGGTTGAACCTGACGCAAAGGACGACGCGCCAGCCGAAGCTGAAGCGCGCAGTGCCGCCGCGACCGCGCTGGGTGCCGCATCCGCCGTTGGGGGCGCTGTGGGCGGGATGTTCGCCAGCCGCCGCATGGCACGCGCACAAGCAAAGACGGCTGATGTGGAAGCGCCAGCAGAACCCGCCAAAAAATCCGTATTCGGCGCGCGCAAACAACCCAAGCCAAAACCGGTCGTCGGTGGCAAACCCCGCTTTCTGGGGCTGATCCTTACGGCAATTTTACTGTTGTTCTTGCTCGCATTTGCAGCCTTCGCAGCGTTGTCCGAAGATGCCATTGCAGGTTGGTTCGGCTTTGTCGGGCAAGACACCCAAATCGCGGCAGACCCCGCATCGGTGCCGGAGGTGGCCGCCGCAGTTCCACCAGAAACGCAGGCGGCCGATGCATCTGATGTCTTGGCTGTCCCGACTGCGCCTACCGGTGGACAAGTCCTTTCCCCCGAAGAAGCAACGCGCATCTATGCTGCCACCGGCGTGTGGCAAAGGGCCCCCCGAATTCCCGTAAATCCCCGCACGACGACGCTTGATGACATGATTTTGGGCATGGCCCCAGCTTCCGTGACACGCGTCCCCGCAAGCCCCCTCGCCTCAGCCAGCAGCATTTCGGGCGACGCTCTGATTGCCACGCCCATTGATCCGCCCGCCCCTGATGCCACGTTCAATTTTGGCGCTGATGGTTTGATCGTCGCGACCCCGCAAGGCAACGTGACGCCTGACGGCATTTTGATTATCGCAGGCGCGCCGCCGCTCAACCCACCGACCCGACCGGGCACCATCGCGCCCGAAGTCACCCCGCAAGACCAGATCGCGGCGGTCATCCCAGACGCGGCCACCCCCCTGACAGATGCGCCCGAAGGAGTGATTGTTATCGCGGGCCGCCCTGCCATTGAACCGCCAGTGCGCACAGGCACAACGCCACCGGCCCCCACGCCACAAGCCGCCGCCCTTGCAACAGGTCAGGCCCTACCTGTCGCAAGTGACGGTCTTGTCGTGCTGGCTGGATCACCGTCCATCCTGCCCCCTATTCGTCCAGGAACAGTTGCGCCGAGCGCGATACCCGCCGCCGTGATCCAAACACCCACGCCTAATATCGCTTCTGACGCGCCCGAAGGTCAGAACGTGATTGCAGGGCCGCCACCTATTCTTCCGCCCGTCCGCCCTGGCACCGTTGCTCCGCAAAATAACGCGGACCTCGACGCGGTGAGCACAGATATTGCAGCAGCCCTCAACACAGGTGCGGCGCAGACCCCTGATGCCAATACGCGCCGCCCATTGTTGCGCCCCGCAAACGTGATCCAAGCGGCAGCCGCAGTGGCCAACGCCCCTGTCCTTGGTGCGCTGACAGCGTCCCAAGCGTCGGACTTTCGCCCGCGCACCCGCCCTGCCGGTCTGGCCCCTGCACCTGCACCAACACCTGATCCCGAACCCGCGCCCGCACCGCAAGATGCCGCCGAACCTGCGCCAACCGGCTTACAAATCTCGCCCGAGATCGCAGCCGCTGTACAAGCCGCCGCAAACCGCCCCAATCCAATCGTTAATCCAACCGCCTTGGCCGTACCAACCTCAAGCCGGCCGGATACGCGGCCCCGCAACATGGCCCGCATCGTCGCACGGGCCAATCAGGCGCAAGAACGCGCCGCCGCCCAAGTCGCATCTGTTGCGCCCCGCGCCGTCGCACCGTCAGGCCCAACGGGGGGGGCCGTTGCCCAAAACGCGACACTGGACAATGCAATCAACCTGCGCGACGTCAATCTGATCGGGATTTATGGCGGCAGCAGCGACCGCCGCGCACTGGTACGATTGGGCAATGGCCGCTACGTGCGTGTCACGGTCGGCGATCGCCTTGATGGAGGCCGCGTGACGGCCATTAGCGCGGGGGCCCTCAGCTACACCAAAAGTGGTCGCGCCCTCACGCTTGAGGTCGCGGGATAACCCTTGCGTTCTCGTGTCAACGCGCTGATTGATAAGGCATGCAAGAAGTACTCCTCCTCGCCACGCTCCTTCTTGGGGCTGCCGTTATTGCCGTGCCTTTGGCCGCGCGGTTGGGCTTTGGTTCGGTTCTCGGCTATCTGATCGCCGGGGTCGCAATCGGCCCGCTTTTAGGCGCTGAGGCCAGCGAACTTCAACATATTGCAGAACTTGGCGTCGTGATGATGCTGTTCCTGATCGGGCTTGAACTTGAACCCCGCGTGCTGTGGGGCATGCGTCATCGCCTGTTGGGCCTTGGCGGATTACAGGTATCGCTTACGACATTGACATTGATGAGCGGCTTCATGGCGCTTGGCCAGCCGTGGCAAGCGGCGCTGGCCATTGGCTGGATCTTTGCATTGTCTTCAACTGCCATCGTGTTGCAAACCTTGTCCGAAAAAGGGCTGATGCAAACCAGCGGTGGGCGCAACACGTTCTCGGTATTGCTGACACAAGACATCGCAGTGATCCCCATGCTCGCTCTCATTCCACTGCTTGCGGTGCGTTCGCCCGTGGTGGTGCAGCCCGATGGATCGATGGCGCGCGGGGCCGATGTAGCAGACGCTGCGGATCATTCCGTCAGCCTTGTCGCCGATTTGCCCGCTTGGGGGGTGACCCTTGTGACGATTGGCGCCGTCGCCGCTGTGATCCTCGTGGGAATCTTTCTGACGCGGCCCCTGTTTCGCTACATTCACCACGCCAAATTGCGCGAAATGTACACGGCGCTCGCGCTACTCATTGTTGTCTCCATTGCCGCCCTTATGGGCCTTGTCGGCCTGTCGGCGGCGCTCGGCACGTTCCTTGCAGGCGTGGTGCTGGCAAACTCGGAATTCCGCCATGAACTTGAATCCGACCTCCAACCTTTCAAAGGTCTACTGCTGGGATTGTTCTTTATCACTGTCGGCGCGGGTATTAACTTTGATGTCCTCGCCGCTGATCCTGTTCGCATCGTCGCGATCACTTTGGCGATGATGCTGACCAAAGGCGTGATCCTTTATGGTCTGGCACTGTTGTTCAAACTGGACACGCGGGCGCGCTGGCTGTTCACACTGGGCCTCGCGCAGGCGGGTGAATTCGGCTTTGTGCTGGTCGCGTTTTCCATGGACACCAATGTGCTTGGCGACAAACTGGCCGCCGAATTGCTGTTGGTGGTGGCCTTGTCGATGATGATCACGCCCTTGCTGTTTATCGCTTATGACCAGCTGTCGCGCCGCATCACCAGCAAAAAGCCGGTCGAACAAGAAGACGAAATCGATGAAAAGGGCACGGTCATCATCGCTGGAGTTGGCCGCTTTGGCCAAGTCGTCAATCGCCTAGTGCAATCAAGCGGCTTTAGCACGGTGGTCCTCGACAGTGACCTCAAGACCGTTCAGTTGATGCGCACCTTCGGGTTCAAAGGCTTCTTTGGCGACCCGACCCGCCCCGACATCTTGCACGCCGCAGGCCTTGAGGAAGCCACCGTGCTTGTCGTCGCGGTCAACGACAAAGCATCCGCCGTAAAACTGGTCAAATATGCACGCAGCCAGCGTCCTGATCTTCACATTGTCGCCCGCGCCCGCGACCGCGTCCACGTCTATGAACTCTATGAAGCAGGCGCCAACGACATTGTGCGCGAAATGTTTGACAGCAGCTTGCGGGCTGGCCGCTATGTTCTCGAAAACCTCGGCCTTAGTGAATATGAAGCGTCGGAGGCCGAAATGTCGTTTTACCACCACGACCGCGCCACGCTGCGCGACCTCGCTGAGGTCTGGGATTCCAACATTGCGATCAAGGACAACACGGCCTACATTGAACGCGCCAAATCAGCCAACCGTGACCTTGAAACACGGCTGACCGAAACGCTGGACGAAGCAGAACGAAAATCCCTGCGCGCAGGTGGGCGACCCGCCAGCAAATCCGAAGATTAACCAGCGGCAACACCTGCTTCTGCGAACGTCGCCATATCGGAATGACACGCAACAGCCGCCCGAAGAACACCAATCGCTAGCGTGCCGCCCGACCCTTCACCAAGGCGCAGCCCCAGTGACAAGATCGGTTCTTTTCCCAAAGCATCCAGTAATTTGCGGTGCGCGCCCTCGGCGCTCAGATGGCCTGCAATGGCGTGATCCAACGCGCCTTCAACAGCCTTCTCAAGCGTCGCCGCCGCCGCCGAACAGATAAATCCATCCAAAATAACGGGGATACGATGCGCACGCGCAGCCGCAATTGCACCCGCCATCGCGGCCAGTTCACGCCCGCCCAAACACCGCAGCGCGTTTAGCGGGTCGGTAGTGTCATGCAAGGCCAACCCGCGCGCAACCACATCGGTTTTGCGCGCCAATCCGTCATCGTCAACACCCGTCCCGCGCCCCGTCCAATCCTGAGCAGTCCCCTCCAGTACGGCCGCCGCCACAGCAGCCGCAGATGTCGTGTTGCCAATGCCCATTTCGCCCACAACCAACAGATCGCTTTGCGGATCAACGGCGTTCCAACCAATGGTGAGCGCTAAAATAACCTCTCCCTCAGACATCGCAGGGGCGACCGTGAAATCCTGCGTCGGCATATCCAGATCAAGGGCGTGCACATTCAGCGTCGCCCCCACGGACTTCGCCAACTGATTGATCGCCGCACCGCCATGTTCAAAATTCGCGACCATCTGAACGGTCACTTCGGGCGGAAACGCGGATACACCCTGCGCGCACACCCCGTGATTGCCTGCAAAAATAATAACTTGCGGCGATGTGATGGTCGGGCGGTCGGTATCACGCCATCCCGCATACCAAATCGCGAGGTCTTCAAGACGCCCCAACGCACCGGGCGGTTTTGTCAACTGTGAATTGCGTTCTTTGGCGCCAGCAATTGATGCCATGTCAGGGCCGCCTTGGGCCTCCAGCGTTTGACGGAATTCGGAAAGTGTCGCGAAAGGAGCAGTCATATCAAAGGCCTCATTGCAAAGGGGTTAAGCAATCTCTACCCAAGACAGCGGGAAACACCAGACAGGAAACGGCGCAGCATTGGATAAGCACGACAAATCCCCAATCGTCAGCCTTGGCGACATCACGGCAGCGCTGGGATTGCTCAGCCGATTGCCTGTTCGCGTGGACACAAGCCACGCAACCGCGCGCGGCGCACAGGCGGCATGGGCCTACCCGATCGCGGGGCTGATCCTCGCCGCACTCGCCTGCGCCATCGCCCAAATTGCCCTAATGCTGGGTGTGCCTGCCCCGCTCACTGCGGGCCTCGCGCTCGCTTCATTGGTCATTATGACAGGTGCCATGCACGAAGACGGCCTTGCGGATTCCACGGACGGGCTTTGGGGAGGCTGGGACAAAGACCGACGCCTCGCCATTATGAAAGACAGCCACATTGGTGCATATGGCGTGATTGCATTGGTGCTCAGCCTCGGGTTGCGCTGGCACGCCATCACCATCGCCATTGATCACGGGATGCTTTGGCCCGCCCTCATCGCGACGTCCATGCTCAGCCGTGCCGCCATGGTGCCTCTCATGGCGCGCCTACCCCACGCGCGCGACACAGGCCTCAGCCACAGTGTTGGCCGCCCGACGCACACAACCGCGCACATCGCCGAAGCGATCGCAATCGTCGCAACACTCATCGCATTTCAATTTATCGGACTGTGGCTGATCGCCGCCGCCGTGCTGGCCGCGATCGCCTGCGCGCTTGTTGCAAAATCGAAAATCGGTGGTCAAACGGGCGACATCCTTGGCGCGACACAACAAGTCACCGACATCGCCATCCTTCTCACGATTGCGGCGATCCTGACCTAATACATCTTTGTGTTCTTAAATATCCCCGCCGGAGGCATCAGCCCTCACAGCGCAATACAGCCGCCAACCGATCTTGCGAAAACGCGCCAACAGATCGCGTGGCCCATCCGCCCTGAAACGACGTCACCATGACGTCCAACCAATCAGCGTCCGCCGTCACCATTTCTGGCCCGCCCCCGCACTCACGTACCCCACTGGAAATAAAATCCTCCCCGATGCGGTGGTTCGTCAAGCCGTCAAGTTCAGCGTCGAGAACAAGCTTTTCCCCGTCCCACTCAAAAATTCGCAATGTCTTAGCCAGATGCGGGCGGTCCACAAACGCGACTTCGATCCGTCCATCACCATCAAAATCCGCAGCACCAACGGGGGCCAGCCATCGATTGGGTCGCCCGATATGCGGCGTTTCCGCGATCTTGCCGCTTTGGTCATAGACCGCCAATGATCCACCAAGCGCCATATCTGTCTCAATCACCACGACCTCAGGCAGACCGTCACCGGTGATGTCCCACAGCCGTGGTGTCAGGTCTTCAAACACATGGTCTTAGGGCAATGTAACACGGTACCGTGTGGAGTGGGCCCAGTCCTCGACCGCGATCACCAGCTCACCAAATTCGATCGCATCGCCAAGAATGGCGTGCCCTTACCGCCCCGTCGGGCTATCACATTCGGCGCCGACCATCGTATCCGCGCACGCGGCACCAGCCAGCCCCACGCACACTGCCAAAGACGCGCCGCGTGTGACACCGCGCAACCTACGCATTGCCAAACGCGGCGCCATCTTAAATCTGCTTTTCAGGCATCTGAACGACCAAACCGTCCAGCGCGTCGGTGACTTTCAATTGGCACGTCAAACGCGACCGCGCAGGATCAGGTTCATACGCGAAATCGAGCATGTCTTCCTCCATCGCGTCCTTTGCAGGGATCTTTTCGACCCATGCCGCATCCACATAAACGTGGCAGGTTGAACAGGCACAGGCCCCGCCGCAATCGGCCTCAATGCCGGGGATACCATTGTCGCGCGCGCCCTCCATAACGGTCAAACCGTTGGCGACCTCTACGATGTGTTCTTTGCCACCATGTTCAATATATATTATTTTTGCCATTGTTCCGGGCCTTTCCCTAAAATGCTGTTGGCAAATAGATAGGACGCCGCGCCGCGCCCTACCAGTCCTTTCACGCCCAAAAGGTGGCGGATACGACACCATTTGCCTTCAATTCTTGGGCATCGGCGTTGCGCGCTTTGTTGACGCAGCCACCTAGCGTACAAACTTGGCAAATACGGGCCGACAAGCGCCCGAGGATGAGCAGATGACGACCCATAAACCACGCCTGCCACGCACGATCGGGGCCAGCCTCGCGCTGGCGCATTTGGCAGGCTGTATGGACAGTTACGCCACCCGTGCCGACACAACACCTACCAATGATCCCATCGGTCCCCTTGCCACGCCAGCGATTGTGGATTCCGCGACAGGAACCTGTTTCGCGCGCGCCACAACCCCCGCAATTATTGAAACAGTGACCGAACAGGTGCTGGTGCAACCTGCAGTCATGCGCAGCGATGGCAGCGTCCAATCCCCCGCCGCCTTTCGCACCGTGACACGCCAACAGATCCTGCGCGAACGCCGCGAAGTTGAATTCGAAACACCCTGTGACATCGTTCTGACGCCGCAATTCAACGCCTCTGTGCAGCGCGCTTTACTGGCGCGTGGATATTACCGTGGTGCGATCAATGGCACGCTGGATCGACGCACGAGTGATGCGATTGAACGCTTCCAGACCGATCAGAATGATGTTCACACGGGCATACTGACGTTGAAAACGGCGCGCACTTTGGGTCTTGTGGCCCTGCCCCGCGACCAGCTTTAGACTTTAAATAGACGTCGAAACAAAAAGGGCGCCCCACTTGGGACGCCCTTTTTTCGTTATGTTTTCAAGATCACTCCAGACCGAGTGCTACAAACCGTGGTGCCCCGTCGCGACGCACAAGCAGGAGAAGGGATTTACGCCCAGCCTCTTGGGCTTCTTCAACGCGGGCTTCAAAATCGGCAATTCCAGTGATCTTTTTCTGGCCGGCCTCGGTGATTAGGTCACCCGCCAAAATGCCCTTTGTGTCCGCCTCGGATCCGTCTTCGACCTCAACCACGACCAGACCTGATCCTGCGTCAACGCCCAAGGATTCTTCCATGTCAGGCGCGATTTCGGACAACGTCATCCCAAGCATGTTGGTGGTGTCAGGTGTGGCGTTGTCGGTGCCGCCATCCTCAGGGAACGCCGCAGCTTCCGCCGTTTCACGACGCCCCAGCACAACTGTCAGATCGATCATCTCACCGTTGCGCAGTGTTTCCACGGGAACTTCTTTGCCGACCGGGCTATTGCCGACGATCTGCACCAGTTCACGGGTGTCCTCAATCGCGATCCCGTCAAACGTCAAGATGATGTCGCCTGCTTCCATGCCTGCGTCTTCCGCAGGGCCAGCAGGCACGTCCGTAACCATCGCACCGCGCGCCTCGGACAGACCGTCAATCGCATCGATCATATCAACTGTGACATCCTGAATGCGAACGCCAAGCCAGCCACGGCGGGTTTCGCCAAATTCCTGCAACTGGTCGACAACATTCGTCACGACCGAAGAACTCATCGCAAAACCGATACCAATTGATCCGCCATTGGGCGACAAAATTGCAGTGTTCACGCCGATAACGTCACCATCCATGTTGAACAATGGTCCACCCGAATTGCCGCGGTTGATCGCGGCATCTGTCTGAATGTAATCGTCATAGGTGCCCTGCAACGATCGGTTGCGCGCAGATACGATACCCGCCGACACAGAAAACCCCTGCCCGAGAGGATTGCCCATCGCCATGACCCAATCGCCAACACGCGCACCAAGACCGTCGCTGTCGCCAAATTCGACGAACTGCAAAGGCTGGTCGTAATCTACCTTCAGCACGGCAATATCTGTGTTGGGATCGGTTCCGATCAACTCAGCGGGCAACAGTTCACTTGGCTGACCGTCGCCTGGGAAAAATTCGATCTCAATCTCGTCAGCATCTTCAATCACGTGGTTGTTGGTGACGATGTAACCGTCCGCAGAAATCACAAAGCCGGACCCAAGCGCACTTGAACGACGTTCGCCGCCGGGGTCATTGTTAAAGAAATCCTCAAACGGCGATCCTTCTGGAACGACGCCCTGATCGCCTGTGCGTCCTGCAATCAATGTGCTTGTCGTGATGTTCACCACAGACGGGCTGACCATTTCGGCAAGCTCTGCAAAGGTTGCGGGGCGTTCTTGCGCATCTACAGGTACGACGGTCGCCACGGCCAACGCTATCCCCGTCAACAACGCAGCGAGCCATTTTTGGCGGCTGTCAAATTGGGGCGCGACCTTTGCGGCGGCGCGCGCTTGGTGCTTTTGGCGCATCTTGTTCACGTGGCATCTCCTAAACGGGTAACTTTAGACGCAGTGTGCGCCGTTACAGATGAATGTAGGGTTGATATGGTCCAGCGCAACGCCAAACACGGTCTCGTCACTCAGCCGTGAGAATTTTTCCGACACAGACGGCCTAACCCAGCACGCCGAGAGATGCGGCCAGCCAGACCAATGCCACGCCAAGGGCAAGTGCCGCGAGCCCGATCATGCGGCGTTGTTCCAAGGTGAGCGCGCGCAAAGCCGCTAACATATCCTCAACAAGCGAAGGGGCCAGTGCGTACACCAGCCCCTCAACAATCAACACCAATCCTATTGCTAGAATTGCTATTCCCATACTAGCGATCCGGCGTGGTCGTGCCGTTTTCGTTGCGTAGGTAGTTAAAGAATTCGTGATCCGGACTCAGCACCAAGCGGGCGTTGCCTTGACCAATCGCAATTCCATACGCCTCAAGTGAGCGGTAGAACTGGAAGAATTCAGCGTCCTGCCCGTAGGCCTGCGCAAAGATGTTGTTACGCAGCGCGTCTGCTTCACCTTCAATAATACGGGCCTCGCGGCTCGCCTCGGACACAAGCTCAACAACCGTACGGTCTGCTTGCGCTTCGATCCGTTGGGCGGCTTCACGACCACGCGCACGTTCGTCTTCTGCCTCACGGGCACGTTCAGCCACCATTCGCTGGAACGTCGCATTCAGGTTTTCAGACGGCAAGTCGGTCCGCTTCAGACGCACGTCAATGATCGTCACACCCAGCGCATTCGCCTCAGAGATGGCCGCGTTGCGAATGCGCAGCATCAGCGCCGCACGGTCCGTGGACAGAATGTCGTTTGAGGACACGGAACCCAGAACTTCGCGGGTTTCTGAACGCAAGATACTGTCAAGACGACGCGCAGCGGTTTCTTCACCACCCGTACCGACAGCCTGACGGAACCGTTCCACATCGGTGATCCGGTAGCGCGCGAAGGCGTCCACGATCAAACGACGATCATCCAGCGGCGTGACCTCAAGGGGGTCAACATCCAGCGCCAGAATACGATCATCATAAAAAACGACCTCTTGCACCAGCGGGATTTTAAACCCTATACCGGGGTCTTCTTTTACCGAAACGATTTGACCGAATTGCAGCACAAGCGCCTTTTGGCGTTCGTCCACGATGAAGATCGATGACAGGATTGCGGCAACCGCGATCACAATAACGGGAAGGATATAAGTTGAACGGTTCATTAGTTTGATCCTCCGTCAGTCGTTGGTCGGCGCACTTGATCAAGCGGCAGATACGGCACGACGCCGCCGCCCCCCTGACCATTGTCATCAAGCAAGATAATGTCGGTCGCCCCGAATACGGCTTCCACAGTTTCGAGGTACAGACGCTGACGTGTCACTTCGGGGGCCAGTTGGTATTCGCCAAGAACGGCCAGGAAACGGCTCGCCTCACCTTGGGCTTCGTTGACCACACGGGCACGGTAACCCTCGGCCTGTTCCAGAACACGCGCCGCGTCACCACGGGCTTGCGCGAGAACACGGTTGGCGTAAGCATCCGCGAGGTTTTGCAAACGGTCACGTTCTTGTTCCGCATCTTGTACGTCGCGGAACGCCGAAAGTGGCGATGTCTGCGTGGTGTTGCCATCAAGGTCTTCCACCGCGATCACCTGACTTGGCGGGTTAACCGCCTGAAGGTTCACACGAATGATGTTCACGCCGGAATCGTAGCTGTCCAGCGTGCGCTGCACCTGTTCGGCCACACCATCCGCAATCGCACCACGATCCCGGTTCAGGATCGGCGCAAGTTCGGATTGCGCGATAATTTCACGCATGGAGGATTCAGCAACTGCCGCAATCGTTGTTTCCGGATCGGCAAGGTTGAACAGAAAGCGGTCGGGTTCTGTGATGTTCCAAACAACTTGGAAATCGATGTCGACGATGTTTTCGTCACCCGTCAACATCAAACCCGCATCTGCTGCGTTGCCGCGACCCACACCGATTTCGATTGTTTGTTCCTGCGTCACGTTCACGACTTCGGCTGTGACAAACGGCCACGGCGCAAAGTTCAGACCGGGTTCGCCAATCGCGTAGGAGGCGCCCAAAAACAGCTCAACCGATTTTTGTTCGGGACGCACGGTGTAAAAGCTCGAAAAGGCCCAAACGGCTACAGCCGCCAGCGCACCAAGACCGACCATGCCGCGCGTGATCTGGGGGCCACCTGCCCCGCCAGCACCGCCGCCGCCACCCGATTTGCGACCATCACCACCACCGATCAGCACACGAAGCTGATCTTTGGTCTTGTTGATTATTTCATCAAATTCAGGGATTTGCGGATCATTATTCGGACGGCGTCCGCCATTGCGATCGCCATTTCCATTCGGGCGAAAACGGTCGTCGTCATCGTCGCCATCATTTCCTCCGCCCCCCCAGGGGCCGCCATTATTTCCAGCCATTAAGCCTGTCTTCCCTAATTTATCGCCCCGCGAGGGGGCCATTATCGTCTGGTTCTATAAGTGTGCTTTACGCAGCGAAATTCAACCCGCCATTCAAGCCGTTCTTACGGGGTCGCGCATTGTCACCAATTCTTCGGAAATTGTCGGATGCACAGCACAGGTTTGATCGAACTGTTCTTTGTTTGCACCCATCTTGATAGCGATGCCCGCAAGCTGGATCATTTCACCCGCATGTGGGCTGACAATATGACACCCCAGAACCTTGCGCGTGGCTTGGGACACCACCAATTTCATCAACACGCGATCAGGCCGGCCCGCAAAAGATGTTTGCATGGGGCGGAACGATGTGGCGTAGATTTCAATCGGTTCTTTTTCGCGCGCGTCTTCCTCGCTCAGGCCAACGGTCCCCATTTCAGGCTGGGTGAAAATCGCGGACGGGATCAGGTCGTGATCTACCTTGGTCGGATTGCCCTTAAAGACAGTCTCAACAAAGGCCATGCCCTCGCGGATCGCCACGGGCGTCAGCTGCACACGGTTGGTCACGTCACCAATGGCATAGATGCTGGGCACTTTGGTCTGGCTGTAGTCATCCACGATAACCTCATTGCGCCGACCGGTGTCAACGCCAACCGCGTCCAAGCCCAGCCCATCGGTGTTCGGCGTGCGACCTGTCGCAAACATCACCTGATCAAACATCGCTTCTGACCCGTTGGTGCATTTCACCCAAATACCGCCGTCCCGCTTTTCCAGTTCAAGAATGTTGGTGCCAAGATGCAGGCCAACGCCCTTTTCAATCATCATTTCAGACACAAGCCCGCGGGCTTCATCGTCAAATCCGCGCAGAATTTGCGCACCACGATAAAACTGCGTCACTTCAACACCCAACCCGTTGAGGATACAGGCAAATTCAGACGCAATGTACCCACCGCCCACGATCAAGATTTTCTTGGGCAGCTCAGGCAGATTGAAAATATCGTTGGACGTGATGCCAAGGTCCGCGTTCTTCATATCAGGCAAAACAGGCCGCCCGCCCGTCGCCACCAAAATATGTTTGGCGCTAAAGGTCTTGCCATCCGCCAGCGTTACGTCGTGGGGTCCTGAAACGGTGGCGCGGCTGTCGTGGATTGTAACGTCCGACCCGGCCAGCATCTTACGATAGATCGCTTCCAAGCGGTCGAGTTCGGCATGCATGCGGCCCTGAAACACCGACCAATCAAACGCGCCATCCTTCACATCCCAGCCATGGGCGCGCGCGTCTGCGAACATTTCTTGGTATTCGGACGCAAACACCATCAGCTTTTTGGGAACACAGCCACGGATCACACAGGTTCCGCCCATCCGGAATTCTTCAGCAAGCCCGACCTTCGCCCCTGTCGCTGATGCAACCCGCGCCGCACGCACACCACCAGACCCGCCACCGATCACAAACAGATCATAATCAAAATCGGACATAGCGGCGGCCTTTCAAACATGGGGATTATTTCGGCTATGGATAGATCACAGCCCTGCCCCATTGACCAGTCACAGAGGCGTGCAAGTTTATGCGGCCCAAACCACAAAATTTTGTATAAAATCGACTATGACGGTCGGGGCTGATGTGAAAACCGTTCAGTCGCCCAAAATTTGCCGCGTGATCTAGTCAGAAAGGTCCGCAAACAGGTTTTCAGTTTCAACAAAATCGTGGCGATTTTCTTCGACCGATCCTTCATTGATATCGCGCGTCTCGACACGTCCGTCGCCATAACCGATGACGACGATATCACAAATATCAATGAACAACCCGTTCTCAACAACGCCTGGTATCTGGTTGATAACAAGCGACATTTTCCGCGCATTACCGATTCGGTTCAGATGCATATCAAGGATGTGATTACCCTCATCCGTGTAAAACGGAGCATCGCCGTTCATGCGCAGGGTCACCTTGCGGCCCAAAACATCCATACCGATCAGCGTTTCTTCCAAAAGCGTCTTAGTCGTCTGCCAACCAAAGGGCACCACCTCGATCGGGAGGGGGAAATTTCCAAGTGTTTCCACGCTCTTGGCGGCGTCCGCGATGACGATCATCTGGTCGCTTACCGTGGCGACAATCTTTTCTTGCAACAGCGACCCGCCGCCGCCTTTGATCAAATTCAGGTTGCCATCAAATTCATCCGCGCCGTCAATCGTCAGGTCCAACCACTTCGCTTCGTCCAGTGAAATGACCTCAATCCCGACGTCACGCGCAAGGGCTGCGGTGCGTGAAGACGTGGGGATGCCTTTGATTTTCAACCCTTCTTTTTCAACCATCTCCCCGAGGCATTTGACCAGCCAAGCAGCTGTCGATCCCGTACCAAGGCCAACTTTCATGCCGTCTTCGACATATTGCGTCGCCTGTTTGGCGGCTACGAATTTGGCTTTGTCGATGGGGGACAGTTGAGTCGCCATGGGAGTGCTCCTGCGGTGAATCGTTGGACCTCTTATAGAACGCCCACCCCCAACCTGCGACCCCTGCGTTAACATTCGCTGAACAGACCCCGCAAACGCACCCGCTTGCGTCGTTTTGGGCCGTGACAGTGTGGAGAAGTGTCGTAGGATCGTGATGAATTCAGCATAGGTCAGCGCAATGTTTCTTTCCGTCTTCGACATGTTCAAAGTGGGTATTGGTCCGTCGTCGTCCCACACAATCGGGCCGATGGTTGCTGCGGCACGGTTTCTGGATCACCTGCGCGCACAACCCTTCAAAGTCGCTGGGTTACGCGCATCCTTGCATGGATCTTTGGCGTTCACAGGTGTTGGCCATTCAACGGATCGCGCCACTGTTCTTGGCCTCGCGGGATTTCGCGCAGATGATTATGATCGTGAAAAAGCGGACGCCGAAATGGCACGCATTGAGGCCGAGGGCTTTGTGACCCCTGATGGTCTGGGCCAGTTGGACTTCACGCCTAAGGATCACCTTGAATTCGACTATGGCCCTGCATTGCCAGGCCATGCCAACGGGATGATCCTGAAAGGCTGCGACGCGCAGGGCGATGTCGTCACGCAGGTGACCTATTATTCCATCGGTGGTGGCTTTGTTCTGACCGAAGCCGAACTTGCCGCAGGGGCCGACAAAGAAGACGGCGCGCCTGTCCCATTCCCGTTCAAAAGCGCTGTAGAAATGCTTGATATGGCAGCAGAAAGCAGGCTGAGCATTGCTGCCATGAAGCGCGAAAACGAACTCAGCCGCATCACTGCTGCGGACCTCGACACGGGGATTTCACGGCTGTGGGACGTCATGAACACTTGCATTGATCGTGGGCTGGTCACCGACGGCATTCTCCCCGGTGGATTGAACGTGAAACGCCGCGCAAAAGGTATCCACGATGCCCTTCAGGCCGAGGCTGGCGTCAACTTGACCGCGCCGCATACGATCAATGATTGGATGTCGACCTACGCGATGGCCGTGAACGAAGAAAACGCCGCTGGTGGGCAGGTCGTGACCGCGCCAACAAACGGTGCCGCGGGCGTCGTGCCTGCCACGATCCGCTATTACATGGATCATGTGCCGAATGCGTCGGCGTCCAAAATCCCAGATTTCCTCCTGACGGCGGCGGCGATTGGCGGCTTGGTGAAATTCAATGCCTCAATCTCGGGCGCGGAAGCGGGTTGTCAGGCAGAAGTCGGATCAGCCGCAGCAATGGCCGCCGCCGGATTGTGTGCCGTTTTGGGCGGCACCCCAGAACAAATTGAAAACGCCGCTGAAATTGCGCTGGAACATCATCTTGGCATGACGTGCGATCCCGTGCGCGGGCTGGTGCAGGTGCCTTGCATTGAACGAAACGGGCTTGGCGCAATCAAGGCGGTGTCTGCGGCGTCATTGTCCATGCGCGGGGACGGCACCCATCTTGTGCCACTGGACGCTGCGATTGAAACCATGCGCCAAACTGGGCTTGATATGTCTGAAAAGTATAAAGAAACCGCCCTTGGTGGCCTGGCTGTGAATGTGCCGAATTGCTGATGGAACATGCGCTTCCCCTCCCATTTTCTGGCCCCTCTGCGTGGCGCGGGCGCGATGTGGCGCAACGGTCTGATTGGCTGATCGAACTGACGATCCAACAAATCGCAGAACTTGAATCCGCCGCCGCGCACTACCTATCCTTGGGTCGCGACGTGGGTGAAATTACCGCCGATGCGTTTCCGTTGCCGACATTTGCCGCCCATTTGGCCAGCCTGTCGAACACGTTGTTAAACGGGCACGGTTTTGAGGTTCTGCGCGGCCTGCCCGTCGCGACCTACACTCAAGAAACCGCCGCGACGATCTTTTGCGGGATCGGCGCGCATCTGGGGCGCGCGCGCAGTCAGAATGCAGCCGGACATATCCTTGGACATGTGCGCAACATTGGCGCGGATGCGAACGACACAAATACCCGCATTTATCAAACCGCAGAGCGCCAGACATTTCACACCGACAGCGCGGATGTGGTTGGCCTGCTTTGCCTGCGTGAGGCGCAGATTGGCGGCATGTCGTTGTTGGTCAGCGTGGAAACCATCGCCAACCGCATGGCAGACACCCGCCCCGACCTTCTGGCGTTGTTGTTTGACCCCATTGCCACGGATCGGCGCGGCGAAGTCCCCGAAGGCGCAGCACCCTTCATGACCATTCCCGTGCTATCATGGCACGCGGGCCAACTGACCGTATTCTATCAGCGCCAATACATCGAAAGCGCCCAGCGGTTCGACGACGCACCGCGTCTGACACACAAACATATAGAAGCGCTTGATCTGTTTGATGCGCTGGCCAACGATCCTGATCTCCATATGTCGATGCAGCTTCAGCCCGGCGATATGCAGTTCGTCTATAATCACAGCCAATTGCACGACCGCACCGGATTTACCGACTGGCCCGATCCCGACAAGCGGCGTCATTTGATGCGGTTGTGGCTGTCGATCCCGGGTGATCGCGCCCTACCGGAGGTGTTCAAAGAACGTTACGGATCAATTGAAATCGGCAATCGCGGCGGGATCATTACGGCTAATACGACACTTCACGCGCCGCTGGATTAAACGTCTTTTAGCGACGTTACCCCGACTTGCGCCAACGTGATCGACACCTCGTCTTTCAGGATGTCCCACAGACGGTTCAACCCGTCCTCGCCCTCGGCTGCGATGGCGAATTGCAGGATGCGGCCCAGAAACGCGAACTGCGCGCCGCCCGCATAGGCCTTTACGACGTCTTCGCCCGACCGCAAACCGCTGTCATAAAACAGAGGCATATCAGGCCCGACCGCTGCACGGATCGCGGCCAGCGCATGGATCGGAGCCGGCGCGCTGTCCAACTGCCTTGATCCATGGCTCGATACTTGCACAGCATCAACGCCTGCATCGCAGCAGCGCACAGCATCATCCACGTCCAGCACACCCTTAACGACAAGCTTTCCAGGCCAAGCATCGCGAAGCCGCGCGAGCGTGTCCCAATCGGCGGCGGCGCGGGATTCTGTGCGGTCAAATTCAAAACCGTCCATGTCGAAATTTGCCATCTGCGGCTTGCCCTTGATCAATCCGTTGATCGACCAGCGCGGGTGCATCGCGAAATCAAAAAACTGGCGCGGGCCGATTTTGAACGGCATGTTAAACCCGTGGCGCAATTCACGTGGGCGGCGGCCGACCTCAGGCACATCTACAGTCACGATGAGGGTTTCATATCCTGCCGACTTTGCCCGTTCGACCAGTTTGAACGTCCCCACGCCGTCGCCGGAAAAATACAGCTGGAACCATGCATTGCCCTGCGCTTCTTCGATCATCGCCTCAAGCGCTGTGGACGCAACAGTCGACACGCCGACGGGCACGTTTTCACGCGCGGCAAGACGTGCCAGCATCAGGTCTGCGCCCGGTGCCGACAGATTGCACATCCCCATGGGCGCGATGCCAAAGGGGGCTTTGGTGGGTTTGCCAAACACGTCGGACGCTACACTGCGATTGCTGACGTTTTGCAACACGCGCGGGCGCAGGACCGTTTCATCAAAGGCCGCGCGCGCACGGTCCGCCCCCGCTTCGCGGCCCGCGGCACCATCAATGTAGTCAAACACCATCCATGGCAGCCGCCGCTTGGCGATCTGTCGCGCGTCATCGGATGAATGAATGCGCAACATAGCCCTCACCCGTCCTGCGGCAAAAAAACGATTTTCGGGGCCGCGACGACACCGCCACGAATGTCTGCGAAGGCTTGCGCGCCTTGTGACAGGGGCCGCGTTTCAGTCCATTTCAAATCACCCAAGCGTCCGTCAAACATCGCGGCTGCGGTGTCGCGGAAATCCTGTGCGGTATAGGTATAGGTCCCGATAAAGGTGATTTCCTGCAACGTCATACGCCGCACATCCAATCCACCACTGTCTTCGCCAAGCCCGATATGGCCGATCACTCCGCCCGCTTTGACCTGCGCACTGGCGGTTGCACGGGTTGCAGCATACCCGACGCCATCGATCACAATATCGAATGTGCCGCCCTCGGCCAGATCATCAGGCGACAGTACGTTTTGGCCGCATACATCGCGCAGATAATCGGCACGCATGGTGTTGGGTTCAACAATTTTCACATCAAGCACACCCTGCGCCGCAAGGCTTAGCGCGGCGCCAAGGCCAATCGCGCCGCCCCCGATCACCAATGCCGTGCGCCCACGCGGGACGGCGCGGCGACACAATCGGGCAGTGTGCCACCCACATGAGATAGGTTCAGCGAGCGAGGCCTGCGCAAAAGACACGTCATCGGGCACTTCGACCAGATTGCCGTGTGGCATGGCAACCATCTGCGAAAATCCACCTTCGCGCGGCGGCATTGATATGATTTCGCGCTTTGGGCACAGGTTCGTTTGGCCAGACACACAGGCTTCGCAATCGCCGCATGTCACTAGTGGATTGATCGTGACGCGGGTGCCGTCCTGTTTGCCGCCGACAATAACGCCGGCTGCCTCGTGACCTAAAATCAGTGGTGCGGGTCGGCGCGCGTCGTGGCCAAGGTAGGCATGCATATCAGAGCCACAAATCCCCACAGCTTCGATCCGGATCAGCTGTTCGCCGTTTTTCGCAACCGGATCAGGCGCATCGCCATACCGCAAAACCTCTGGGCCGTCGTAAATCAGTGCTTTCATTTCGCCGTATAGCCCCCGTCCACCATCAACACCTGACCCGTAACATAGGCCGACGCATCAGAGCAGAGGAAAAGTAAAGGACCATCAAGATCGGACAGATCACCGTTGCGCCCCACGCAGGTTTGCGCAGCGTTTCTTGCGGATCGTTCGGGGTCGGAAAACACCGGTCCAGTCAGTTCGGTCGGAAAGAACCCCGGGCCAATGGCGTTGGCCGTGATGCCATCTTTCGACCAAGCTTCGGCCATGGCGCGGGTCAGTTGCGCAATGCCTGCTTTGGATGCCCCATATGCAATGCCACTAGGAAACGCTCGGGTTGTTTGCAGGGAGGCAAAATTCACCACCCTACCCCAACCCTTGGCAGCCATCGTGCGTGCGAACGCTTGCGTCAAAAACATCGGCGCCGCAAGGTTGAGGTTCATCGTGACGTCCCAACCTGCATCCGTCACGTCATCGGCGGCTTCGCGTGTGTTGATGCCCGCCGCGTGGACGATGATGTCAGGTGCGCCGAACGGTTCGCAAATGCGCGCGGCGATGTCTTTCAGCGCATTGCGATCAGATAGGTCCGCGGCAACCACAGCCGCTTTATCCCCAATCTCAGCCTGCCAGTCTGCCAACGCCTCGGCCCGCCTTGCAACGCCAACGACCTTTGCCCCCGCAGCCGCCAACACCCGAGCCGAATGTTGGCCCAAACCCGCGCTCGCGCCCGTAACACAAGCGACTTTGCCTGTGAGGTCAAAACGCTGCGCGGGCCAAGCGGGGGTCGGGTCCATGATGTTATCCTTGAGCGGTCAGATCGAAGGTCTCACCTGGGAAGTATTTTGCCAAGCGTACATCTGCGGCGCGCGCGTGGCCTTCCATGCCCTCAAGGCGTGAAATGCGCGCTGTGGCCTCTGCCACTCGCTTGGACCCTTCGCGCGTGCTGCGCTGCCATGTGACAATTTTCATGTATTTATGAACGGACAAACCGCCTGTGTAGTTCGCGGCACCCGACGTCGGCAGCACATGGTTCGTGCCAGATGCTTTGTCACCGTAAGATACAGTGGTTTCTTCGCCCAGAAACAAGGATCCGTAGCACGACAAGCGGCCCAGCCACCAATCAAGTTCTTCGGCCATGACTGTCAAATGCTCGGGTGCATATTCATCCGAACACGCAGCCATGTCTTCGCGGTTGTCGCACACGATGACTTCGGCGTAATCGCGCCATGCGGCAAATGCGTTTTCGCGGTTCAGTTCTGGCAAATCGGCAATCAGATCCGGCACCAGCGCCATAACCTTTTCCGCCATCTCTTGGCTGTCTGTGACCAACCAAACGGGGGAATTATACCCGTGCTCTGCTTGGGACACCAAATCCACGGCGACGATCATCGCGTCGGCGTCTTTGTCTGCAAGAACCAGTGAATCCGTGGGGCCAGCAATCATGTCGATACCCACGCGGCCAAACAGAATGCGCTTTGCTTCGGCCACAAACTGGTTGCCGGGGCCCACAAGAATGTTGGCTTTGGGCAGATCAAACAAACCAAACGTCATCGCGGCCACGCCCTGAACACCGCCCAGCGCCATGATCTTATCCGCGCCACAAATATGGGCCGCATAGATAATTGCAGGGGCCACGCCAACACCGGGGCGTGGGGGCGATGTGGCTGTGATGTGGTTACAGCCCGCAACCTTCGCTGTCGTCACTGTCATAATCGCCGATGCGATATGGCTGTAGCGACCACCGGGGACGTAACAGCCCGCCGCGTGTACCGGAATTGCCTTTTGACCTGCGATCAAACCGGGCTGGATTTCGACCTCAACATCCACAAGCGTGGATTTCTGCGCCTCTGCAAAGCGTTTGACGTTGTCATGGGCGAACTGAATGTCTTCTTTCAGCTTTTGGGGCACCCGCGCGCAGGCCGCTTCGATTTCCGCAGCGGTCAGGATCACGTTGCCTTCGTATTGATCGAACTTGGCCGCATATTCCAACGCTTTGGCATCGCCGCCGGCCTCAATATCCGTCAAGATCCCCTGCACCATGTCATGAACATCGCTGGCCCCAGACTGGGCGGTCAATGTTGCTTTCTTAAGATATGTACGGGCCACGGGGCGATCCTCCTGATTGATTTCATCCCTCATGGCAGAGCGCCCGACCCTTTTCAAACAAAGCCAAACACCGTTTGCATTTGCTAAAAGTACGATTTGGCAAAGCCGTTCAAGGCAGGTCGCATTTGGACTGGCAAAGGCACGATTGGACGCGCATACCGCCCCTATGAACACCACTGAAACAGACCGCATTCCACTGGGTATGGCCCTAATTTTGGGCTTTTGCATCTTCGCACCGCTATTGGACGTCTGTGCCAAGATCGCGGCGGATGTGATCCCCGTGGGGCAGATCACCGCCGGACGCTTTATTGTGCAAACGGTCCTGATGTTGCCTGTCGTTTTGGTAATGGGACTAAGCCTTCGTATGCCGCGCGCGCTTTGGCCGATTGTGGCGCTGCGGGCGCTGTTCTTGATGTTGTCGACCTATTTCATCATTGCCGCGTTGCGCTTTATGCCGCTGGCGGATGCGTTGGCGATTGTGTTTGTGGAACCCTTTATCATCCTGCTGTGCGGAAAGTTGATGTTTGGCGAACAGGTTGGCCCCCGCCGCCTTGCGGCCTCTGCTGTGGGGTTTTCGGGATGTATGCTCGTGATCCAACCGAGCTTTGTGGCCTTTGGCTATGTCGCCTTGCTGCCCCTTGGTACGGCTGTCACCTTTGCCGCCTATGTGTTGGTCACCCGCGGGTTGCGCGGAAAAATGCACCCTGTTGAAATGCAATTTCAAACAGGGCTGGCCGCGACGATCATGTTGGTGCCCCTGATCTGGTTTGCCGATGGGCGCGCCCTGACGAACGGGATGTGGGACACGCTGGATCCGGTTTGGCCGACGGGCATCTTCTGGGCCTATTTATTTGGCGTCGGCTTCTTTGCGACCATCGCGCATATGATGATGACCTACGCCCTAACGATTGCGCCCGCCGCGACGTTGGCCCCCTTGCATTATTTGGAAATCATCACCGCAGCGATCCTAGGATTTTATATCTTTGACGATATCCCCAACGGCCTCGCCCTATGGGGGATCGTGATCATTATGGCGTCGGGTTTGTATGTGGTGCACCGCGAACGGGTGACGGCGCGCGCGATTACCCGATTGCCGGGCCCCGTCTAACTAGCCTAGCGTTGCGATATGACAGACCGCCCATTCCTAGGAATCCTCCTGATGCTCGGCTTTTGCGTCCTCGCGCCCCTTGGGGATGCGATGGCAAAGCTGCTGGGTGAGGATTTGTCGGTGGGGTTCTTGGTGTTTGTGCGGTTTTCGGTTCAGGTCGCGTTGCTGATGCCACTTGTCTGGCTGTTGAAATATCCAATGCCAAAGGGCGCGCGCCTGATACGGTTAACGGCGATCCGCACGGTGCTGCATATCTGCGGGATTGGGCTGATGTTTTCCTCGCTCCAATACCTCGATTTGGCGGATGCTATCGCGATTGCGTTTGTCATGCCGTTTATTATGTTGCTGCTGGGTAAAGTGCACCTCAACGAACATGTTGGGGGCCATCGCCTTGCCGCCTGTGCTGTTGGATTTATTGGAACGCTTTTGGTGGTGCAGCCGAACTTTGTCGAAGTCGGCCTGCCTGCACTGCTTCCCTTAGGTGTCGCAGTGGTGTTTGCCCTATTTATGCTGGTCACCCGTCAGATCGCCAAAGACGTAGACCCAATCGGATTGCAGGCGCTGTCTGGCCTTATGGCCGCGCCTATGGTGGGGGCTGCCTTGCTGGTGTTCCCGAACGTGCCATTGCTTGCCATTCACCCGATCCCGAATGACGCATGGATATTGCTGGCGGTCCTAGGGTGCCTTGGCACAGTGGCACATTTGTTGATGACGTGGAGCCTGCGGTTCGCCCCCTCTGCCACGCTGGCACCGATGCAATACCTCGAAATTCCGATCGGAACGGTCATCGGATATCTGATCTTCAAAGACCTGCCCAACGGTTTGGCGGCCGTTGGCATCTGCATCACCGTGGCGGCAGGTCTTTATATTATCCTGCGCGAACGGACCATGTCGCGCCGCCCGCAAGCAGCGCCTTTATCGTAACCTCCAGGGCCGCGCGCGGCAGGATCAACAGCATCTTTGGCGCGTCAGGACGCAGAATGATCGGACCCGTCGCTTTGTTTAACGTGCCAATCCGCCCGTCGGGCGCAAATCGCAAACCGTCGGTAGCCCAGCGCAATCCTTCACTGTCACAGCCGACATCGCCCATGGGAAACAACGACACTGCGCTGCCCTCAGCCACATCCAATGTGATCTCAGGTGGGCATAGCAACATAATCGTGTCGTCCCCTATTAAAATGCAGCGGCGGTCTGGATGGCGCACCAGCACTGTCATTGATCCCAATTCATGATCAATCCGCGCCCCGCTAAATCCGGCGCCCAACACCAAAGGCGCCGCGATATGGCGCAAAGCTTTGTCAAAATCGGTGCTGTCTTGTTCTGTGATGGGATGCAGCACATCCCGGTAAGCATCCTTCGCGGCGTCCGAAATCGAATCCATGTCGCCAATCACCGCAACGGGATTCAGCTCTGCCCAAAGGGCTGTATCGGCCCCGCCATCCGCACAAACGACCGTTTCGCCCCATTTTAACGCAACAGTAAGGATGTCTGGTGCAGGGTCGGCCCCACCGATCAATGTGATTGGTGCGCTACTTGAAACAATCGGTTGGATCACGTTTGATTACCCTTGAATTTGGAAACGTGCCCCAAAACGGTCACGAAATAATACCCACTTTATCGCGGTTCTGTTCCGAATTGCGAACCAATAGATGGTAAACAACGTCTTACTGGTTGGGTAGAAAGCGAGCAAACAATGGTTGGAACGAGCAAGATTCTTACCGTCTCTTACGGCACTTTTTCGTACACACTTGAAGGATTCGATGATTCCTTCAATACGATGAAAGCGATTGCGGAATATTTCCGTGGTCTTGCCTCTGATGACAGGTATTTCGGGGCTGAACCCCCGACCCCGGATGCAGAAATGCTGGCAAAAATCGCCGAGCGTGAAATTTCACGCCGCGTGGATGCAACAATGGACGACGGCGGTATTGTGCTGCGTGCTGCGGCCCTGACGGATCAGTCAGATGACACTGGCGACGCACCCGTGCATGATGACGCATCCCGCGCCAAAGTTGACGCCGAACGCAAAGCCGCAAAGGCTTCCCGCAAAGCTGAAAAAGCCGCCGCAAAAGCCCGTACGAAAGAAGCACGCAAGGCCGAACGTAACGCGAAGGCTGAGGCAAAAGCAGCTGCTGAGGTCCAAGAACAGGCTGATGTAGAGGCACAATCGATTGCGGACGCGCAAATCGCTCTTGATCAAAATTCAATTGAAATGGTCACCTCTGATGAGGGATCCACTCTCGAATCCGTAAGCGCTGCGACGGCAGATGCTTCGGAGGGGACCACCGAACCTGACGTCGAAGAAACGCGCGATGACGCGCCGTCTTCTATGCTCGCGGCTTCAGGGTCGGCCCCCGAAAACACTGGCGAGGCAGATGATGCCCCTGCTGACGTTGGCGCCCCAGTGGACGTCCCTGCGCATCCTGATACGGACAGCGTTGCGGCCAAACTCCAGCGTATCCGCGCAGTGGTCGGAAAATCAGACGCAAAGAACGATGATCCGTCAGACGATTTGACAGAACAGTTCTTGCCCCAGACTCAAGCGCAGGACGTGGCTGATGTGGAACCTGAAACCCAAAACGATGCTGCCGTGTCAGATGACGCTGCGATGCAGTCCGAGGGTGTTGAAGACATGGTTGAAGCCGAAGACGCGCAACCACAAGAAGCGCCAGCCGCTGATGACATGATTTCGCGTGTTATGGCGCGCCACTCTGATGCTGAAGCTGTCGAAACGGACACCTCGAACGCTGACGTTGCTTTGGTGGATACCGCTGTGGCACAGGAAGACGACACTTCGGATGCGCCTGCTGAACAACCCCGTGCCCGTGTTGTGCGTATGAAACGTGCGGATTTCGAAAAGGCCATGGCCGAAGAAGCCGCGCAAAAAGCACAAGACGACAAAGCCGCGGGCCCCGATTTCGGCTTGCTAGATGGTGCTGACGACCTTGATGATTATCTTGAGGACAGCGATTTCACGGACGATATCTCAATCTTGGATGACGTTGACCTCGCCGAAGATCTGCAAGCTATTCAGGACGATGCGTCTGGCGATGCTGCGGCAGACACTGATGATGCTGGCGACGAAACGATGAACGCCGTTGCCAACGCAATGTCCGATCAAGACACACCCAAGGATGAAGAACCGCAAGTAAACCAAGTCGGCGCCACTGACTTTATGTCGACTGATGCCGATGTCGATGACGCAGCCTTAGATCGTTTGATGAACGAAACCGACGCGCAGATGCAAGAACCCGAGGGCAGCCGACGCCGCGATGCAATTTCGCAGCTCAAGGCCGCCGTTGCTGCTAAAGAAGCCGCACGACAGGTCGGAGAGCCCGAAGATGACGGGCAGGATGTTGAAAACGCATTCCGCAACGATCTGTCTGAAGCGGTCAATCCAGCCGCATCAGCAAAACCGCGCCCCCGTCCGGTGGTCCGCTCGACAACATCACGGACCGAACGCCCGCGCCCTGCTCCTCTGAAACTCGTCGCAGCACAGCGCGTCGATGTTGAAGACGGCGCACAAGACGCACGCCGCGATACCCCTGTGGTTCCATGCCGTGTGGCTGCGCGCAAAGAAGATGCATCAGTACCACGTGCATCCGGATCGTTCGCGGAATTTGCTGATAAGATGGGTGCGTCAGAACTGCGCGACCTGCTCGAAACAGCCGCCGCGTACACATCCTTCGTTGAAGGCGCGGACGAGTTTTCACGCCCACAGATTTTGCGCCGGGTGCGCGCTGTGGCCGCTGACGACTTCAAGCGTGAAGATGAATTGCGCAGCTTTGCGGAATTGATCAGCGCAGGACGCTTCACGAAGGTCCGCAATGGCCGTTTCCAAGTGGCAGACGACAGCCGCTTTAACCCGGAACGCCGCGCGGGCTAACAGGCCCCTAATCGACAAAATAAAACGGCGCAAAGGGCACCCTTTGCGCCGTTTTTACATGCCAGACAGTGCCGCATGGGTCTCAAATTAACTTCACGCGCGTTAAGAATAGGTGTGCCGCACCGCGGCTCCTTAAATTTACGCGTCAGGGTCTGCTTGGCCGACGCCTTTGAACATGAATTTGAACGGAAACGCCCAAAGTATGCCCAACCCAATATAAATCGACAATTCGATCCACAGCGGAGGTCGCGTCGTCGGATCGGGATACAGGAAATTGATGATCGTAACGGACGCCACAATATACAGCGGCAATCCGACCAACAATATCGCCAGTGACCAGCGTTTCTTTGCTTTATGCGTCAGCGCCATGTTGATCCCTTAATCTGCAAACGGGTCCGTCACGAGGATAGTATCTTCACGTTCAGGTGATGTTGAAACTAGGGCGACGGGGCAGTCGATCAACTCTTCAACACGACGCACGTATTTGATCGCCTGTGCGGGCAGATCGTTCCATGACCGCGCGGACTCAGTGGATTCACTCCAACCTGGCATTTCTTCATAGATCGGCGTGCAGCGCGCCTGCTGTTCTGCGGCCGTCGGTAGATAATCAAGGCGTTCACCGTCCAGATCATACCCAACACACAGCTTAAGCGTCTCAAATCCGTCCAAAACATCCAGCTTTGTCAGACAGATGCCCGTGATACCAGATGTTGCACAGGTTTGGCGCAACAAGGCGGCGTCGAACCAACCACAGCGGCGTTTGCGGCCTGTCGTCGTTCCAAATTCGTGGCCGCGTTCGCCCAACCGCTGGCCGTCAGCGTCTTCCAATTCTGTCGGAAACGGACCTTCGCCAACGCGGGTGGTGTAGGCTTTGACGATGCCAAGCACGTAATCAATCGCTGTCGGGCCAAGGCCAACACCCGTTGCCGCCTGCCCTGCAATCACGTTGGATGACGTCACAAACGGGTATGTCCCGAAATCAATATCCAAAAGCGCGCCTTGCGCACCTTCAAACAGAATCCGTTTGCCCGCTTTGCGCTTTTCGTTCAGCACTTTCCAAACCGGTGCTGCGAACGGCAGGATTTTGGGTGCGATGGCACGCAATTCGGCAAGCAATTCGTCGCGGTTCACCTCATCAAAGCCGAGGCCTTTGCGCAGTGGATTGTGGTGTTGCAGCGCACGGTCCACGCGGGCTTCAAGGGTTGCGTCATCCGCCAAATCAGCAACGCGGACAGAACGGCGGCCAACCTTGTCTTCATACGCAGGGCCGATGCCGCGGCCCGTTGTCCCGATTTTCGTGCCGGCACTCGCGGCCTCTTCGCGCAGACGGTCAAGTTCGCCGTGCAGCGGCAGGATCAACGGTGTGTTTTCCGCAATCATCAAGTTTTCAGGGCTGATGTCGACGCCTTGGGCTTCGATTGTCGCGATTTCCTTCATCAGGTGCCATGGGTCGAGAACAACTCCGTTGCCAATAACCGAAAGTTTGCCACCGCGCACAACGCCGCTGGGCAAGGCATGCAATTTGTAGACTTTGCCGTCGATCACAAGGGTATGGCCCGCGTTGTGCCCGCCTTGGAACCGCGCAATCACGTCCGCACGTTCAGACAGCCAGTCCACGATCTTGCCTTTGCCTTCGTCGCCCCACTGTGCGCCGACAACCACCACAT
>JABBAI010000076.1 GCA_018608045.1 Octadecabacter sp. | reverse complement strand
ATCTGATGTACAAGAGCACAGAGCTTCCCATCGGATACATCAGCGGCAAAGGGCCAGGTGGCGGCTTTTGGCCTTTCTGGTTGTCTCTCGGCATGCTTCTAAGCTGCGCTGCGATTGCGTATAATTGGTGGCGCGGTCGCAGCCCTGCAGCGGTTTCGGAAGAGCCTTTAATGGATGCGTTCGGATGGCGCACCGTCGCGCTGGTGGGCGGGGGGGTCGTGGCTTTCGTAGCATTGATCCCCATCATATCGATGTATGGCGCGATCTGCCTGTTCATGATCTATTATTTGCGTTTTCTGGGTAGGCATTCGTGGCTTTTGGCCCTCACGATCGCCGTTCTCTTGCCGATCGCCCTGTTCTTCTTTTTCGAGGGCGCGATGTACATCTCGATGCCCCAAGGCCTGCCGTTCATGCAGCCTTTCTTCGATATAATGTACGATATTATCTACTAATGCAGGTTTGAGGCGAGGTTCCCATGGAAGTCTTTTCATTGATTGCTGATGGTGTGCTTACGGCTGTCCAACCGGTCAACCTGATGTTGATCGTGATTGGCGTGACCGTCGGGTTGTTCATTGGCGCAATGCCTGGGTTGGGATCAGTCAATGGTGTTGCTATTTTGTTGCCCGTTACGTTTTTGGTCCCGCCTACGGGTGCGATCATTTTTCTGGCGGCGATCTATTATGGCGCGATGTATGGGGGCGCGATCTCGTCGGTCGCACTCGGGATACCTGGGGCCTCCACAGCGGTGGCAACTACATTTGACGGACGCCCCTTGGCACTTCAGGGTCGCGCCAGCCTCGCCTTAGTCACTGCCGCATTGGCCTCCTTCGTGGGTGGGACAGTTGCGACAGTGTTCTTTAGCCTTTTTGCGCCGCTTCTGGCTGATGTGGCGCTGTCTTTTGGACCGCCTGAAATCTTTGCCCTGATGTTGTTGGCCTTTGCCACCTTTGTGGGCCTTGGCGGCGATGATATCCCCAAGACGATCTTTTCCATTTGCTTTGGCCTTGTGCTGGCGGCGGTCGGATTTGACACCATCTCTGGCGAACCCCGGCTCGTCTTGTTTGACATTCAAGGGTTTCTGCGTGGGATCGGGTTTATTGTTCTGGCGATCGGCGTCTATGGCATCGGTGAGATGCTCTGGACAATTGAGCAAACACGCGGTGAAGTGACCACCACAAACCCAAAGATTACCGTCAAGGGTCTCGCATCGGACACCAAAGAAGCGGTGCAACGGGGTTGGAAAGGCACATGGATCGGGTCGATCCTCGGGTTTTTTGTGGGGGTTCTGCCTGCTGCGGGCGCAACGCCAGGTTCGTTGATGGCTTACGGTGTGGCCAAGATGACATCGCGCACACCCGAGGAATTTGGGCGAGGATCTCCAGACGGTGTTGCAGCCCCCGAGGCCGCCAATAACTCGGCCTCTACAGGGTCAATGCTGCCGATGTTGACCCTTGGCATTCCGGGGTCTCCGACAACGGCGATTTTGCTTGGTGGGATGGTGATGTGGGGTCTGACCCCTGGGCCGCGCCTGTTCATCGACGAGAGCGAATTTGTCTGGGGCTTGATTGGGTCCTTTTATATCTCAAACTTGGTCGCCGTTTTGATCAACCTTGCCTTTATTCCCCTCTTCATTTGGATGTTGCGCATGCCCTTTACCATTCTTGCGCCGCTAATTTTCGTGCTCTCCATCGTGGGCGGCTTTGCAGCATCACGCAGCATGCATGATCTTTGGCTGATCGTGATCTTCGGGATCGCTGCCTTTTTCATGCGCAAGTTTGACTACCCGCTGGCACCTGCGGTTCTGGCAATCGTCCTTGGACCCATCGCAGAGCCGACCTTGCGTCAGTCCTTACTTTTGTCATCTGGCGATCCGATGGTTTTCTTTACAAGGCCAATCGCCGCTCCGATCATGATCATCGCGATCGTTCTGATCCTTTTGCCTGCCTTAAAGTTGTTGCGCCGCAAACGGCACGTGGCAGCAGGTTGAACAATGTGCTAATTCACCTTTAACGACTTTGTCACACAACTCAGAACGACAAGAAGGACACTCCATGCAAAGACTTGAAGACCTGATCCAGCAGCACCCTGACGCCGCAAATGCCATCGGCGCACCCGGCCGTGACTGGATGACCTATGGTGATCTCAAAGGGCTGACCCAAGAGGTCCGCCAAGCCCTGCGCGGCGCTGGCATCGGCGCGTCGGATCGTGTGGCCGTCGTTTTGCCAAACGGCCCCGAGATGGCGACGGCCTTTGTGACCGTCGCGCAATCTGCTACCACGGCCCCGCTAAACCCTGCCTACAAAGAAGACGAATTCGCCTTCTACCTTGAGGATCTGAAAGCCCGCGCGATTATCGTTGAAGCCGGCTATGACGGGCCTGCGCGTGCGGCGGCGGCTCGTTTTGATATGACAGTCATTGAACTTACAGCGACCCAGCCAGCGGGCAATTTCACCTTGTCCACAGATGTAACAGGCAGCGCGCCTGATACACTGTCGACGCCTGACGATGTTGCGCTGATTTTGCACACATCCGGCACGACATCGCGCCCCAAGATTGTGCCGCTGTTACAGTCTAATGTTGCGGCCTCTGCACAAAACATAGCCGTTTCGCTGGCTTTGACCCCCGATGATGTCTGCCTCAACGTGATGCCGCTGTTCCACATTCATGGGCTGATTGCGGCGATAAGCGGGTCGCTGGCCGCTGGTGGATCAATCAGCTGTGCGCCTGGCTTTGATGCGCTGAAATTCTATGGCTGGCTGCAAGAGGTTGATCCGACGTGGTACACCGCAGTTCCAACCATGCACCAAGCCATTCTGGCCCGCGCGCCGCGCAACGCTGAGATCATCGAAAAGGCGCGTCTGCGGTTCTTGCGTTCCTCGTCTTCATCCTTGCCCGGCCCTGTGATGACCCAACTGGCCGACACCTTTGGCGCGCCCGTGGTTGAGGCCTACGGCATGACTGAAGCTGCCCACCAGATGTGTTGCAACCCGATTGAACCGGGCTGCCAGAAACCCGGTTTTGTCGGCTTTCCCGCCGGCCCCGAAGTGCGCATCGCTCATGAAATCGAAAACCGGCTGATTGATGGTGTGGGCGAGATTGCGATTTCAGGCCCCAACGTCACGCCAGGCTATGAGGCCAACCCCGAAGCGAACGAAAAGAACTTCTTCGAGGATGGCGGCAAACGCTGGTTCCGCACCGGCGATCAGGGCATGTTTGACGACGACGGATATCTGTCCCTGACAGGGCGCTTGAAGGAGATCATCAACCGTGGCGGTGAGAAGATTAGCCCGCTTGAGGTCGATGGCATACTGTCCGATCATCCGGCGGTCGGGCAATGTGTGACCTTCTCCGTCCCTCATGACAAACTGGGTGAGGACGTGGCGGCGGCTGTCGTCCTGAAAGAAGGCCAAGACGCCACCGACCGTGAGATCCGCGATTTCGCCAGCGAACGCTTGGCGGCTTTCAAAGTGCCGCGCAAAATTCTGATCCTGGATGAAATCCCCAAAGGGGCGACGGGGAAATTGCAACGCATCGGTCTCGCCGAGAAACTGGGTTTAGGCTAAAATCATGAAAATTTGTATTTTTGGCGCTGGCGCCATCGGCGGATATATGGGCGCAAAGCTGGCACAAGCTGGTGCAGACGTTAGCCTTGTTGCGCGTGGCCCTCATCTGAAAGCCATGAACGAAAACGGGCTGCGACTGATTGAAGAAAGTGGCGAGACGACGGTAAATGTCTCCGCGTCAGACAATGCCGCCGATCTTGGACCGCAAGACTATGTGATCGTCACACTCAAGGCCCATTCGGTTCCGGCCGTGGTGCCCCACATGCAGCCGCTGATCGGGGACAACACCACAATCGTGTCCGGTGTGAACGGTGTGCCATGGTGGTATTTCCACAAAGTCGGCGGTGACTTAGAAGGCACCCGTTTACAAACCGTCGATCCCGGCAATGCCCAATGGGACGGTTTTGGCCCAGACCGCGTGCTAGGCTGCGTGGTGTATCCGGCAGCAGAAGTCATCGAGCCCGGTGTCGTCAAACACATCGAAGGTAATCGATTTTCACTGGGGGAACCAGATGGTTCCAAGTCCGAAAGGGCAACGGCCTTGTCCAAAGCTTTGTCTGCGGCAGGTCTAAAAGCGCCGGTGCGGCCAAAAATCCGCGATGAGATTTGGATCAAACTTTGGGGGAACCTGTCATTCAATCCAATCTCGGCGCTAACCCATGCCACGCTAGATGTTCTCTGCACCGATCCTGCCACCCGAGAGGTTGCGCGCAACATGATGCTTGAGGCACACACAATCGCCGAAAAACTTGGCGTGAAATTCCCGATTGACGTAGATCGCCGTATCCAAGGAGGCGCAGATGTCGGCGCGCATCGCACATCTATGTTACAGGATCTTGACCAAGGACGACCAATGGAAATCGACGCACTTGTGGGCTCCGTCAAAGAGCTTGGCCGCGTGACCGATACGCAAACGCCAACTATCGATACCGTGCTCGCGCTGATTGCATTACGCGGAAAAACGGCTGGTCTATACTCGACCTGAACGAGCGGTCGTGCTGTCTCTCGAGACGCTTTC
>JABBAI010000033.1:1243-4609 GCA_018608045.1 Octadecabacter sp. | reverse complement strand
TGCAAAAGTTCGTCATCGGGCGTGAGATTTTGCAAGACCCCAAAGTCCTGATCGTCAATCAGCCCACATGGGGCGTCGATGCCGCCGCGGCCGCATCAATCCGCCAAGCCCTGCTTGATCTAACCGCCAACGGGTCAGCGGTAATCTGTATTTCGCAAGACCTTGATGAACTGATGGAAATATCCGACCGTTTTGCTGCCCTTAACAGCGGCGCTTTATCGGAACCGCGCTCAGCCAAGGGTCTCACGGTTGATGAAATTGGTCTGATGTTGGGCGGCGCACATGACATGGAGGTAGCTCATGTTGAGGCTTGAGAAACGACCCCAGCCTTCAAAGGTCTGGACCTATGCTGCGCCTTTACTGGCCGTGGTCATCACAATCATTCTGGGCGGCGTGCTGTTCTGGCTGCTGGGTAAAGACCCGATTGCAGCGACGGGCATGATTTTTTGGGATCCTCTTTTTGGTAATTTTTCTGCCTTCTACCTCCCCGAACTCCTGATCAAAGCAGCGCCTTTGATCCTAATTGCGATCGGATTGTCATTCGGCTTTCAGGCGGGCATTTGGAACATCGGTGCCGAGGGGCAGTATATTATTGGCGCGATTTGTGCTGCCGGTGTCGCGCTTGCCTTTTATCCGCTCGAAGCGCGCTGGCTCATTTTTCCGTTAATGATCGTCGCAGGCATCGCGGGAGGGGCCGCTTGGGCGATGATCCCGGCATTGCTGCGGGTCTATTTCAAAACCAACGAAATCCTGGTGTCACTGATGCTGGTTTACGTCGCCGAAGTCTTGATCAATGCCTTCTCAGTCGGCCTAATGCGCGACCCTGACGGTATGGGGTTTCCAGGCAGTCGCAGCATCAAGCAATATCCATCCGCATCCAATGGCGATCTCTTTCCCAATCTTGGTTCCTTTGGATCGGGCATTCATTGGGGGGTCATCACAGCCCTGTTTGCGGTGATTGTGGCTTATGTATTCATGACCCGACACCGTTTCGGTTTCAACGTCCGCCTTGCTGGGCAAAGCCCGCGTGCCGCTGCATTTTCAGGGGTGAATCCCAACCGTCTTATCATCCTGTGTATGGTTCTTTCCGGCGGGATGGCCGGCGTGGCCGGCATGTTTGAAGTCGCAGGCCCATCAGGTCAAATTCTTGGGTCATTCCCCGCGTTCTATGGCTTTACGGCAATCATTGTCGCATTCCTGGGCCGGTTGCATCCGTTCGGCATCTTGCTCGCAGGCCTCTTGATGGCGCTGACCTATATTGGTGGCGATGCGGCCCTCCAGCCGTTGCAGCTCCCCTCGGCCTCTATTCAGGTTTTCCAGGGGATGCTCTTGTTTTCGCTGCTATCGGTGGATGTGCTGACCAACTACCGCATCCGTCTGGCGCAGGGGGCTGTCACGTAATGAAACACTTACATGCTGTTGATCATGGGGGCCGCAACACTGTCGGCGGGCATCGTTCACTTGATTGCATAGGGAAATTTGATCATGGGTGACATTAACATCGTCTTCTTGCTGGCCGCGGTCATCGTTGCCTCGACCCCGATTATGTTGGCCGCGATTGGCGAACTGGTTGTGGAACGCGCAGGTATTTTGAACCTTGGCGTCGAAGGTATGATGATCACCGGCGCCGTCTGCGGTTACATTGCCGGACATGAAACATCCTCGGCGTTTGTCGGTTTTTCTGGGGCGGCCTTGGGTGGCGCTGCAGTGGCTGGTATATTTGGCATGCTGACGCTAGGGCTACTGACGAACCAAGTGGCGACCGGCCTTGCGCTGACTCTGTTCGGTGTCGGCCTCGCAGCGATTGTTGGCCAGGGGTATTCGACCGATACCGAAGTGATCGTGTCGAAACTGTCGATCCCCTTCCTGACTGATATTCCGGCAATCGGGCATATCCTGTTCAAACACGATCTGGTCGTCTACTGCTCTCTTGCCCTCGTCGCTCTTGTCTGGGCTTTCCTGAAATACTCGCGCGCCGGACTAATCCTGCGGGCTGTGGGCGAAAACCACGAGGCAGCGCATGCCCTTGGTTACAATGTCCTGCTGATCCGCTTTGGTGCGGTCCTGTTCGGCGGGGCCTGTGCCGGGCTGGGCGGGGCCTACATCAGCCTAGTGCGTGTGCCACAGTGGACAGATGGAATCACCGCGGGTGCCGGATGGATTGCGCTGGCGATTGTTGTTTTTGCTGGCTGGAAACCAGGCCGTTTGGTCGTAGGTGCCTATCTTTTTGGCGGCGTGACGGCTTTGCAGTTAAACTTGCAAGCGACAGGGCTTGCCATCCCCGTGGAATACCTTTCCATGTCACCGTATATTGCGACGATCTTGGTTCTGGTTGCCCTGTCGGGCAGCCCTGGGCCGGGATCACTCGGCAAAACATTCCATGCTTCGCGCTAAAAATGTGCCGGGCCAACTTCGCCGGGTCTGCTCCCGGTTCAACACTTAGGAGACCATAAACGATGAAACGTAGAACACTTTTTGCCTCCGGCGCTGCCGCCGCACTTGCAACGGCCTTTGGCGCACCACTGCGCGCACAGGGAAAAACCAAGGTCGGCTTTATCTATGTCGGCCCGATCAACGATGGCGGCTGGACACAGCACCACCACCATTCTGCCGAAGAGATGGTCACACATTTTGGCGATTCCGTTGAGCTGGTTTATCAAGCATCTGTGCCAGAAGGCCCAGATGCCGAACGTGCTATCACACAGATGGCCCTTGGCGGTGCTGACATTATCTTTACAACATCCTATGGCTTCATGGACCCGACCGTGAACGTGGCCGCGAAATTCCCCAATGTAAAATTTGAGCACGCAACCGGCTATAAGACCGCCGATAACGTCTCGGTCTATTCCGCACGCTTCTATGAAGGGCGCGCCATTCAAGGACACCTTGCGGGTAAGATTACGAAATCCAACAAAGTTGGTTATATCGCGTCTGTGCCGATTCCCGAAGTTGTGCGCGGCATCAACTCGGCTTATCTGCACGCCTCCAAGGTCAACCCTGACGTCGAATTCAAAATCATCTGGATCTTTGAGTGGCTAAACCCCGCCAAAGAAGCTGACGCTGCCAAAGCGCTGATCGAACAGGGCTGTGATGTTGTGCTTCAGCACACCGATTCTACGGCCCCTCATGCCGCTGCCAAAGAAGCCGGTGGCGTCTACACATTCGGGCAGGCTGCCGATATGGCAGAATACGGCCCCATGCCTCGGATCAGCTCGATCATCGACAACTGGGCACCCTATTACATCGACCGCGTGCAGGCTGTGAAAGACGGCACATGGTCCAGCGTCAACACATGGGACGGAATCGGAACTGGCATGGTCGGAATCGGCGAAATTTCCGATGCGGTCCCGGCAGATGTCAAAGCCG
>JABBAI010000033.1:0-1233 GCA_018608045.1 Octadecabacter sp. | reverse complement strand
GCGCGATGCAATTTCCGACGGCAGCTACCACCCGTTCACCGGGCCGATCAACAAGCAGAACGGGTCTGTCTGGCTGGCTGACGGCGAAGTGGCGGATGACGGCGCATTGGCTGGTCTGAACTTCTACATCGAAGGTATCGACGGCGATATTCCATCCTAAGCTGACTTAACAATGTGACCAAAGGCCCACCCGAAACGGTGGGCTTTTTTCATTTGCTCCACCGCTGCTGTGATCTAGGCTATGCAACTTGGCAGGACGGAAAAAACATGCACGACTTTATCATTATTGGCGGCGGAATCACGGGCATTTCAACGGGCGCGCGATTGTAACATCTGGGGCGCGAAACGGTGTTGGAGCGCGAAAGTGCGTTAGCTTATCACGCTTCCGGGCGATCAGCTGCTTTGTTCGAGGAAAGCTATGGCAAACCTTCAGTGATTGCCCTGAATGCCACCTCCAAAGATTACCACGCTAGGGCGAACGGCGGCGTCTTATCTCAGCGCAGGCTTATGCTGGTGGACAATGCGGCCACGACATCGCGTATCGCCAAGATATCGCGGAAATGGGCATGTCGGAGATCACACCACAAGAAGCCCTAGCGATCATTCCGATCCTGAATCTTGATATGGTCGACCGCGCCGCAATTGACACGGACGCATGGGATATCGACACCGATCTGCTCATCCAGAATTTCGCCCGCGAAATCCGTGCGAACGGAGGACAGGTCGTGACTGGCGCACCGGTCAAAGCTATTACACGCATAGGCACTGGCTGGCAGGTCACGGCGGGAGAGCAGATGTTTGAAGCGGCACGGGTCAACGCGGCCGCTGCTTGGGTGGATTAGGTGGCCGTCATGGCTGGCATAACGCCATTGGGTTTCATACCGCTGCACCGGTGGATAGCTCGCATTCCAGCCCCTGGGGGCCATGATATTTCCACATGGCCCATGGTGCTTGGCGCGGGCGAAGACTGGTATTGCAAGCCTGAAACGGGCGCGATGATCATGTCCCCTGCCGAAGAAGACCCCTGCGACCCATATGATGCTTGGGCCGACAATATGGTGCTTGCCGAAAGGCTGACCCGCGTATCGTCTATCATTGATGACTGGGCACCGTACTATATCGCGCGCACGCAGGCTGTCATGGATGGCACATGGGAATCCACGTCCACATGGGATGGTATCGGCGCTGGCATGGTTGGCATCGGTGAAATCACCGACGCGGTACCTGCGGACG
>JABBAI010000117.1:4362-4629 GCA_018608045.1 Octadecabacter sp. | reverse complement strand
CGGCCTTTGCTGCGATGACGTGCATCAGGGGGCCACCTTGGTTGCCGGGAAACACGGCGGAATTGAATTTCTTGGCCAGTGCTTCGTCGTTAGTCAGAATAATACCACCGCGCGGACCGCGCAGAGTCTTGTGCGTGGTGGAGGTCACGACATGGGCGTGGAGCACTGGATCGGGGTATTCGCCCGCCGCAATCAAACCAGCGTAATGCGCCATATCGACCATTAGATAGGCGCCAACCTCGTCGGCAATCGCCCGAAATGCGGCAA
>JABBAI010000117.1:3272-4352 GCA_018608045.1 Octadecabacter sp. | reverse complement strand
AGTCCATGTGGCGCGGATAAGCAGACGCGCCCGCAATGATCAGCTTGGGCTTAGTCTCAAGCGCGACCTTTCGTACGTTGTCCATGTCGATCAGGTGATCGTCTTTTGAGACTTCGTAGCTGACTACATCGAACCATTTGCCTGACATCGTTACGGGTGAGCCGTGGGTCAGGTGTCCGCCGTGCGCCAGATCAAGGCCCATGATTCGATCACCAGGCGCGAGTAGCGCAAGAAACACAGCTTGGTTGGCCTGCGCTCCGGAATGTGGTTGCACGTTGGCAAAGCTCGCGCCGAACAATTCACACAGGCGAGCGATCGCGATTTCCTCAACCGTGTCAACATGCTCGCACCCGCCGTAATAGCGGCGACCTGGGTAGCCCTCGGCGTATTTGTTGGTCAAAACCGACCCTTGCGCGCGCAGCACATCGACGCTGACGATATTTTCGGATGCTATCAGTTCGATCTGGTTTTGTTGACGGTCTAGTTCTGCAGCAACGGCGTCTGCGATGGCCGTGTCAGAGATCTGGGATGAATTTAGAGTTTTCGACATGGAAACGTCCTTTCAGGCACGAAGATGGGTCGCGCCCCAGAACAGGCCGCGCAAATTTCATAAAAATGGGAGGTCTTACAGGCCGACTGTTAGTTCTTTGACTGCAATCTCTAGAAGGCCAGATACATGCGGAAAGAAGGACCGCCAAACCTCAAGACGGAAAGCATCGTCACCGTCACGGATGAGTACGACTTGTGCATAGTCAAAGACTGTCCGTTTGGCACTACCAACAGCCATGCGCGATAGGTCCAGCGGGCATGCGACAGACAGCATCTCAATCGCTGCTGGCCCCGTAATCCCGATCATCACTTCACGATCGGAAATCACAGTCAGACTGTGCGGCGTCTTGGCCCGAGCGGTATCAAACTGTGCGGCAATAGCATTTTGATCAGCTTCAGTTGCATGCAAGAGCCATTCATCCGGTCCGATGCAATAGGCTGCTCGGTCGCCCTTTTGGACCCCCTCGCCGATTTTGCCTGGCAGTTTCAATCCAAACGCTTTAGTGGCCACTACCAAGTCGGCAGGCGCAA
>JABBAI010000117.1:0-3262 GCA_018608045.1 Octadecabacter sp. | reverse complement strand
GTCTTCAGTCGGGATGTGAAGCGTGTCGTCCATGCGATCAAATCCGCCTTCGACAACGGCCATAGCAATGGATCGACCAAGCGTTTCAGACCAATAGGACGACGTCACATGTCCGATCATCTTCATCGGCTTGGCTTGCTTCGGGTCCGCCACGATCTGTGCACCTTCAACAAGAACGGTCTTCGGATCATCGGTCAACAGGCCGACAAGTTGTTTGCGCCCTGGTGCCACAATATCAGGCCGGTCGAGCGAGCGTTTACCAACAAAATCTGGCTTCATCTTACCAATGGCCCAGCCGATACCCGCATCCTGAGGTGTGACAGTTCCATCGGTGTCTTGGCCGACGATAATAAATCCCTTTTCGGCGCGCAAAACATGCATGGTTTCGGTGCCATAGGTGCAGATGTCGTATTGCTGACCTGCCTCATGCAGCTTTTCCCAAAGGGCTCGACCATGACGCGCAGGAACGTTGATCTCAAAACCCAATTCGCCGGTAAAGCTCACACGGAACAGTCGTGACGGGAAGCCCGCGACGGTGCATTCGACGAGCGCCATATGTGGCATGGCATCGGCTGAAATATCTGCACCTTCAACGAAAGGCTGCAACAGCTTGCGTGCGTTCGGACCGTTGAGGGCGATAGTCGCCCATTCCTCGGTGGTAGATGTCAACCAAACCTTAAGCTCGGGCCATTCTGTCTGAAGGTAGTCCTCCATCATGTTCAGCACACGTGCGGCACCACCGGTGGTCGTGGTAACATGGAACAGGTCGTCCCGCATGCGCCCGATGACACCGTCATCGCGAATGAAGCCGTCCTCGCCCAACAGCAGACCATAGCGGCAGCGGCCAACACCTAGTTTGGTCCACGGATTCGTGTACATGCGGTTCATGAACTCCACGGCATCAGGGCCGGAGACTTCGATCTTGCCCAACGTAGAGGCATCGAACATACCCACGCTCTGTCGGGTCGCTTTGCATTCACGCGCGACCGCTTTGTGCATGTCTTCGCCAGCTTGTGGAAAATACCAAGCACGCCGCCACAAGGCGACCGGTTCGAATTCTGCACCGTTCTCTTCGGCCCAACCGTCAATGGGTGTCTTACGCGTTACCTCGAAATGCTGCCCTTTATGATAGCCAGCAAACGCGCCAAAGGTCGTTGGTGTATAAGGTGGACGGAAAGTTGTCAGTCCGACTTGGGGAGCTTCTTTGCCCAGGGCGTCCGCTGCGATCATCAAGCCGTTCATGTTCGACAGCTTGCCCTGATCGGTCGCCATGCCGTTGGTGGTGTAGCGTTTGACGTGCTCGATTGATTTCATACCCTCGCGAACAGCAAGGCGGATGTCCTTGGCCGTCACATCATTCTGGAAATCAACAAATGCTTTGGCTTTGCCGGCACTTCGGTCGCTTGGCAGTTCCTTCTGGGTGATGCCGGTACCGACGCGGTCGTCGGCCACTTTGTAGTTGGCCGCACCAACCGTCTGACCCAAGGCTTGAACTGCTTCTCGTCCAGCCTTCGTGCCATCCTCAAGCGCCGATGCGATACCCCAAAGCCCGCGACCAGCGCCTGCTATGTGCACATCTTCGGTTTTTTTGCCGGGAAGATAGGCCTTGGCCTCTGCATCCCAATCCAGTGATCCTTTGGTATGTGAGAAAAGATGCAGTGAAGGCGTCCAGCCCCCACAGACCAGAACGGCATCGCATGAAAGTACCCGCGCTGTGCCGACGCGGCCATGTTTGACGGGGTTTACTCGCAGGCCCTTGACCCGTAAGCGGCCTTTTGTGGCCGTCGCTGTATGACCCACAAGCGTCTCGATCCCGCGCTTCATCGCTTGATGCACAAGTGCTGCATCCACTTCGGGGCGTGTATCGATAATCGCCACCACTTTTGCACCAGCGTCAGCCAAGTCAAAAGCGCTGTGCCACGCACTATCGTGGCTGGTTAGCACGACTGGTTGCTTGCCAACCAGTACACCAAATCGGTTCAGAAAGGTCTGCGCGGCGCCTGCCATCATGACGCCTGGGCAATCGTTTCCGTCAAACACCATAGGTCGCTCGATAGCACCCTGGGCCAACACAACTTCATGGGCCCTGACACGCCACATCCGTTCGCGCGGCGCTCCAGTAGGGACATCGGCCATATGATCGGTTAATTTCTGAACCATCCCAATCATATTCTGGTGGTAATATCCGATAGCCGTGGTGCGCGTCATGCGGCGCACATTGGGCATATTGTCCAGCTCTGCCTTGGCTTTGGCCAGCCAGTCCCATGCGGTCTGATCGTCGATTAATACCGATGGTTCAGATAGCAGCGTGCCACCCATTTCGGTGTTTTCATCGACCAATACGACTTTGGACCCTGCGCGTCCTGCAGTTAGTGCAGCGGCAATGCCAGAAGGACCGGCACCGACGATCAAGACATCACAATGCAGATATCGGCTTGCGTAGTGATCGGGATCCACCTCTGTTGGAGCCTTACCCAAACCTGCCGCCTTACGGATCAAAGGCTCATAGACACTGTCCCAGAAACTGCGGGGCCACATGAAGGTTTTGTAATAGAAACCGGCTGAAAACAGCATATAAAGACGGTCATTGATCGCCCCGAGGTCGAACTGCAGTGAGGGCCACTTGTTCTGGCTCTCGGTCGCGAGACCCTCATAAATCTCCTGGATTGTGGCGCGGGTATTTGGCTCGAACTGGCCCTTACCACGCGTTGTTCCTATCAGAGCGTTAGGTTCTTCCGAGCTTGCAGTGACAACGCCACGTGGGCGATGGTACTTGAAACTCCGCCCCATCAAGTGGACACCATTGGCGAGTAAGGCCGAAGCGACGGTGTCGCCTTCGAAGCCCTTGAATACCTCGCCGTCAAACGTGAATTTTACCGGCTTGTCCGTGTTCACACGCCCCCGGTCTTTTACGCGAAATTCGTTCATTTTGCGGCCTCCAATGCTGGGGTGTCAGGGCGGGCCGTTCCGGCCTTGTAAGTGGTCACGAAACGGTCACTGACAGTGTCGCGCAAGGCATTAAAGAAGCGCCCGCAGCCGTTGATGTGCCGCCAGCGTTCAGCATGTACACCTTTGACGTTGGTGCGGATAAACAGGAAGTCTCGCCACTCTTCGTCGCTCAACGACGAGGGGTCTTTGGGGCGGTCGATATGCGCCTCACCTGCGTAAGCGAATTCCAGTTCAGGCAGTTCATCGTTGCAATAGGGGCAATGTATCAAAAGCATGTCGGTCTCTCCCTTAGTGCGCCACAGCGGCGGCGGCG
>JABBAI010000095.1 GCA_018608045.1 Octadecabacter sp. | reverse complement strand
GCCTCGGGGTCGGACACCATAATCGCGTCGTCCCCCGCGGTTAGGGGTGATGGCTCCCCGTTCTGGAACTTATTCACGCCAATTACGGTTGTTTCACCAGATTCAATTCCAGCAATACGCGCCGCATTCGACTCAACGAGCCGCGATTTCATGTATTCGATTTTTTCCTGCGCATCGCCCATGCCGTCAATCTGGTTCAATTCCGCACGTGCGCCCTTTTTCAATTCGGCAACTTTGCGTTCCACCGCGGGGTTGCCCTCAAACAGATCGTCATATTCCAGCAAATCGGTTTCAAACGCTAAAATCTGCTGCATCCGAAGCGACCATTGCTGGTCCCACGGGCGCGGTAATCCCAACGCTTCGTTCCAAGCAGGCAATTGCACCGCGCGGGCACGCGCATCTTTGGACAGCGTCACAGCCAGCATTTCGATCAGAATGCGGTAGACGTTATTTTCGGGCTGCTGTTCCGTCAGCCCCAATGAATTTACTTGAACGCCATATCGGAAACGTCGAAATTTGGGGTCTTCCACGCCGTAGCGTTCTGCGCAAATCTCGTCCCATAATTCGACAAAGGCCCGCATTTTGCACATCTCGGTGACGAAGCGGATGCCTGCGTTCACAAAGAATGAAATACGCCCGACCATTGCGGGGAAATGCTGCGCCGGGACTTTGCCGCGCAGATCGTCCAAGACGGCGACCGCCGTGGCCAATGCGAATGACAATTCTTCCTCAGGCGTCGCGCCTGCTTCTTGCAGGTGGTACGAACATACGTTCATCGGGTTCCATTTGGGCAGGTGTTCGCGGGTGTAGGCGGCCACATCCGTAATCATGCGCAAGGATGGTTCTGGCGGGCAAATATACGTGCCGCGCGATAGATATTCCTTGATGATGTCGTTCTGCACGGTCCCTTGAAGCGCCGATACATCCGCCCCCTGTTCTTCGGCCACGGCAATATAAAGCGCAAGCAACCAAGGCGCCGTCGCATTGATCGTCATCGACGTGTTCATCTTTTCCAGCGGAATATCTTCAAATAGGCTGCGCATGTCGCCCAGATGGCAAACCGGAACACCGACCTTGCCGACCTCACCGCGCGCCAGCACATGATCACTGTCATATCCCGTCTGCGTTGGCAGATCGAAAGCAACGGACAGGCCCGTCTGACCCTTGGCCAAATTCCCGCGATACAGCGCATTGGACGCCGATGCCGTTGAATGCCCCGCGTATGTCCTAAACAACCAAGGACGGTCTTTCTGCGTCTGCGACATAGCGGGCCTCATGAATCAGTTTGCGCAATTTTATTGCTTAGAGGCGTAGGTATCGGAAATAATAGACCCTTGTCAACGCGCTGCACTGCGGCATGACCCCATTTACCACAGGGCTGGAACCTGCCACGGTCGGTAGATGTTTTCTAAGGTCGAACTCCCCCTCTGGCTGCTGATCCTCATGGTGCTTTTTGCCACCGTGACGTTTGCATCGCATTTTTTGTTTCCATCCGTGCGCTGGTTTTTCCGCCGCCGCGCGGAACGGGTTGTGGCACGGGTGAATGAACGTCTGACCAAACCGATTGAACCGTTCAAACTGGCGCGCCGCTACGACACCATCCAGCGATTGGTGTACGACCCGCAAGTCATCCAAGCGATCAACGATTATGCCAAATCCGAAAACGTGCGCGAAGACGTGGCCTTTGAAAAAGCACGCCGTTACGCGGGTGAAATTGTGCCGTCCTTTTCCGCCACAGCGTACTTTTCCTTCGGCATGCGCGTGGCGCGGTGGTTGTCGAAGTTTCTCTACAACCTGCGCGTCGGCCAGTTCGACCGCGCCGAATACGAGGCTATTGATCCAGACGCCACGGTCATTTTTGTCATGAACCACCGTTCCAACATGGACTACGTGTTGGTCACCCATCTGGTCAGCCGCGCGGGCGCGATGTCGTATGCGGTCGGGGAATGGGCACGGGTTTGGCCGCTGTCGGGTATGATCAAAATGCTTGGCGGGTACTTTATTCGCCGCAAATCGCGCCGCCAGTCGGGCGGGGGGGATTTGTACCGCAAGGTCCTTGCCCGCTACGTTCAGATGGCAACACAGAACGGCGTGACCCAAGCCGTGTTTCCCGAAGGCGGGTTGTCCCTGACGGGTGCTTTGGCGAAACCGCGCCTCGGAATCCTTAGCTATATCATTGAGGATTTTGACCCCAAAGGTCGTGATGTGGTCTTCGTGCCCGTGGCCCTGAACTACGACCGCGTTCTTGAAGACCGCTTTCTTATCAAGGCCGATCAATCCGGCGAACGCCGCTTCCGCCCACCGTTGTTTACCGTTGTGGGTGGCGTGATGGGATACCTTTGGGCCCGCCTGCGCGGAAAGATGACAACCTTCGGCACCGCCAACGTCAGTTTTGGTCAGCCTATGTCCCTAAGCGATTACGAAAACAGCCATTCCGGCGAAGCAAGCGATGTCGCGGGCGAACTGATGGCTCGCATTTCGGGCGTTATTCCATTGCTGCCCGTCCCTCTCGTGTGCCGCGCGATCCTTGCTGGCGCCAAGACAGAAGCAGAGGTAAAGGACCACATCACTGGCACCTTGGGCCATCTGCCGTCATCTGTGCGCGCCCCCAAATGGGCCGCTGATAAAATTGCCAAGGACGGTCTGCTGATCCTGCGCCGTCGCGGAATCATTACCGGTACGGATGAGCTGAAGGTATCCGACACGGAACATCCTGTTCTGTCATATTACGCAAACTCGATCGCGCACCATTTCGTCAGCTAAAAACCACGCCGCAACGCAGCAGACATAAAATTACAAAATGTCGCACCACAGAGTTGCATTATTACTCTTCCGTCTTTAATTTTGTATTCAGAACGCTCCGATTCTGCGGTGCGGCACGATTGATTTCATCTGACGGAGACGGATATGGCGCTCGATACCAACAAAGCCTTCACCTACGAGGCCGAGAAAAAAGACCTCTATGCGATGGGTGAAATGCCCCCGATGGGACACGTCCCCGCGCAGATGCACGCATGGGCGATCCGTCGCGAACGCCACGGCGAACCTGATCAGGCATTCCAGCTTGAGGTGGTCGATACCCCTACTTTGGATTCAAACGAAGTCTTGGTCCTCGTTATGGCCGCAGGCGTCAATTATAACGGCGTTTGGGCCGGTTTGGGTCAACCTATTTCACCCTTCGACAGCCATGGTGCACCCTACCATATCGCAGGGTCGGATGCGGCGGGGATCGTCTGGGCTGTCGGCGATAAAGTGAAGCGTTGGAAGGTCGGCGATGAGGTCGTTGTGCATTGCAACCAAGACGACGGCGATGACGAAGAATGCAACGGCGGCGATCCGATGTTTTCCACGTCCCAACGCATCTGGGGTTATGAAACCCCTGATGGTTCCTTTGCTCAGTTTACCAATGTGCAGGCCCAACAACTTATGCCGCGCCCGCAGCATCTCACATGGGAGGAATCAGCCTGTTACACTCTGACCCTCGCCACCGCGTACCGGATGTTGTTCGGCCATGAACCCCACGATCTTAAGCCCGGTCAAAACGTCCTTGTTTGGGGCGCGTCTGGTGGCCTTGGGTCCTACGCAATCCAGCTGATCAACACGGCGGGGGCCAACGCGATTGGTGTCATTTCCGATGAAGGCAAACGCGACTTCGTCATGGGGCTGGGCGCAAAAGGCGTCATCAACCGCAAGGATTTCAAGTGTTGGGGCCAACTGCCCACCGTCAACACGCCCGAATACGCCGACTGGTTTAAAGAAGCGCGCAAGTTCGGCAAAGCGATTTGGGACATCACCGGGAAAGGCAACAACGTCGACATGGTGTTCGAACATCCTGGCGAGGCGACGTTCCCCGTGTCCACACTTGTCTGCAAAAAAGGCGGCATGGTCGTGATTTGCGCGGGTACGTCAGGGTTCAACTGTACGTTCGACGTGCGCTACATGTGGATGCACCAAAAACGCCTTCAGGGCAGCCACTTCGCCCACCTGAAACAAGCGTCCGCCGCCAACAACCTGATGGTAGAACGCCGCCTTGATCCGTGCATGTCAGAAGTGTTCCCATGGGCGGACCTGCCTGCGGCCCACACCAAGATGCTGCGCAACGAACACAAGCCAGGCAATATGTCCGTTCTTGTCCAGTCGCCAAAGGTCGGATTGCGCACCCTCGAAGATGTCCTTGATTCTGGACAGTAAGTCCGTCCACAAAAATAGATAGTTACCGCTGCCGCATAACCACATGCGGCGGCGGTTTTGTTTGATCTCAATGCGTAATTCAATTCAGCCATCCCCATTTATAGTGGGACGATTCCAGTAGGGTGAATTGTTAATCCCTCCGGCTGTATGCTCGTTTTATAATCAGAATTAACCAATCATTAACTCCTCTCAAAGAAGGTATTTCATGGGACAGAAATGGGTCATCGACGTTATTGCTGACCTGCGCACATTTGCGGACCAGAATGGATTGCCTTTGTTGGCGGCCCAGCTGGACGTTACTTCGACGGTTGCGCAATCAGAAATAGCCTCGGTGTTTGAGGGGGCGCCGCGTGCGGCGAATGTAAATGCAAGTGAACTTGCGCCGAATTTTGGCGACACTCGATCAGGCCACGGAACTTAGCGCGCTTCAGGACAGCATTGTTGCCCTGCGCGATCACTACGATGTTGCGCATATGGTCTATCATTGGGTGTCCGCAGA
>JABBAI010000150.1 GCA_018608045.1 Octadecabacter sp. | reverse complement strand
GGCAGTCAATATGGCCGAACCCCTCAAGGTGGCGGCAATCTCGGACCTTCTGAGCGGTCTTCGCGCCGCGCCCGAGATCCTGGCCGATCAGGCGGGGCTTTCTGTTGGGGTCTCGGCCTCGGCCGCGCCGATAGCGTGGGCAATCGATGGTGTCACCAGCCCCTCTGCGGGCGCCTTCGACCTGCGCCTAGCAGCGGATGCAGCCGCCTTCACCGCGGCGGATCTGAACAAGGTCTTCGTGGATGCGGCCGGGCGGGCCTATCGCCTTGTCGCGATCGACGGCGACGGGCTGGGTGGCGATCTGGTGGCGCAATGGGCTTCGGAGACGGGCAGCGCCCCGGCCGGCCTGCCCACGGGCGTTCTGCGACCCATTGCGCTGGATGTGGCGCGCACCGAACCAACCTCGGTCGGTGGGGTGGCGGCGCAGCGTGTCATCTTTGCGGACAGCGGCGCGCCCTTGGGGGATTGGACAACACAGGTCGTCGCCGATGGTGAGGCCCTGCGTCTGAGTGACGGCACGAACGACTTCATCGTCTTGTCCGTCGATACGACAAACGGCTCTGCCGTGCTGCGCGCCGTGGATGGCCTGTCGACTGTGGCGGCACCTTCGACGCTGAGCTTCGGGTCGGACATGGGCTATGCCCGCCTGCCGCTCTTTGCAGACGACCTGACGGTGACGGCGGTCCAACCTGCAACGCCACAGGCCTTTGCGACGGGTGACACCTCAGCGCTGACGATTGATGGGCTGCGGGTGCTGGAGATCGCCGCCGATCCGACCACGGGCGCGGTCAATTCGCTTGTGTCTTCGGATATCCTGACCCGGATCGCGGGCGGCAGCCTGCAGGGGTCAGCCATCGGAGCGGCGACGGATACCGGCCTTCTGCTCGATGTCAATGCCGCACAGTTCCAGCCGATGCGCAGCAACGTCAGCTATCATGTGCTTGGCACAGCTGCGGATGTGGTCGGCGGGTCCGATTGGCTGCAGCTGACGCTGACTGTCGCGAATGACTATCCCACCGGAGATTGGGCCTTGGTCATGGCGGACAATACGCCCGACCCCGCGACGGAAACGCCGCTTACGGCCTACATATCCGGCGGCCAGACCTTCGATCTAAACCCGGCCCATATCAATACCTTGCTTGCGGGGCTTGAGAGCGGTCTTGATTTGCACCTTGTACGCGAGAGCACCGGGGAAAGCGACCCGCGCGTTTCGGTTGCTGTCGCCTTGTCCACGGCGGTGGCAAACTTTACCACCAAGGGGATCACCACCGATGAACTGATCGAAACCACGGCGGGCCTGCGCTACCTTGTCGGCTCCGGGGGCGAGATCGAGGTCCTCAGCGTTCCCTTCGCGGACCTGTCTACGATCCGCGCAGGCGACGCCACCGCTTTCACGATCACCGAGCTGTCGAAGCGCGACCTGACCGCGCTTGCCGAGCCGAGCGGTGGCTTCACGGCACCCACGGCCTTCTCGTCGAGCGGTGTCGATGTTCTGACGCTGAACGGTGAGCATACACTTGGTGCAGGCCTTGCGATCGAGGATGCGAAATCCGGCGCACGGGGTATCGTCCTTGACGCCGTGACCAGCGGGACCGGGTCCGACACTATAACCACCGTTCTGGTGCAGTGCTCGGGCGACGTGGGTTTCGCCACCACCGATGCCCTGCGCGCCGTGGCTGACGACATCCGCTATGTCGCGGACATGAGCGCCAGCTTCGGCGTCTTCCTGCCCGTGGTCGCGAGTGTCGGCTCGGGCACAGACGCGGTTGGCATCCTGTCGGGCCGTGCCGGGCTGGATGGGGCGAGTTTCTCGGCGCCCGAATTGCGCGTGCCGACGACGCTTGTCGATTTCCTGCAGGAAAAATTCGACGATGCGCTCGATGCCCTTCCATCCACCAATCAGCTGGGTGACCTGTCGAAACTCTCCTATGCCGATGTAATCGGTGGGATCACGACCGCCATTGACGTGCTCTTTGGAGAAGACGGCCAGGCAGGTCTGATCGATCAGCCTATTCCCTTTGTAGGCAAATCCTTGGGCGAGCTTCTGGGGCTCGACGGTGTCCGGCAGCTGATTGCAGATCTGAAATCGTCGGGCGCACAGTCGCTCGACCGGATCGAGACGGCGCTGACCGAGGCGCTTGCGCCCTTTGGCGCGAGCGTAGAGGTCACGTTCACCCCCGTGACCGAAGCGGACCAGGACGGCCCGACCAAGATGAAGGCCGCCATCACGATCACCAATATGAGCCTGTCGGAATCCGTGCGTATCGACGTGGATGACAGCGATCTCGAGGCGACGCTGGGTGTCGACCTGGGGCCGTTGAGCTTTGCCGGCGGTGCCGAGGCGACTGTCGCGGCAAACGCACAATTCGCCTTCGACCTGCTGTTCGGGATCGATCCGAATGCGCCTGTAAGCGATGTGCCCAATTTCCAGGTTCTGGTCGGCGACGGCAGCGGCTTTGGCGTCGAGTTGACGACATTCGACCTTACGCCGGTCGGCTCCACCACCATCGACCTTGGCTTTGCCGAAGGCACGGTCAGCTTGGGCGATCAGGCCAAGATCTCGCTCGATGCGGGTACGATGTCGGTCACTGGTCTAGATACATCCGATCAAACTAAAATCGACAACCTGCAGGCACTGGTGGGCAAGACAATGGAACAGGGCACCGCCCTGTTCACCGTGTTGGCCTTCCAGAACGATACCGACACGAACACCGGCACGCTCTTGCTAAAGCGCCTGTCGGGTGTGCCGAGCGTCGGAACGGACAGCCCTGAGCTGGTCGAGCATAACGTAACTGACGCAAGCTTCGGCAACCGCATCCAGAAGGTCGGTGACGCTTTCGTTTTCGACCTGTGGTTCTCGGACGCGCCGAGTTTCGTGGCAGATGGTAGCAGGAGCTTTGAGGGTTTCGGCAGCGGCGTCCTCAACAGCGCGCTGACGGCAGATAGTATCATCCGGATGTCCGACGGGACGTCCTTCTACCTCGAAGGCATGAAGGTTCTGAAGAACGGTTCGGCCATTGCAGGCACGGTGCAATCCACGCTAGTGGACCCTGCTACCTGGCAAGTGACCCTCACGATGAGCGGCACGGTCAGCGGGGTTGATGCCAACGACGCGGTCACCATCGCGGGCCGCGAGGCACAGGTCGTGGGCGCACCCACGGGCACTCAACTCACCATCGAGTTCAGTGGAACCGCCAAGGCGGTGGCCCAAGGCTCCACCATCCTGAAGCTGTCGGATAAGTCGTCGATCAACCTCAAGGGTGCCCCGGCGCTGGCCGCTGGGCTGACCGTTCAGGGCGTGGCTTTTGATGCGGGCAGCGGGCAGGCCGTGCTTGAGATCAGCGGCACCATTCCCGACACGATCCAGATCGGCACCGGAGTGCGTATCGCGGGGATGGATGCGGTCGTCACGGAGCTTGACCGGGCGGCGTATAAAATGACCGTGGCCTTCATCGGCGAACTGCGCCCCGTGGCGCAGGGCAGTGGCGTCCGGATCGACCTACCGCTGGATAACGGTGTGACGCATATCGGCGGCGGCTTCGATGTCACCGATGCGCGCCTTGTGCCCGAGAGCGATACGATCCGACTGACGCTGGTCGAGGCGGGCACTACTCTCGGCACGGCCCAAGACATCATGGACAACAACACCGCACTGCGCGGCCTTCAACTGGGCCAGATCCTGACCGCCACCTCAGGCGGCGCCACGATGCATATGCGCGTGCTGAAGGTGGATGTCGCCTCGGGGCAGGTCGATGTTCAGTGGCTGAAGGATACCGCGCTTGCTCACGATGTCGCCTATAGTGGTGAGGAGCCGCAGCTTACGATCACGCTTGCTAGCGGGGACACAGTTGACGTCGCGCAGGTAACTGTCAGTGAGAAGGGCGTGACCTATCTGCTGGCCTCGACTGGCAACACGACCGTGCTGGAGGAGATTGCGGACAAGCTTGACGCCGATGGCAAACTGACGCTGAACGACACAGACATCGCGGATACCGAGATCACCTTCTCTGCCTCCAAGCGCACACTCTTGGTCAAATCGGCGGCCAACCCGATCGTGGTGGGCAGTGCCTATACGGTCACAGATACGCCACCGGCGCTTGCTGGGAAGGACGTTCTTGAAGATGCGGGCGTCACGCTGGAGCAGATCCCGCTGAGCTTTGCCCTGCGCGCGGTGGCACCGCCCGTGGAGGGGGCTGCAGGCCGCGTTATGGCATCGGATTTTACCGTGAACGATGTGCTGCGCCAGAACGGCACCGACCTGACCATACAGAGCGTCAGCACGGACGGTGAAATCACGCTCGACGCCGCCATTACCGATCTCGACGCGCCGGTTTTCGACGTGACATCGGGCCGCTTCATCCAGATGCAGGCCGTGGATGGCAAGACCAATGTCTACAAAGCCACAAGCCTTGCCAACCATGCCATCGCGGTGACGGGCACGGTCGCAGCGGGCGACTTCCAGAATGGCGATGTCCTGTTCCAGGACGGGGACGAGGTGAGCGTGGTTGACACAGGCGCTGGCACGATCACGCTCAGCGCGGCGCTTGGCAATGATGCGGCGCCGGTGCTGGTGGGCAAGTCCGGGCGGTTCGTCGTCCTGAAAAATACGTCCGGCAATGTCTACACCCCCGTCGCCGCGACCTATATCCCGGTCTCCTCGGCCACCGGGGTCACGCCGCAGCTGTCGACCGTGTTCTCGGGCGCGGGTGTCTTTGCCAACCTGCCGCTGG
>JABBAI010000042.1 GCA_018608045.1 Octadecabacter sp. | reverse complement strand
AAGTTCTGCCCGCTGTGTTCCTCAATCATTACTTGACCAAACTGAGTCAGTGCACCGTTCAGATTGATTCAAATTCGACCCCATATATGGTCCGAAAAATGCTGTGTGCGCGGTGCAAACAAGGCTCAGGCGTGATTGTTGGTGAGGGCCAAGACCCGTGCATCCTGCCAAAGACGCGCAAGAATGCGGTTGAGGTTGAAGGCACCCGTCAGGCGCATTTGCGCGATGGGGCGGCGATGGTGCGGTTCCTTGCGTGGCTCGATGACACCGCACCTAAGGGAGGGTTGACCGAGATTGATGTCGTCACCGCACTTGAAGGATTTCGCCGTGATACCAACGCGTTACAGGACATTTCGTTTGAAACGATCAGCGGTGCGGGGCCAAACGGTGCAATCGTTCATTACCGCGTGAATGAGGACACGAACCGCCCCGTCAAAGCAGGTGAGCTGCTGCTGGTGGATTCCGGCGGGCAATATCTGGACGGTACCACCGACATCACCCGCACCATCGCGATCGGCGACGTCGGAACGGACGAGAAGACCTGCTATACCCGCGTGCTGCAAGGCATGATTGCGATCAGCCGTGTGCGGTTCCCATCGGGCGTGCGCGGGTCCGACCTTGATGCTTTGGCGCGCTATCCGTTGTGGTTGGCGGGGCAAGATTACGACCATGGCACGGGCCACGGCGTGGGATCGTACCTCAGCGTCCATGAAGGCCCGCAGGGATTATCCCGCAAAGCCACAACTCCGCTTGAGGTTGGCATGATCCTGTCCAATGAACCGGGATATTACCGCACAGGCGCGTTCGGCATCCGCATTGAAAACCTGATCGTTGTCAAAGACGCAGACGCCCTGCCCTTGGGCGACGAGCGCGCGATGTTAGACTTTGAAACCTTGACCTACGTGCCATTTGATCGCCGATTGATCGATGTGACGCTGCTGTCAAATGATGAACGCGCATGGATTGATCGGTATCATTCTGATACGAAGCAAAAAATTGGTCCGCGCTTGGATGGCGCAGCGCTTGAGTGGCTTGAAAAAGCGTGCTTACCGCTGTCGTCGTCCTAAATGTAAACGTATAGTGCCCGACCAGCTTTTAGGAATGTTCCGTGATCATGGGGATCAGGGGAAAACCGCTTTTGGGGAAAGTAATTTATGTCAGATCATATCAAAATTCGGCCGGCCTCCGGCACATGGAGCGTACGGGCAGCGGGTGCTGTTTTGGGCGAATCCGAAAACGCGCTTGAGTTGACTGAGGGGGAGTATCCCGACGTGATCTATTTCCCGCGTTCGGACATTTCGATGGCGTTCTTTGAGAAATCGGAAACGACGTCGACCTGCCCGCACAAAGGCACGGCGACGCATTACAATCTTGAAGCCAAAAGCGGCACCTTTAAAGACGCCGCATGGTCCTATGAAGACCCCAAAGACAGCGTTGCCGACATCAAAGGTTACATGGCATTCTACACAGCCAAAGTCGCGGTCGAGCAGCTTTAATCAGGAATGTTCTTCTGCCGCCGTGGCCGCCAGTGCGCGGTTGAAGGCGCGCAGTGCATCAATCTGGAACAGGGCCCCGCGCAGTTCAGGCGGGCCGTCGCCTGTTGCGGGGGCCACGACAGGAATAAAATTTGACCCTGTGGCTTCCAGAATTGGCATCGCTTGATCTAAAGTCATGTCCTCGAACACATAGGTTCCCTCAAGGATCAAGGTGGCACAGGCCTCCCCTTCAGCCGCGCGCGGGTGATCGACGCCGCGCATCACACTGGACACTTTGAACGTGCCCAACAGATAGGCCTGTGGTCCTGCGGCCAGATGGACATCACGGCGTTCCAACTGCGTCAGGAAAAAGCTGCGATCGACAAGGCGTGACGCCAATGCGGACGACAGCGACACCGACACCATCACCGCAATCCCCGTTTGCCAATCCCCCGTCAATTCAAACACGATCAACGTGGTTGAAATAGGCGCACCAAGGACAGCCGCGGTTACGGCACCCATGCCAGCCAAGGCGTATAACGTCCCCTCACCCGACACGTCAGGGAAAATGCCGGTTGCCACGATGCCAAACGCCAACCCCGTCAACGCACCCACCATCAGGGACGGTGAAAACACCCCGCCGCCCATGCGCCCTGCCATCGTGATCGCCACAGCTACGATCTTGATAAACACGAACACGACCGCTTCGTGCATGACCAGACGCCCGGTCAACGCATCCGACGTGGTTTCATATCCGACGCCAATAATGTGGGGATAATAAATCGCCAAAGCGCCCAGCATCGTCCCCGCCACCATGGGCCGCAAATACCGCGGCAATCCGGTACGGTTTTGTAAGGCCGTGCCCATGTCATCCGCCCAAAAGATCGCACGCATCAAAACCACAGCGACCAATCCACACAACAAACCAAGGATCATGAACGCAGGTAGTTCTACATAAAAGGCGAGGATATTCTGGTTCGGGATCAGAAATTCCGTCACATCCCCGTACACAAGACGGTTGATCACAGTGCCCGCCACCGACGCGATCACAATGGGGGCAAAGGCGTGAACGGCGAAGTGGCGCAAAATCACCTCAAGCGCGAACAAGGCACCCGCGATGGGTGCATTGAAGCTCGCTGATACGGCGGCGGCCACAGCACAGCCCAATAAATCACGCCCCGTGATGCCATCGGCGCGGATCAGGCGGCACACCCATGTCGATATAATGGATGCCAAGTGCACCACAGGTCCTTCGCGGCCCGTCGACCCACCGCTGGACAGCGTGATGAAAGACGCCAGCGCAGATGCAGCCCCTTTGCGTCTTTCAACGCGGCCATCATATAGGGCGGCCCCCTCAATCACGTCAGCGACAGACCGCACGCGCCCGTCATCGGTGAATTTGTTCAGGATCAATCCAACAACCAAACCGCCGACCGTCGGGATCAACAGGATCCACCACCAATCCAGCCGCGCCGCGTCAGATCGCAAGTGCGCCACATCGTCGGTGCGGTACAGCCACGCCTGAAACGTCTCAATCCCGAACCGGAACCCGATGGCCGCCAGACTTGCGGCAATCCCGACAATCAAAGCAATGAACCAGAACTGCACTTGGGATGGGCCACGTTTGCGGATCACACCCCAAGCGTCACTACACGCGCACATGGCATCATCAAGCCCCTGCCCGATTAGCGATTTTTGCGGCTCCGCCATGTCTTTCCCCTGCCGCGCGTCTGCCCTAACCTGACAGCACATCAACGGAGCATTTTCATGTCCATCGACGCCGCCATAAACGCGCTTGTACCACTGTTAGGCGATCGCTTGTCTGTGTCCAAGTCCGATTTGGATGCGCATGGACAGTCGGAAACGCACTTCGACGCGATCCCGCCTGATGCGGCGGCCTATCCACGCTCTGCGTCAGAGGTCAGCGCGATCGTAAAAATCTGCGCGAACCATCGATGTCCTGTAATCGGATACGGCGCTGGGACGTCACTTGAGGGGCATACCCTCGCCGTGCAAGGCGGGGTCACGGTCGATTTTCGGAACATGGCGGACGTGGTGCAGATCAACAATGAAGACATGACCGTTCGTGTCCGCCCCGGCATCACACGCGAGGATTTGAACACTCAATTGCGCGCGACGGGGCTTTTCTTTCCTGTTGATCCAGGCGCCAACGCGTCGATCGGGGGCATGGCATCCACGCGTGCCAGCGGTACGACCGCCGTGCGCTATGGCACCATGCGCGACAACGTCTTAGCGCTTGAGGTGGTCATGGCCGATGGGCGGATCGTGCGCACGGGAACGGGTGCGCGCAAATCAAGTGCGGGGTATGATCTGACCGCGCTGATGGTCGGGGCCGAGGGCACATTGGGACTGATCACTGAATTGACCCTTAAATTGCAGGGCCAACCCGAAGGCGTCGCAGCAGCCACCTGCACATTCCCCACAATAGACGCCGCGGTTGAGGCCGTGACGGACACCATCGCCATGGGTATCCCGATGGCGCGGATCGAATTTCTTGATGCAGCCAGCGTCGCTGCGGTGAATGCCTATTCCAAAGCCGACTTTCCACAAACGCCCCACCTGATGGTGGAATTTCATGGATCAGCTACGGGCGTAGAAGAACAGGCCGCACGGTTTGGCGACATTGCCAGCGATCATGGTGGGGCCGCGTTTGAATGGGCCACCCTTCCGGAGGATCGAAATCGGCTTTGGCACATGCGCCATCACGCTTATTGGGCCATTCTGGCGTCCCGCAACGGGGCGACCGCGATTGTGACCGATGTCTGCGTGCCAATTTCGACCCTTGCGCAAGCGGTGCGCGAAACCCAAGACGATATTGAAAGATCAGGTCTGTCCGCGCCGATCCTTGGCCATGTCGGGGACGGCAATTTTCATGCAATTTTGCTGATTGATCCGCAAAGCGATGCAGAAAAGAAAACCGCACAGGGATTATCTGCGCGTATGGCGGAACGGTCTTTGGCGTTGGGGGGCACAATCACAGGCGAACATGGGGTTGGGATGGGTAAACTGGATTACATGACGGCTGAACATGGCGTGGGATGGGACGTCATGACGCAGATCAAGCGCGCGCTTGATCCCGACAACATTATGAACCCGGGAAAAGTGGTGCGGCTAAACGGATAACGCTTGTCCAAATGCAACATTTCAGCGGGTTTTGCGCGAACTTTTGAAACCCAGACTTTCAGATTTGCCACCTTTGTGTGGTTAGGCCGAAAGGAGCGTTTTGGCAGCCGCGCGGGCCTCATCTGTGATGCGATCACCGCTGATCATACGCGCAATTTCATCCACACGATCCACGTCAGACAGGCCAATTACAGTCGACAATGTGGCCGTTTTGGTTTGACGTTTTTCGACGCGCCAGTGGTGATCGCCGAGCGCCGCCACCTGCGGGCTGTGCGTGACAACCAAAACCTGACCGCCACGCGCAAGCTGCGACAATCGACGCCCCACCGCATCCGCAGTCGCACCACCAACGCCGCGATCAATTTCATCAAAGATCAACGTCAGGCCAGATTCTGTCCCCGTCAGGCAGACCTTAAGCGCGAGTAAAAAGCGGCTCAACTCACCACCAGACGCGATCTTGCCGATGGGTCCAGCAGGGGCGCCGGGGTTGGTAGCAACCTTAAAGGCGACCGCATCAATTCCATCCGGACCAGCATCTGACGTCGTAATTACTGTTTGAAAAACAGCACGTTCCATCTTTAGGGGCGCGAGTTCGCGGGCCATGGATTTGTCTAACTTGCCAGCCGCGGCACGGCGACCATCGCGTAAAATTTGCGCCGCCGCATCGTAGGTTTTTTGAGCCCGTGACAAATTGGCATTCAAATCCGCCAAATCAGACGCCCCCCGGTCCAATGCGCCAAGGCGGTCCCGCAGCCCATCCGCAAACGGCGCCAATTCATCTGCCAGAATGTTGTGTTTGCGCGCAAGACCGCGAATGGCGAAAAGGCGTTCTTCGACATGTTCCAGTTCGTGCGGATTGAATGCCAACGTATCCACGCAAGCCTCAACACCTGCCTGTGCATCGCTCAGCTCAGCCATGGCGCGGTCCAATGCGGCCAAAGGTGCGTCCAGCGTCCCCTCAGCTTGGTCGGCAGTATCCGACAACCAGCGGGCGGCATCGCTTAGGTTTCCCTCGGCCCCATTCAGGCCAAGCGCTTGATAGGCCTTTGAAATATCCTCACCGATCTTCTCGGATGCTTGCATTTTTCGGCGTGATTTATCGAGCTCGGCATCTTCCCCCGCCGCAGGCGACAAGGCATCAAGTTCGGCCACAGAATGGCGCAAAAATTCTTCTTCGGCCTGTAATTCGGCGACGCGGGCGGTGGCGATTTTCAATGCTTTTTTAGCGGCGCTCAGGTCTTTCCACGCGGCGCGCACTTTGGATTGTTTGGCAGACAAATCACCAAAATCATCGACCAGTACCCGGTGTCCATTGGCATTCAACAGCCCGCGATCATCGTGCTGGCCGTGCAATTCCACAAGCGTTTCAGACACTGCGCGCAAGATTTCACCACTGACACGCCGGTCATTGATCCACGCGGTTTTGCGCCCGTCGCGGGAATTGATACGTCGCAAAATCAAGGCATCATCGTAGGTAAAACCAGCCTCGCGCAGGACGGTCCAAGCGGCGTGATCCTCAGCCAGATCAAATTCGGCGATCACCTCACCTTGATCCGCACCTTGGCGTACCAGTTCCGCGCGGCCCCGCCAGCCCAGTACAAAGCCAAGCGAATCCAATAAGATAGACTTACCAGCGCCCGTTTCACCTGTCAGCACATTCAATCCCGGCTGAAACGCAAGTTCCAACCGATCAATAATCAGCATGTCACGAATATCAAGACTGCGGAGCATGCCCTAGCCTAGAGCCATTCGCCGCGTACCATTTGGCGGTAAATGGCAGACAACCAGTTATTACCAAGCGAACGTGGTTCTAGCCCCTGCCCCGTCAAAAGCGCAAAGCTGTCCGCGTACCATTCTGTCGATTGGTAGTTATAGCCAAGGATCGCGCCAGCGGTTTGGGCTTCTTCGACAAGACCAAGGGACAAATAGGCTTCTACCAAACGATGCAGCGCCTCTGGTGTGTGGGACGTTGTTTGGAAATCTTCAACCACGATGCGGAAGCGGTTGATGGATGCGGCAAAGTGATCGCGCTTGAGGTAATAGCGCCCGATCTCCATCTCTTTGGCGGCGAGGTGGTCAAACGCCAGATCGAATTTCAAAACGGAGGACCGCGCGTATTCACTGTCAGGATAGCGTTCAATCACAATGCGAAGCGATTGCAGCGCTTGGAACGTCAGGCCCTGATCACGACCAACTTCGTCAATCTGGTCATAGTAAGAAAGTGCGAGCAAATATTGCGCGTAGGCCGCGTCGTCGTCAACGGGGTAGAAATCAATATAGCGCTGTGCCGCGGCACGGGAGTTCGGGTAGTCTTCATCGCGATGGTACGAAAACGCCTGCATGATCAGCGCGCGTTTTGCCCATTCAGAATAGGGGTACAAGCGTTCGATTTCACCGAAATAAAAGGCCGCATCTTCTGCGTCGCCTCTTTCCAGTTCATATTCGCCGCGTTCGAAAATCTCTTGTGCGGAATAGGAACCCAACGCGCCGATTGCACGGCTGTCAAACGCGTTGCAACCCGTTAAAAGGACAAGCGCGACCGACCCGCTGGCCAATCCTCGTTTAAATTTTGCAATCCTGCTGCGGCCTGACATTGAGGCGCCCCCGCTCTCGATTATTGTCCGAAAAAGGTTTCGGTTGATATTGGTCTAGCACAGAAATTTGGAGGGCAAAACGCCTTTTGCACCCTTGTGTTCACGTTTGATGAAGGTCTTGAAATTAAGCGGCCGCAGGCAAATCCGACCAGCGCAATCCAACGCCCGGAAGACGTGCCGCAATCGCCGTATCAACATCGCGCCAGCCCCATGCATCAGGGTCCGCGAACAATGCGCACAAAAGCGCGTTTGTGACGGCGTGACCTGCCTTGGAACCGGTATATCGGCCAAGGATCGGCGCACCCGCGGTATACAAATCACCCAATGCATCCAACATCTTATGACGCACGGCTTCGTCTTTATGACGCAAACCACCGGGGGATAAAATTTCTGCCCCGTCGACGACAACAGCGTTTTCCAGCGTGCCACCAAGGGCCAAACCTTGGGCGCGCATCGCATCCACGTCAGAGCTGCGACAGAACGTACGGCTGTCGCACAGTTCACGCACAAACGCGCCGTTGGACATGTTCAATGTCTTGATCTGGTGACCAATTGCGCGGTCTTCAAAGTCGATTTCAAACCGAATGTGCAATGTGTTGGCGGGATCAAGGCGCGCGGTGGCACCCCCCACTGTCACAGAAACCGGCTTACACACTTCGATGACACGCAGCGGTGTAGACAAGCGACGAATGCCTGCACGCAGTAAACCTTCGACAAATTGTGCTGCAGATCCGTCAAGGATCGGGACTTCGGGTCCGGTCACTTCAATCAACGCATTGTGCAAACCGCATCCAGCGAGCGCGGCCATAATGTGTTCGATCGTCGACACAGATGTGCCAGCCGCGTTTTCGATACGAGTGTTAAGCGGGGACACGATCACGCGGTGCCACAAGGCAGGCACATCGGCGATCGCCGCAGCCACATCCATCCGGCGGAAAACGATGCCCGTGTCCGCAGGCGCAGGACGCACGACAACGGATACATCTTCGCCAAGGTGCAAGCCCTTGCCTTCAAATGCCACTGTTGTGTCGAGAGTCGTTTGCACGGATCGAATCCTTCATTTCGTTACAAATTACCTAAGAGGTTGGGGCGCATCGCTCAACACACTCTTTGCAACGGTCTGAAACATGACTGTTACAAACGGGCGCATTTTCGCCATTCGCGTCGCTGCACCACAGCAAGTCATTATTATAAATGGAAAAAAGGCCACCCTATGGCAGCCCTTTCTAATAAATTGTGACCTTACGTCAGACCGTTTTTAGGCGGAAATTAGTTGGCTTGGCGGCGCAGAAACGCTGGGATTTCGATGCGTTCTTGATCTGCATCGGCCTCGGATGTTGGTGCGGCCTGTTGTGCCTCTTCGCGCAACGTCGCAACGGGTGGCTGCGGACGCTCTTTGGGCTGGCCTTCCGGCTGACCTGTCATGCGGCTGATGAGGGAGTTCAACCCACCCATCCGCGGCTTGGCGGCTTCTTCAGATTCCATAGGTTCAGCGGTCGGTGCCGCGGCGCTACGAGATGCAGCTGTACGCAAACGATCCAGGGTTTCCTGACTTGGCGTCCCAATTGCGGGACGCTGAGGTGCGATGACCGCATCTGTTGGCGCTTCGATTTCCGGTTCTGCGCGTGGTTGATACGCAGCTGGCGGCAAATCGGATTCGGCGGCGGCAGCAGCGGCTGGCGCGTCAAATGTTGGCTCTGCGGCAGGTGCGTCGTCAAACAGCGTTGGTGCAACTTCGACTTCTTCAACAGCTTGGGCAGCCACAGCGGCAGGTGCTTCAACTGATGCAGGGCCTGCTTGCGGTGCTTCAGCAGTAACCTGTTGTGTCAGCGGTGCCGCCATTGGGCGACGTGGAACTGGCAAATCATTGGTTTTTGCAACAGCATCAATGCCTGTCGCCACAACGGAAACGCGCATTCTGCCTTCCATGCCAGTGTCCAGCGTGGAACCGACAATGATGTTCGCCTCTGGGTCGACCTTCTCGCGAATTTTGTTCGCCGCTTCGTCGAGCTCGAATAACGTCAGGTCGTAGCCGCCGGTGATGTTGATCAACACGCCGCGCGCGCCTTCCAAAGAAATCTCGTCCAGAAGTGGGTTGGCGATGGCTTTTTCTGCCGCCTGAACTGCACGATCCTGACCTTCGGCCTCGCCTGTGCCCATCATGGCTTTGCCCATTTCGTCCATCACAGCGCGCACGTCTGCAAAGTCGAGGTTGATGAGACCAGGACGCACCATCAGGTCCGTCACGCCCTTAACACCTTGATACAAAACATCATCCGCAAGGGAGAACGCTTCGGTGAATGTCGTGTTTTCGTTGGCCAAACGGAACAAGTTCTGGTTAGGAATGATAATCAGCGTGTCGACAACTTTTTGAAGCGCTTCGATGCCGTCATCGGCCTGCTTCATGCGCTTGCCACCCTCAAACTGGAACGGCTTGGTGACAACGCCGACAGTCAAAACGCCAAGTTCACGGGCTGCTTGTGCGATGATCGGGGCCGCGCCAGTTCCGGTGCCGCCGCCCATACCGGCCGTGATGAAGCACATGTGTGCGCCAGCAAGGTGGTCAACGATTTGTTCGATTGATTCTTCTGCGGCGGCTGCACCAACGGTTGCCCGTGCGCCTGCGCCCAGACCTTCGGTGACTTTAACACCCATCTGGATTTTCGCATCTGAACGCGATTGCTGAAGCGCTTGTGCGTCGGTGTTTGCAACAACGAATTCAACACCTTCCAGCTCTTGCTCGATCATGTTGTTTACGGCGTTACCGCCTGCTCCACCGACACCGAATACGGTGATGCGTGGCTTCAGTTCTTCCTGCCCGGGCATGGAGAGGTTCAATGTCATGTGCTGTCCGCCTGTCTGTTGTTAGGCCCGTCCCACCGAGCGATCTTATCAGAGTCTTTACGTGACCTTAACGGCCTAAGCCCTAAGGGTCACGTCCAAAGTGCCAAAAAACCGCAAAATGTGGGGCCTTTGTTATGATTTTCCGCCGTATATGGGGGTTTAGGCGAAATCTTGCGTATTACCAGTTCTCTCTAAACCAGCGAACCGCCCGTTTGAACGACCGTGCTGGGTATTTTTCGGCGGGAATATCGAAATCCCACCACTCGTCCTGTGGATGTGCCGCAAACAAACTCAGGCCCACTGCGGCTGAAAATGCTGATCCTGTGGCCGCTTGTGGCAGACCCTGAACACGCAATGGACGCCCAAGGCGCACCTGCTGACCGAGGATTTTTGTGGCCAAACCATCAAGACCGGGGATTTGGCTGCCGCCGCCGGTCAAAACAATCTGCTGGCTTGGCAAATGTTCAAAGCCAGCGGCGTCCAAACGTACGCGGACCTCTTCAAGGATTTCTTCGACCCGTGGGCGCATGATACCAATCAGTTCAGCGCGGCTGACGGTGCGGCGGTCACGTTCCCAATCGCCCGTGTCTGCCCCCACTTCGATCATTTCGCGATCATCCATGCCTGTGGCAAGGACACCGCCGTAAAATGTTTTGATGCGTTCAGCCATCGCAGGGGCCACTTGCAGACCCATGGAAATGTCGGATGTGACGTGATCACCGCCCATGCGCACACAATCGGAATAGATCATGTGCTTGCGCATAAAGATGGAAATTCCGGTCGACCCGCCGCCCATATCAATACAGGCCGCACCAAGTTCCTGTTCGTCTTCAACTAGTGACGAAATGCCAGCCGCATAGGCCGATGACGCGATGCCAGCCAATTCAAGGTCACAGCGTTTGATACAATAAAGCAGGTTTTCAATGACGCTGTCTTCAATCGTCATCAGGTGCATATCAGTCGTAAGCACCGATCCGATCTGTCCACGCGGGTCCGCCAAACCAGAGCGATGATCAAGCGCGAAGTTAATCGGTTGCGCGTGCAGCACCTCACGGCCCTCGCCGATGTCAGGGACTTCGCAGTCCGCCAACACGCGGCCAATATCGCCCTCAGTTACCGTTTGCCCCATCACATCAACCTGACCATCAAGCCCGTAGGACCGTGGACGGCCGCCCGACAAACACGCAATCACATGATCCACACGCACGTTCGCCATTTTCTGCGCCGCCTGAACGGCAGTGCGAATGGCGCGTTCTGTTTCGGCCATGGCGTCTACTTCGCCAAAGCGCACGCCCCGCGAACGGGTTGTTGCAGCGCCAATGACGCGGAATGAGGATTGCCCCGCCATAGATCCAACGCCATCGCTGTCCCCGAACTGTTCCGGCCCATCAAAACGCAGCACAAGGCAGGCAATCTTGGATGAACCAACATCCAAAATCGCCACAACACCACGCTGCATCGCAGCTTGGCGCATGTTGCGCATGGCGCGTTGGGACTGATAAAAATCTCGCATGTATTCACCTGTTCTTATTGTGCGGCAGCGTTAATTTCGCGCAGCGATGTGACGGCTTGTTCATTTAATCGAATGGTCGGGCGGGTCGGATGGCGCATATCAACAACGGCCACGTCCCGTTCTAAAAGGTCTTGGGCTTGGTTCAGCGCAACCACGCGTTCAAACGCGGGCACCGGGTTTGTATGGGGCAACAAAATGCGCTGGCCGCTATCAAGGATCACATCCCAGCGACGTTCCCCCATGCGCACAACACCGCGCATACGCAGGGCAAGCGGCCCCGCTGTTGCATAAATCTCAAGGCCTTCGGTCAGTGCCTCGCGTGCGCCGTCCCCTGTGATCAGCGGTAAATCAGACCGATCCCCACGGGCAATGATGTTCTGGATCAGCACACCGTCAGCATCAATCAGCTTAAGGCCTTCTGGCCCGCGAAACACAGCAACTGGCACGCGCTGGGTCACGTTGACTTGCAAAATACCGCCCGGGCGAACCCGCAAGGATGCCTCCGCAACGGCAGGAAGCGCTGCAACGGTCTGGCGCATCTGTTCAAGATCAAGGTCAAAACTGGACGTTGGGAATTCAGCAGGAAGAACCGTGCGGATATCGCCCGCAAGCACGTCGTCCGCGCCATCCACAGCCATGACCTTGACCATGAATTCGTCGCGCTGCTGGATTTGGGATTTTGTATTGGCGTAGGCGTCCGCCACCATCTGACGGTTTGCTTCGCGCGCGCTCCACCCCGCAATCAACCCACCGATCACCAAAACCGGAACGCCAACGCGCAGGAGTTTGCGAAACCCCGGTGTCAGCATCAGGCGCTGGTAGCGATAATGCATACGTGACGGCGCAGGATCGCGTTTCGGGGGCGCGGGGCGTGTTGCTTTTAACGGTCGCATGATGCGTCCTCCACCATCCACGTCATCAACGCGGGAAAATCGATGCCGCAATGCGCGGCCTGTTCGGGGGCAAGCGACGTGGGCGTCATCCCCGGTTGCGTGTTGGTTTCAAGCAGGATCAACCCCGCCAGACCACGGGTTTCATCCCAGCGGTAATCCGTACGGCTCATGCCGCGACAACCAAGGGCGTCATGGGCGCGCACGGCGTAGTCCATACAGGCATCAAAAATTTCTGTCGGAATTTCGGCAGGGATCACGTGGCGCGACCCGCCTTCTTCGTATTTGGCGGCGTAGTCATACCAGCCATCGGTCACGATATCGGTGACCGTTAAGGGCTTGTCGCCCATCACAGCCGTCGTCAGTTCGCGGCCCGGCGCATAGGTTTCAACCATCATAACATCGGGCAGCTCAGCGTTGATACGCGGCGGTGCGTCGCCCTCCATCACCAGATAGATGCCAACGCTGGACCCTTCATTGAAGGGCTTCACGACATAGGGTGGCGGCATCACATGGGCCGCTTCAATCTGATCTTTGGTCGCCAGAACACTGTCGACAAATGGCAATCCATGGGCGCGGTACACGTCCTTGGTTTTCTGTTTGTCCATCGCCATGGCCGAACTCAACACGCCCGAATGGGTGTAGGGGATGCGCAACCATTCAAGCAGACCTTGCACAACGCCGTCTTCGCACCAACGACCATGAAGGCCGTTAAAGACCACGTCAGGCTTGATATCCTTGAGGCGCTCAACAAGGTCAGCGCCAGCATCGACCTCAACCACGTCAAAACCCGCGACGCGCAATGCGGCCGCACACTCCTTGCTCGAACTCAACGATACGTCGCGTTCAGCCGAAGGCCCGCCCATGAGGACGACGATGGTTTTGGGTGTCCTGCTCGACACTATATACGCCTTTTCGCAGACCTTGCTGGCCTGTCATTTACTTGTTTACCGTCTTTATTCGCGCCCCTGCCTGTGGGGCTGTGATCCGGTAAAGGGGATCAATCTGTCGGGGCTGGTTCACCAACCCTCATAATTTCCCACTCTAGCGTTAGACCACTGGTTTGGTAAACCTTTTTCCGCACATCTTCGCCCAATCCCTCTAAATCCGCCGCCGTGGCACCCCCTGCATTGGTCAGGAAATTGGAATGCATTGTGTTCATGACCGCCCCACCGCGCACCGCACCGCGCATTCCGGCATCATCAATGACCTTCCACGCCTTTAGATCATGGCTATCGTCCGCCTTGCCCGTGCTGGAAAATCCGGCTGGATTGCGAAATGTGCTGCCTGCTGTACGGTCTTTGGTGGGTTGTGTTTCATCACGCTTGGCCAACTGCGCGGCCATCCGGTCTTCCAAGATTTGCGCATCCTCTTTTGGTGCGCGCAACGTCGCTGACACAATCACCGCACCATCCGGCAAGCTGGACGAGCGATATTTCAGATCGAGGTCAGCCGCGGATAACGTGCGCTGCGATCCATCTCGCATGACCACCTGCACGTCTTGTAAAACATCGGCCATGTAATCGCCGTAACATCCCGCATTCATCCGCACCGCACCCCCGATTGACCCCGGAATTGTGCGCAAAAACGTAAGGTTCAGCCCTTCGGCAGCCGCCTTGCGTGCCACATGCATATCAAGGGCCGCTGCCCCTGCCCGCACGATATCATCGTGGAATTCGATCCCGTTAAAACCCCGCCCAAGGCGGATCACGACGCCGCGCACACCACCGTCTCGCACGATCAGATTGGATCCGACCCCCATCGCAAACACGGGCACATCGCTTGGCAACGCCGCAAGAAACGCGCTCAAATCCTCAGCATCCGCGGGTTGAAACAAGACGTCCGCAGGGCCGCCGACGCGCATCCACGTCAGCTCTGACAGGTCACGATTTGGCGTCAAAACACCGCGCACGTCTGGAAGGTCATTCAACATCATGGGGTCCCTTTAGCGCGACACACTACGCCTGCCAAGCCAGTGCGTGTTTTAGGTGTCGGCCTTGCGCCCAACCAAGCGGCGCGTCCAACGAGCGAGGTATATGACAGGCCACCGCAAAATGCTTGCACCAGCAATCAAAAACACCACGCCCAAAAGCGGCCCGTTCGTATACGTAATATACCCCAATAGCGGCACGCCAAGCGCGATAAGCCCATAGGCACGCGCCCAGTGATTGTCCCGACTTGGCAAAAGAGCGAGCACATTTGCTGCAATCAGCCAAGCACATCCCAAACCAACTGCAATCATTTCGGAACCTCCACATCCAATCCGCGTGCGCGGGCATAAAAATACTTCAAAGGATTGCGGAACATGGAAGCAAACCCGGCAAAGGCTGCAACGCTCCAGCCCCAGCCAAAATCATAGCCAAGCCAAACAATCAGCAGAGGTGCTAAAATCAATAACGCCACACCGGGCACGTATTGACCCCGCATGGGCAGTAACGCGGTCATCGTCGCCGCCAGAACCCAAACCGCCGACACAATGATGGACCAACTCATTGCGCGCATCCTATTTCGTTCATCTTTGTGTTCCAAATATCCCGGAGAGCGCGAGGGGCTGGCCCCTCGCTCTGTCGGATTTGCGTAGCAAATTCTATCGGCATCACAACATTCCCCCAAGAACCATCCGGCGAATAGGGCGCGCAAACATCAACCCACCCCCCATAGCACCAAGCGCCAATGTCGCTTCGCCCGGGTTATGTTGCATGTGGATTAACATCATCGCAACGAACGCAAGGCTGAACGCCCACAGCATTCGACGCAATATTTTGATCATCGGCAAAACCGACACCAAAACAATCGCGCCAAGGATCACCCATTCATAGGTCACGCCTTTAACAGATCCGGCAACGCATTCGCCCAACCAGAAATCGATCCAGCACCAAGGCACACAACCATATCACCAGGCTTGGCTTGTTCGCGGATCAGGCGCACTAGGTCGGCCTCATCCGTGATCGCGCGCGCATGGCGGTGTCCTGCACGGATCATGCCCGCAACCAGATCATCGCGCGTGGCACCTTCAATGACGTCTTCGCCCGCGGCAAACACCTCAGTAATCGCCGCCACGTCTGCGTCGTTAAAGCACGAGCAAAAATCATCAAAATGGTGATGCAAGCGTGTGTAGCGATGCGGTTGGTGCACCGCGATGATGCGCCCTTCGCTGGATTGGCGCGCAGCCTTCAACACGGCTGAAATTTCGGTCGGGTGGTGGCCGTAATCGTCAATAATCGTGACACCGTCAACTTCACCCACGCGGGTAAAGCGGCGCCCGACCCCTTTGAAGGCAGCAAGCGCCGCACGAATTTCTTCGCGTTTCATGCCCAAATGGCGCGCCACGGCGACGGCGGACAGTGCGTTTGACACGTTGTGATCGCCCGGCATCGGAAGTTGGCAATCCTCGATCACCATGTCCTCGGCCTGGAGTTGGATATCAAAATGCGCGACACCCTTTTTATAGGTCAGATTGATCGCCCGCACATCAGCCTGTGCATTGAAGCCATAGGTCACCACGCGGCGATCCGTGATTTTACCGACCAGCGTTTGCACATCTGAATCGTCGGTGCAGCAAACGGCCAGCCCGTAAAACGGAATGTTGGACACAAAGTCATAGAACCCGCGGTGCAGGTTTTCTTCTGTGCCCCAATGTTCCATGTGCTCGGGGTCGATGTTGGTCACAATCGCGATTGTTGCGGGAAGGCGGTTAAAGGTGCCATCGCTCTCGTCTGCTTCCACGACCATCCATTCGCCGTCACCCACACGGGCGTTGGATCCGTAGGCATGGATGATGCCACCGTTCACAACTGTTGGATTGAACTTACCCTCTTCCAGAAGGGCGGCGACCATGGTGGTGGTGGTCGTCTTACCGTGCGTTCCCGCAACGGCGATGTTGGATTTTAGGCGCATCAATTCAGCCAGCATTTCTGCGCGCCGCACGATGGGCAAGCCAAGCCTGCGGGCTTCATCCAGCTCGGGGTTGCCCGGTTTGATGGCGCTCGAAATCACGACAACTTCGGCTTGGGCGATGTTCTCGGCGTTTTGGCCCACGAACACGAACGCGCCCAATTCCTTGAGCCGCTTGGTGATCGGCGTTTCCTTAAGGTCGGACCCTTGGACAACATATCCATGGCTCAACAACACTTCGGCGATGCCGGACATGCCGATGCCACCAATACCGACAAAATGAATGGGGCCAACATCAAGCGGGAGTTTTGTTGCTGCGTTCATCGTTAGGCTTCCGTCCATTGTTATTCACCTTTGCGCGTGGGGCATCGGTACCGTTACTTTTTTGCGAGATCCAACGTCAGATCGACAAGGGTTTGTGTGGCGTCTGGTTTACCGCAGGCAAGTGCGGCTTGTGCCATTTTGACGGCGCCGTCCGGATTTCCCAAAACGGCGGCGATTTGGGCTGACAGGCTTTCGACGTGCATCTGGGATTCAGGCACCATGATCGCCGCCCCTGCTTCAACCAGTTGTTGCGCATTCGCGCTCTGTTCATCGCGTACCGCCATCGCAAGTGGGACCAAAATCGACGGACGGCCAATAACGCTGAGGTCCGCAATGGTGCTGGCCCCTGCGCGTGTGATGACCAATTGGCATTCGCTTAACCGTGTGGGGACGTCGTTGAAAAAGGTCTGTACGTCTGCTGGGATGCCTTCGTCTGCGTAATATTGTGCGACGCGTGTCAGGTCTTCGTCGCGGGCTTGGTGGCTGACGCGGATGTTCCGGCGGATGTCAGATGGCAGCGCAGAAATCGCAGGTGGCACCACATCAGATAGAATGCGCGCGCCTTGGCTGCCGCCCATCACAAGGATCGACATCGGGTAATCACCGGGCGCGATATATCCCGCCCCCGCCCGTTCCAGGATTGAGCTGCGCACAGGATTGCCGACCGGAATGCCGTCAACACCGCTGGGCAATTCCGTCGGCCACGTGCCACAAGCAACTGTGTCCACGCGCTTTGAAAAGATTTGGTTTACACGGCCCAGCACACCGTTTTGTTCATGGATCATACGCGGCTTGCGCAACAGCCACGCCGCCGACATCGCGGGAATTGCAGGGTACCCGCCAAAGCCCACAACAACAGTCGGCTTATCACGCAACATCCTGAACACCGCAGACACAACACCGCCGGCGATCTTGAATGGCACAGTCAGCTTGTCCAAGATACCGCCGCGCGCGAAGGTCGCTGACCCGACTTGCTCAATCTCGACCGCATGTGGAAAGCCGCCCGTATAGCGTGCGCCGCGCACATCCGTTGACAGTTTGACCCGCCAGCCGCGCGCCAGCATCGCTTCGGCCAGTGCTTGCGCGGGGAACATGTGCCCGCCCGTGCCGCCCGCCGCGATGATCAAAAGTGGATTAGCCATGTCTATCGACCCCGCCGCAGTAAAATATCGCCAATCTGGCCTTGCGGGCGTGTGCGCGTGAACGCCAGCAACATGCCAACCGCAATACCTGACGCAATCACCGATGATCCCCCGTAGGACACAAACGGCAATGTCATTCCCTTGGCAGGAAGAAGGCGCACCGCGACGCCCATGTTGATCATCGCCTGAACCCCAAAAATGCAGGCAAGCCCGCACCCAGCAAGGCGAATGAACGGATCGCGTTCCTTCATCAGGCGCATCAGGGATCGCACAACAATCGTGGCATAAAGCCCGATCACCGCGAGAACACAAATCAGCCCGTATTCTTCTGCCGCCACAGCAATGATAAAGTCTGTGTGCGCATCTGGCAGGGACCATTTTACCGTCCCCTCGCCCACACCGACACCAAAGAACCCGCCTTCGCGGATCGCATTGGTAGCATAGCCAAGCTGCGTCGTCGGATCGACATCAGGGTTCAAAAACCCGTCAATGCGGCGCGCGAAGTGTTCCGAATTAGAATACGCAATCGTGCCGCCGAACACGACCAGACCTGCAAGCCCGACCAGCAACCAGATCGGCGCGCCAGCCACAAAATACATCACGCCCCAGCCAAATAAGATCAGAGCCGCTTGGCCAAAGTCGGGCTGCATCGCCAACATCAACACAATCACAACCGTCAAAACCAGCGAATATGTCTTACCAGGAGGGCCGCCAATCTCATGGGCGGCGGCCATAAACCATGCGGCCACAACGATAAATCCGGGCTTGAGGAATTCAGAAGGCTGCACAGATGCAAAGCCAAGGCTGTACCACCGCATCGCACCCTTGCCAAAATCGGTCCCCAAAAAAGGAAGTCCCGCAAGCGCAATAAACGCGCCAATAAAGCCAAGAACCGCCAAACGGCGCACCAAGGTCGGCGACATCATCGACGTGACAAACAAAACACAAATCGCCAAAGCGCCAAAAAACGCTTGTCGTTGTACGTAATGAAACGGTTCAAATCCGTTTTTCGCCGCCAACGGGGGGGAGGCCGCAAGCCCCAACAACAAACCGATGCCAAACAGCGCAAGGACGCAGGACAGCGTCCATTTATCTACTGTGCGCCACCAACGTGGAAGAACGGGATCACCTGATTGAACAGGAATCGCTCCATAGACCATTTCCGTCATGGGATATGCCTTACTGCCTCTAAACCGCCCGTTTTCCGGGTCTAGATTTAAGCATAGCAGTTATTTTAGTGTGATTCCAGTGAAATGACACGCGACATCTGGCCTCTTGCACGACACGCCAATTCAAGGCACCCCGTGGTTCATGCATGTGAATACACTTATCCTTGGCGCAGGCGCCGCTGGCCTTCATTGCGCAGCCAACGCGGGCGGTGATGTTCTGGTCGTGGATCACGCCAAAGCCGCGGGTGAAAAAATCCGCATTTCTGGTGGCGGGCGCTGTAATTTCACCAACACAGGCACGACACACGCCAATTTTATAAGCGCGAATCCCCACTTCGCCAAATCCGCGCTGGCCCGTTACACACAGTGGGATTTCATTGATCTGGTGGATCGCCACGGCATCGCGTGGCATGAAAAAACCCTCGGCCAGTTGTTTTGTGACGTTTCGGCCAAAGACATCATCGCCATGCTGCTGGCCGAAATGGACGCCGTTGGTGCGCAACTTTGGCTCAAGACCGAGATCGGCAATATCCGTCACGACGGCAGCGTCTTTCACGTCGCGCTGAAACGAGATGGCACAGCGCAGATCGTGACCGCGGACAATCTCGTGGTCGCGCTGGGTGGTAAATCCATTCCGAAGATGGGCGCAACGGGGCTGGCATATGACATTGCGCGCCAATTTGGCCTGAAGGTGACAGACACACGCGCCGCTTTGGTCCCTTTCACGTTTTCGGATGAAAAGTTCAAACCACTGGCAGGCACTGCGATCCCTGCGCGCCTTACCACGTCGGATGGGACTGCGTTTGAGGAAGCCCTGTTGTTCACCCATCGCGGATTGTCCGGCCCTGCGGTGTTGCAATCGTCAAGCTATTGGCGCGACGGCGAGGATGTGAACATCGCGCTCGCCCCAAATTTCGACATAGACGCGGCCCTAAAATCCCACCGGACAACGGACGGGCGCAAGGCCGTGACCACCATTCTGTCCACGCATATCCCTGCCCGTCTTTTAGATTTTCTGGCTGATGATATCGATCTGTCCGGCAACGTTGGTGATCTGTCTGATGCCCGTATTGGCGATCTTACAAGCGCGTTGCGTCGCTGGGCGCTGAAACCGTCTGGGACCGAAGGCTACCGGACCGCCGAAGTCACGTTGGGCGGCGTGGACACCAATGATCTGTCGTCCAAAACCATGGAAGCCAAAGCGCAAAAAGGTCTGTATTTCATCGGCGAAGCGGTCGACGTTACCGGATGGCTTGGCGGGTATAATTTCCAGTGGGCATGGTCATCCGCAGTTGCAGCCGGTGCCGCCATTTCACGGTAGTGCGGCGACCTGCGCTGAGAAATCATCGCCCCGTCTCTCAAAGCTGTCGTATTGATCAAATGACGCGGCGGCCGGGGCCAGCAACACAGTTTCACCCGCTTGCGCATCGCCCGCAGCCTTGGCGACTGCGGTTTTCATGTCACCGCACACCTCAACCTCAAGGCCCTTTAGCTTCATGGCGAAGGCTGCGGCTTCGCGCCCGATCACATAGGCTTTGACGACTGTTGGCGCAGGCAACAGCGCATCAAGCCCGCCTTCTTTTTCCAAACCGCCACAAATCCAGCGAACTTTTTCGAACGCAGCAAGCGCTTTGGCAGCAGAATCTACATTGGTTGCCTTGCTGTCATTTACGAATGACACGCCATTTCTTTCGGCAATCAACTGGCTGCGGTGCGGCAAGCCTTTGAAGCTGTGCAGTGCTTGTTCGATCACACGCGGGCCAATCCCGATTGCGCGGCAGGCGGCGAACGCGGCACAGGCGTTTTGATGATTATGCGCACCGGGCAATCCGGCAATCGCGCGCAGATCAATGGATGCGACTTGGCGGCCCTTGCGCGTCTCACTCAGGAAGCCTTTGCGCGCAAAAACGCACCAGCCCTCGCCGCCCAGTTTTTGACCGGACGATACACGAATGACCCGATCATCGGCTGGCCCTTCGGACATCTGGTTGGCGATGTATTGCCCTTCGGCTTCATCCACACCAATCACCGCACGGTCCGGCCCGCCTTCGGCAAACAGGCGGCGTTTGGCGGCAAAATACCCGCCGTGCCCGGCATGGCGATCAAGATGATCGGGGGACAGGTTGGTGAACACCGCCACATCCGGCGTCAGCGCCCGTGCCAGATCGGTCTGATAGCTGGACAGTTCAAGAACCACGACTTCACCGTCATGGGCTTCGTCGATATCAAGAACACCGCGTCCTATATTTCCTGCCAACTGCGTGGCGCGCCCTGCTTCTTCCAAAATATGATAGATGAGCGCAGAGGTCGTGGATTTCCCGTTGGACCCCGTGACCGCGATGACCTTGGGGATGGTGACGAAATTATCCCATTCACCTGTTGCAAAGGATCGAAAGAACAGCCCGATGTCGTTGTCCACGGGGCACCCCTCAACCATGGCGCGCGCAATCGCTGGATGGGGTTCGGGATACAAATGCGGGATGCCGGGGGATGTGATTAACGTCGCCACGTCGGCAAAGGCGCCCTGTTTGGTAAGGTCGCGCAGCGTGGCCCCCGCCGCGTCGGCCTTGTCTGCCGCATCGGGGCTGTCGTCCCACACGATCACATTTGCGCCTCCCGCCTGTAACGCCGTCACTGCCGCAAGACCAGACCGGCCCAGCCCCAGAACGGCGACGGTCTTGTCGGAAAACCCTTGAACTGGAATCATGCTCTGCGCCCCTTTTGCTTGGTCGCAGAGTGCCGTTTGCGCTCTCGGCGCGCAAGCGTCGGTTCACGCATAAATGCGCGATTTCCTTTGCGCCAGATCAACGTCTGTCACTTAAAACAGAGCTACCGTATCCGCAGACGCAAAATGGAGGCTACGCTATGCTGATCGTTAGAAAACCAAGTGCCAACAGGCTGGATATCGAACTAAGCGCAGTTCTGGACGCCGATATGATGGCCGCAGGGCTGGATGACTTGTTCGACAAATCAAAAGACATCGGCGGCGGTGTGATGATGTATCGGATCCTATCGTTTTCGATGCCGACAGGCGGCGCGCTGGCTGTCGAGATGATGCGCCTGCCCCAACTGTTTGACCTGATTGGCCATTTTGACCGCTGCGCCGTCCTAAGCGACATCGCATGGATACGCACCGCCGCTGAGGTCGAGGGCGCCTTGATACCGGGTCTTCAGATCAAAACGTTTGACTTGGAGAACGTCGCCGCAGCTGAAAACTGGCTCGCCAACATCGAAGATGACGATGAACCGAACGTGCCAGTCTAACGCACCTTCAATGTCGCCAGACCAATCACCGCAAGGATCAACGAAATAATCCAAAACCGGATCACGATCTGTGGTTCGGCCCAGCCCTTTTTCTCATAGTGGTGGTGGATCGGGGCCATCAAAAACACGCGCTTTCCGGTGCGCTTGAAATACAGCACTTGAATGATCACGGACATGGCTTCGAGGACAAACAGGCCACCAACGATGGCCAAAACAATCTCGTGCTTGGTGGCGACAGCAATCGCGCCCAGCGCACCGCCCAAAGCGAGCGATCCTGTGTCACCCATAAACACAGCCGCGGGGGGGGCGTTGTACCACAAGAACCCAAGGCCGCCGCCGATGACACCGGCAGCAAAAATAGCCAGCTCTCCGGTGCCGGGGACATAGTGCAGGCCAAGTTCGGTCGTGAAATCCGTGCGTCCAACGAAATAGGCAATGATCGCAAAGGCACCCGCAGCGATCATTACAGGCATAATCGCAAGGCCGTCCAAGCCGTCTGTCATGTTGACCGCATTGGCCGCGCCCACAATCACGATCATCGCAAAGGGCACAAACAGAACGCCAAGGTTGATCAGCATGTCTTTGAAGACCGGCAAGGCCAGTTGATTGGACAATTCTTCAGGGTGGTATTGCGCAGCCCAATACGCCGCCACACCCGCAATCGCAAAGCCCAGCGTGAGGCGCAGCTTGCCCGACACACCCGCCGTCGTTTGCTTTGACACTTTGGCGTAATCATCGGCGAACCCGATCAGCGCAAAGGACATCGTGACGAATAAAACCATCCAGATGAACGGGTTATCCAGCCGCGCCCACAGCAGGGTCGACGTCAACAAAGCGCCCACAATCAACAAACCGCCCATTGTCGGGGTGCCTGCCTTTGCAAGGTGGCTTTCAGGGCCGTCATCGCGGATCGGTTGGCCTTTGCCTTGGCGTTTACGCAGCGCGCGGATCAACGACGGCCCAAACATGAACCCGAAAATCAGCGCTGTCAGAAAGGCACCACCAGCGCGAAACGTGATGTAGCGAAACAGGTTAAACACGTCGCCACCGTCCGACAAAGCCGTGAGCCAATACAACATCTACGATACCCTTTTCAGAAAACTACTAAATCATGTCGGACGCCATTGGCCCGCTAAGTGGTATCGAGATGCCCGAGTTTGCGGATGGCGTCAACGACAAGGCTGACCTTTGACCCCTTGGACCCTTTGACCAAAACCACGTCCCCAGCATCCACCAGCGCCGCAGGCGCGGCTGCCAGTTCGGCGGATGTCTCTGCCCAGATGCCGCGCTGATCCTCTGGTAGTGCTTCAAACAAATGACGCATCCGGGGGCCAGCGCAGTGAATCAGGTGCACAGCTGGGATCGACGGATCCTTGGCCACTTCGGCATGCATCGCAGCCTCGTCCGCGCCAAGTTCAAGCATATCCCCGAGGATCGCGACACGCCGTCCCTTAACAACCCGCCCAACATTGTCGCGCGGTGTGTAGGACGCCAAAACCTCAAGCGCGGCAGCCAGCGATGTGGGGTTGGCGTTAAACGCATCATCCAGCAAAATAAGGTCTTCGCCTTCATGTGCGGGATCAATCGTGACCGTTTCGTGCGTGCCACGCCCTGCGGGGGGGGCCCAGTGGCCCAAATCCATCGCCGCTTGCACGGGGTCCGCGCCCAGTGCGTCGACAGCGGCTAATATTCCAAGACCGTTCATTGCGAAATGCCGCCCCGCCGTGGACAGTTTGAACATCAAGGGCCCTTGCGGCGTGTCAGCCTGCACCAGCGTTTGCCCCTCAGACAGTGCGACATGATCCAACCGCCACGTCCGCGACATTTGCCCAAACAACACCTGCGTGACCTCACTGCGGGCCGCATAATTCTGCAAGGTCGCACTGGTTTCCGTGTCGGCGTTCAGCACCGCGATGCCACCCGTGACCAAGCCGTCGATGATGGACGCTTTTTCGCGCGCGATACCCGTGATGTCATCAAAAGCCTCAAGGTGGGCGGCGGCGACTGTCGTGATCATTGCCACATGCGGGCGCGCCAATCGGGACAATGGTGCGATTTCGCCGGGGTTGGACATACCGATTTCGATCACCGCAAATTCAGTGTCGGCAGGCATGCGCGCCAAGGTCAGTGGCACGCCCCAGTGATTGTTATAAGACGCCTCAGCCGCGTGCACCTTGCCTTGGCGTTCCAGCACCGCACGCGCCATTTCCTTGGCTGATGTTTTGCCGACCGATCCCGTGATCGCCAAAACCTGTGCTTTGGTGCGGGCCCGCGCGGCCTCCCCCAGCTTTTCGAGGGCGGCCAAAATATCATCCACAATCAACAATGGCGCATCGGCAGCAACGCCGTCGGGACGATGGGTCACTAAGGCGGCAGCCGCGCCTTTTTCCAGCGCCATCGCGACAAAATCATGCCCGTCGCGATCCGCCTTAAGGGCGACAAACAAATCCCCCGCTTGAATGGTGCGCGTATCAATCGACACCCCATTGGCGGCCCATTTTATTGTCGTTTCACCACCCGTCGCAGTGGCGGCGTCTTTTGAAGTCCACAACATCTAAAGGTCTCCGTCCAAGGCACCCACGGCCACGCTGGCATGTTCCACATCATCAAAAGGCAGCACATCATCGCCAATGATCTGGCCTGACTCGTGGCCTTTGCCTGCAATCAACAAAGCATCCCCCGGTCCAAGGGCATCAACCCCGCGCAAAATCGCTTCGGCGCGGTCACCTACTTCAAACGCGTCAGGGCATCCCGCCATGACAGCCGCGCGAATGGTGGCGGGGTCTTCAGACCGCGGATTGTCGTCCGTGACAAACACAATGTCCGCATGGTCCGCCGCGGCCTGCCCCATCAAGGGACGTTTTGTGGCATCACGGTCACCGCCTGCCCCGACAATCGCAATCAGTTTGCCCATCACATGCGGGCGCATCGCCTGAAGGGCGGTCGCAACCGCATCTGGCGTGTGGGCGTAATCGACAAACACCGACCCGCCATTTCTGCGGGTCGCGGCGTGCTGCATCCGGCCCCGCACTGTCGTGAGGTAGGGCAATGTATCAAAGGCTTCTTCTGCATCCCCGCCCGCCGCGATGACCAAACCGGCGGCCAGCAAGACATTGTCGGCCTGAAAGCCACCGATCAAATTAAGCCGCGCCTTGTGACTTCCACGTTGCCAATCAAACAGGATTTCCTGCCCCGTTGCGTCAAACCGCTGCCCCGTCAGGCGCAAACGCGCGCTGTCGGATCGACCAACGGTAATAACCTCAACACCGCGCGCGTGCGCGATCGCGACGACTTCGGGTCCTTTGGGATCATCGATATTGATCACGGCCACGCCATCTTCGGGCAACAGACGCGAAAAAAGGCCCATTTTGGCGTCAAAATACGCCTCAAACGTTTCGTGATAATCGAGGTGGTCTTGCGTGAAATTGGTAAATCCAGCCGCCGCAAGGACCACACCGTCCAAACGTCGCTGATCCAGACCGTGCGACGATGCCTCCATTGCGACATGAGTCACGCCCTCGGCTTTGGCCTGCGCCATGGTGCGGTGCAACGTAATCGGTTCTGGCGTGGTGTGTTTCAGGGGATGTGTCCACACGCCCTCCACCCCCGTGGTACCAAGGTTCACGGCGGCCAGTTCCATTTCAATCCAGATTTGGCGCGCGAATGTCGACACAGACGTTTTGCCATTGGTGCCCGTGACCGCAATGACAGTGCTCGGGTGCGCCCCAAACCAAAGGCTGGCGGTCTGCGCCAAAGCCCCGCGCGGATCTTCTGCAATAATCAGGGCCGCGTCACTGTCGGCCAATTCTTTCTTCGCGATTTCAGCGCCTTGGGCGTCTGTCAAAATCGCAGCCGCGCCTATCCGCAACGCATATTGGATAAAGGCGGCACCATGCACTTTGGAACCGGGCAATGCAAAAAACAGCGTGCCGTCCTTAACATCGCGGCTGTCCACGGTAAGGCCCGTGATCATTGCGCCACGCCCGCCCTGCGCGCGCAATCCAAGTGCCGCAAGGGTTGATGTCTTTTGTTCGGCTTGGCTGCTCATGTCCGACCTCAATTAGTTTGAGGTAAGTGTTACACCTGTTGGCGTCAGGGTTTCAACGTCCGGTCGCATACCCAGCAATGGGGCGACGCGGCGGATCATTTCAGCGGCCACAGGAACGGCTGTCCAACCGGCGGTGCGACGCTGTTCACCAAGGGCCTCAACCGATGGTTCATCTAGTGTCACGATTAGCACGTATTTCGGATCGTTGGCGGGAAACACAGATGCAAATGTCGCGATCGTGCGGTCATCATAATAGCCACCCGTCGGGCGCGGCTTGTCCGCCGTGCCTGTTTTGCCACCCACTTCATATCCTTCAACATCACCGAACGACGCAGTGCCACGATCAACAACAGCGCGCAGCATTGAGCGCGCTGTGGCAGACACTTCTTCAGACACAACGCGGTCCCCGTATTGCGGCCCGTCTTGCCGTTCCAGCGTCGGTTCAACCCGGTAACCGCCATTCAAAACACTAGAATAAGCAGTGGCCAAATGCACAGGAGAAGAGCTGAGCCCGTGTCCATAAGATATTGTCATCGTTGAAATTTCCGACCAGTTGGCGGGCAGCAACGGATCACCTGTCGGCGCCTCGACCATCTCAACTGGCGTATGTTCCAAAAACCCCAAAGAGCCGAGGAACGCACGTTGGCGGACCGCACCGATCATCAACGCAATACGCGCCGTGCCGATGTTGGACGACTTCACAATCACATCCGTGGCGGACAACGTCGCGCCGTAATCGTGGAAATCACGAATGCGGAACCGTCCCCACTGCAACGGGCCCTGGGTGTCGATCATCGTGTTGGCGTTGATCAAACCCAGTTCAATACCTTGGGCAACTGTGAAAATCTTGAACACAGATCCAAGTTCATAAACACCCTGAACCGCGCGGTTAAACAACGGGCTGTCGGATTGATCCCCAGCCCCGTCCGCCGCTGTCAATACGCGTGGACGATCGTTGGGGTCAAAGTCCGGCAGCGATACCATTGAAATAATCTCGCCTGTGTGGACATCCATCAAAACCGAAGACGCGCCTTTGGCGGCCATCAGCATCATACCGCCGTGCAACACACGCTCGGACGCGGCTTGCACGGTCAGGTCAATCGACAATTCGAGCGGGGCACCTTCATTGGCAGGATCGCGCAGAAAGTCGTCAAAGAATTTCTCAACACCAGCAACACCGATCACTTCGGCAGAATTCACACCTTCGCGGCCATACGTGGCACCACCAAGAATATGCGCCGCGACAGACCCGTTCGGGTACAGACGCATTTCGCGGGGGCCAAACAGCAGACCGGGATCGCCAATGTCGTGGACAGCCTGCATCTGTTCAGATGAAATTTCGCGCCGAATCCACAGGAACCTGCGTGATCCGGTGAAATCCTCAAGCAGTTCTTCTTCTTCAAGTTCGGGGAAAATCCCCGCCAATTCGCGCGCGGCCCTTGCAGGATCAACCATGTCAGGGATCTGCGCATAAAGGCTGTGCGTATCAAGATTTGTCGCCAAAACGCGACCATTTCGATCAACAATATCAGCGCGTTGTCCGATAATGGGGGAACCGGATGCTTGTGCTGTGGGTTCTTCGGGAACCGACCCCGCCAGCGTGCCCATACGTGCGCCAACCACAAGGAACGCGCAGAAAAATGCGACACCCATGACCAGCAATCGCCCCTCAGCGCGAAGACGCGCGCGGTCGCGGTCGTCTTCATGGCGCAGGCGGATATTCTCGGCCTCAATCGCGTCAGGGTTCTGGCCTTGATCGCGGGCCTTCAGAATACGGGCAAGTGGGCGAAGCGGCGTGCGGATCATTGGGATACCTGTGGTGCGATGTCAGATGACACTTCGACAATATTGGTGATGTCGAACACGATGCCGGACGGAAATGCCACCTGATCAATGCGCCCAAAGGCATCGGGCATCAGCGGCAACAACCCAAGACGGTCGAAATTCAGCTCAGCAAGGTCGCGCAGACGGTCGGGGCGGTTGAGATACGCCCATTCTGCTTCAAGGATATTCAGCCGTTCGTGCGCAGCACCAATGTCACGATGCAGGCTGCGCACCTCTTTGAGGGAGGCCTGCGTGGTGTAGTTTTCATTATACGCCCAATAGGCCAAACCCATGACCATCAGGCCTGATATTATATAAAAAATTGAACGCATTAGCGGTGGTCTCTCAATTGGGGCATGCCAAGTTTAGCGCGATCAACCGCGCCCGATGGGGTCTCGGTGCGCTGTGCAACGCGCAGCTTGGCAGATCGGGACCGCGGGTTGGCCGCAAGCTCGTCTTCGTCTGGGCCAACTGCCTTTTTGGTCAGGATTTTGAACGCAGGCTTTTCGGTTTCGAGCACGGGGGAATAGCGGTTGGCATTGCCCATCCCGCCGCCACGTTGCTGGAAAAACCGCTTAACCATGCGGTCTTCAACGGAATGGAACGTCACAACCGCCAAATACCCACCGGGTTTCAGCGCACGTTCAGCAGCCTCAAGCCCTGTGGCAAGCTGGCCGTATTCATCATTCACGGCGATGCGGATCGCCTGAAAGGACCGTGTCGCAGGATGGCTTTGCCCGGGTTTAGAGCGCGGCAAACATCCCTCAATTATCTTGGCAAGGCGGATCGTTGTTGTGATTGGATCACGCTCACGCTCGGTGACGATTTTACGGGCGATACGACGTGACGCACGTTCTTCCCCATACGTAAATAAAATGTCAGCAATATCGGTTTCTTCCGCTTCATTGATAATGTCAGCTGCACTTTGACCCTCCTGTCCCATCCGCATATCCAGCGGACCGTCCCTCATAAAACTAAATCCACGCTCCGCTTGATCGAGCTGCATGGACGACACACCGAGGTCCAACACGACCCCGTCTAAATCAGACGCAACCGCGTCAAGGTTGGAAAATGTATTTTTTACCAGCACAATACGCGGTTCATCGACCGCCCATTGTGCTATTTTGAATACCGATGGATCGCGATCAACACCGATGACTTTGTCTGCGCCAGCATCCAAAAGGCGCGAGGTGTATCCACCCGCGCCAAATGTTCCGTCCAACCACGTCCCCTGAACAGGCGAACAGGCCGCGATTAGCGGCCCGATCAGAACGGGAACATGGGGGGGAGGTGCGGCAGCAATCTCCATCACTATTGACCGCCGGGGGACTGACTTGGCGGATCAATCAAGGACAACGGATCAAAGTCGCCATCAAATTCTTCTTCCATTGCGGCGGCCTCTGCGGCCTCGGCTTCGGCATAGGTTTCAGCTGACCAAATCTCAAAGAAATCGCCCATGGCGGCCATCGTCGCCTCACCCGTCATGCCGATCTGCTGGCGCAGGCGCTGGGGCAGCACGATGCGCCCGTCTTTGTCGACTTCGGTGTCCCATGATTTGCCGAGGATCATCCGGCTGGCGCGCTTACGGGCATCGGACCCGCGCGGCAAAGCCTTGATGCCCTGCTCGATCTCTTCCATCGCTTCGATTGTATACGCGTGGAGGCAATTTTTGAGGTGTGGGCCGTGCAACACGACCATACGAGGGAGAGGATTTTCAGGGCATCGCGGATCGCCGTCGGCAAGCACAGAACGAAAATCGGCAGGGATCGACATGCGCCCCTTTCCGTCAACCTTTTGGTTGAATTCGCCTCTGAAACTCAGTCCCACTGCGCCCGTGTCCCTTTACTCGCCCCCAATAAACTTTTGATTTTTAACGAAAAGAGGCGGATTAGTCTGCTGCCACTGACCAATCCGCCATCTCCGTCCCGTTTCCAGGTTAGTCCAGCTGCGCGCGCCACCTGGGGGGATGTCTGCTCGCTCGCGCGCCGGATCTCTTCGTTCAAGAATTGGGTGCCTGTATGAAACCTGACCTAAGTATTTTTAGTGTCGGTGGGGTCGTTTGGTGCCCCGTATTGTCTGCCCGTCTTCTT
>JABBAI010000137.1:4238-4852 GCA_018608045.1 Octadecabacter sp. | reverse complement strand
ATCTTGATCTGATCCCGATTTCCATTCGGGGTGTTCAAGGGCGACATGATGGTTTCCGATGCAATCGCCAAGGATCATGATTGCGTTGCTGCCTTCGCGAACCTCGAACGCCATGTGACCGGGCGTGTGCCCGAACGTGGCGCGCGCAGCGACACCGGATATAATTTCATCGCCGTCGTTAAAGAAGGTGATGTTGTCTTCAATGCGGGCAAGGCGGCGGGCGGCCCCCACAGCGAAAGTCGTGCGGTCATTGCTGATGGTGTCCACGGTTTCCGGGTTGGTCCAATAGTCCCATTCCGTTTGACCGATCATGTAGGTGGCGTCAGGAAACAGCAGATCATCGAAATCATCGACAAGACCCCAGATGTGATCGGGGTGGGCGTGGGTGAATACAACGTCGGTGATGTCATCTGGCCCAAGCCCCGTCGCATCCAGCGCGTCCAATAGGAACCCAGCCGAAGACATGAATTCTGGACCCGCACCGACATCAAACAGGATGTTGCGTTCACCCGTTTGCAACAATGTCACGTTGCAAGGCGGGGTCAGCGTGTCGGATAAGTCGTGTTTCGCCACCAAGGCGGCGCGTGCATCCTCGGCTAGCGGTGCAAGCACCA
>JABBAI010000137.1:0-4228 GCA_018608045.1 Octadecabacter sp. | reverse complement strand
GGGTCAGCGAGCCATCTGACAAGGACGTCAGCGTCGCCCCGCCAATTTGCGTCTGCGCAAAGGCAAGGCGACGGCCAGACAGCCCCATCAACAGGCTTGCGCCGCCAATAGATACGAAGTTTCGACGCGTCAGTGTCATGCTGATCCCTAACATATTCTATTTCGTGAATATTAAAGATCAGCCATGCAATATAGTCAAACGATTTGACGGCTTCTGTTCGGTGGGGCTTGCCTTGTTCAGCAATCCTTACAGGTTTTCAGGCCCAAAACACGGTAGATTGGACAGAAGTTTACAAAAGCGGTGCCCAATAGAATGACCCCCAGAAAGCCCCAAACACCGACAGTGCCTGTCAGTGCAAGAACAACAAGTAGGGCACCAAGGACGAACCGCGCCATGCGGTCCCAGCTAGCAAGATTACGTGTCATTATTCTCTCCAATATTGTGACACGACTTGAATAGGTGAAGGACCTTCTGACGTAAGTGACTTAGTCACATCTGGCCACGCTGCCCGTGGGCGCGAAGGGCGCCTTGGTCCAGAACCGAAACGCGGCCGCGGCCGATGGTAATCCATCCATAATCTTCAAAGGTCTTCAGGGTGCGCGAAACAACTTCGCGGGCGGTGCCAAGTTCCTGTGCGATTTCGGATTGTTTCATTTCAGTCGGATCATCAGCACGGTCGGCAAGCCATCTTGCCAGCCGCAGATCAGTGCGATGTTCCAAAAGATCGTCAATGACATCCGTCAATTCGCCCACCCGCGCAGCAAACCCTTGGAATACAAGGTTCTGAAAGACATCGTCGGTCTGCAAAAGGCGGCGGAACGTCTTGGGCGCGATTGCAATCGCGCGCACTTCGCCTTCGCAATAACCAAAGCCGGAATAAGGACGTTCAGAAAGAAGGCAGGTCGTGGTCAATACGCAGCTGTCACCCGCTTTGACACGGTACAGCACCACCGTCCGTCCTGCGGCATTGGTTTGTTCAACCCGCACCGTTCCCGACGTCACGATCAAGAATGCGCGGCTTTCATCACCAGGGGCGAACATCAGTGTCCCATCGGGGGCAGCAATTTTTTCGCCGTCTTTGATGTAATCAGTGAGCTTGTTCATGTCGTTTCTTTCGCGGGCAATACAAATTAATTGGGGCAGGCGCACTCTAGCCGGAAGACCTAAATTCACCATGATCATCGCACCGCGTCACGCCTTCGTGAGAGTGCGTTTCTTTCGCGTCTATCTGTGACAAAGTCACTTTAGCGGGCTACGGATTTGGATAGGCTTATGGAGACAAAGGTGCGATTGGGATAATTATGGAACTGCTACTTGCCTATGCGGCTTGCCTTTTGACTTTGATCAACCCCTGCGTCTTGCCGGTGTTGCCCATTGTTTTGGTCAGTGCGTTGAACGCCAACAAAGCAGGGCCGCTCGCGCTTGCGGCGGGGATGAGCGTGTCTTTCGTTGTGTTCGGCGTCTTCGTCACCGCCTTCGGCACCACTATTGGCCTAACGCAGGATGTGCTGGCGCAAATCGGCGCTGTTCTGATGATCCTGTTTGGTGCCGTGATGCTCGTGCCTGCGCTGTCTGGCCGGTTTGAACGGGCGACGGCAGGTGTAGCATCCAGTGCTGATGCGCAAATGAATAACGTTCAGGCGGGGTCACTCAGCGGGCAGTTCATCGGCGGCCTTTTGTTGGGGGCCGTTTGGTCACCCTGTATTGGCCCCACGCTTGGGGGCGCAATTGCTTTGGCGTCACAGGGTGAAAACCTCGGGTATGTTGCTTTGATCATGACCGCGTTCGCACTCGGTGTGTCGACGTTGATCATTGGATTGAGCTTTGGCGCGCGTGAAACGATCCGGACCCGCGCGCAGTCTTTGCGTGGCCTAGCAGAGCGTTCCAAACCTATCATCGGTGTGACGTTCATCGCCGTTGGCGCGATGCTCTATTTCAAATTCCATCACGTGCTGGAAGGCTGGCTTTTGTCGGTCATCCCCATCTGGCTTCAGGACCTGTCGGTCGCAATCTAAAAAGGACTTAAGATCATGAACAAACGTACATTCCTAGCGCTTGCGACGGCGACATGCCTACTGCCAACTTTGGCGCTGGCCGACGGTTTTGTAGATTATACACCCGGCCTTATTCAGTCCGAATTGGACGCTGGCAACACAGTGTTTGTGGACTACTCCGCTGAATGGTGCAGCACCTGCGCGCGTCAAGAACGGGTGATTTCTGCACTTAGAGAAGCCAATTCCGCCTACGGCGAAGCGATGACGTTCATCAAAGTCGATTGGGATACATATGCGCGCGATGACGTCACAACATCCCGCGCAATTCCACGTCGTTCGACATTACTGGTGCTGCGCGGTAACGATGAACTTGGCCGCATTGTCGCCGGAACCAGCGAAAGCCAGATCCAGGAATTGATGGACAAGGGGCTCTGAAGGTCTGTTGCGCCAAGTCTCTTAATCTTGGGCGTGAGGTAAAGTTGGACGTCGCGGATAAAGATAATTCGCGACGTGAAGGGCGATTGCAGTCGAGTGTTCCTCGGAACAGGTTAGGTAGTCTTGCTCAGCGTGTGGTAGTTTTTGTGGTATGAATCAGACAACTTAAAAATTATTCTTTTAAGGTTGAATGTTTAAGGTGTTAGAAGTGCGGACTGTCTGTCCGCCACAAACCAAATTTGTCTGACGTCAGCGCCTATGGGTCCAAATAGGGTTGTTTGCTAAGAGAGGGTTTGTTGCTCATCCTAACCACTGAGGAGTGGACGATGAGAAAGACAACGAAGAGCCCTGGCGAGAAGATCGTCAAAGACATCAAGCGCGCCACGCGCAAACACTATTCATCCGAAGAGAAGATCAGGATCGTGCTGGATGGCTTGCGCGGTGAGGACAGCATTGCTGAGCTGTGCCGCCGTGAGGGGATATCGCAGGGCATCTATTACAAATGGTCAAAGGACTTCATGGAAGCCGGTAAAAAGCGTCTGGCGGGCGACACAGCTCGGGCGGCAAACACTGATGAGGTCAAGGAACTGCGCCGGGAGGCAAAGGATCTCAAAGAGGTGGTAGCGGAGCAGACGCTCGAGCTCCGTTTGCTCAAAAAAAGCATGATAGGCGATGGGGGCGACCACGAATGAGGTATCCTGCATCAGAGAAACTTGAGATCATCCGGTTGGTCGAAGAGAGCCACCTGTCGGCGCGTCTGACGCTGGCCAAACTGGGCATCCCCCGGACGACGTTCTATCGTTGGTATGATCGGTATCTGCAACGCGGCGAGGCTGGATTGCAGGATCAATCCCCCAAGCCAAAGCACGTTTGGAACCGCGTGCCTGACGAGGTGAAGCGCAAGGTTGTCGACTTCGCCTTACAGGAAACAGAATTGTCACCGCGCGAACTGGCAGTGACGTTCACGGATCAGGAACACTACTTTGTCTCAGAATCTACAGTGTATCGCGTGCTGAAGGCGCACGATCTGATCACCAGCCCTGCGTTCATCGTCATCAAGGCTGCCAATGAGTTCAAAGACAAGACAACTGGGATCAACCAGCTTTGGCAAACGGACTTCACTTACATCAAAGTATTGGGCTGGGGCTGGTTCTATCTCAGCACGGTCCTCGACGACTACAGCCGCTACATCGTCTCCTGGAAGCTCTGCACTAACATGCGGGCTGAAGACGTTACCGATACACTGGATCTCGCATTGCAGGCGTCTGGCTGCGACCAAGTTCATGTTGTTCACAAGCCACGGCTACTTAGCGACAACGGATCCAGTTACGTCTCAGGGGACCTGGCTGAATGGCTGCAAGACAAGGGCATGAAGCACTCGCGCGGTGCGCCATATCATCCACAAACCCAAGGCAAGATCGAGCGTTGGCATCAGACTTTGAAGAACCGAATCTTGTTGGAAAACTACTTCCTGCCGGGTGACCTCGAAGCTCAGATCGAAGCCTTCGTGGATCACTACAACCATCAGCGCTATCACGAGAGCATCAACAACGTCACACCTGCCGACGTCTACTTCGGCCGTGACAAAGCCATTCTACAACAACGCGAAAGGATCAAACGGAAGACACTCGAAGCGCGACGCTTGCATCACCGCCAGCACGCCGCATAATCAAACCAAACAGATGAGCCAAACTCTCTCTTAGTTTAAGCGCCCATTGGTTCCAAAAACCCTGACGACGGACACATCAATGATGATTTCGTCTACGTCGGGGGGCTTCGAGACCGTGCGCAGGATCAT
>JABBAI010000012.1 GCA_018608045.1 Octadecabacter sp. | reverse complement strand
CCGCCGCCTTGTCGCCTGCCGGGGTCACCACGCCCTTGGTGATAGCGGGCAGGCCACTGCGCAGGCTTTCGATCATGCTTTGCAGACCGAGAAGGGCAAGACCATCCTGACCGACAGGGTGATCGAGCGACACTTGCCGGGACAAGCCCTCAAGCCAGCCGGCCAAGCCCGTATCGCTGCTGCCCTGCAACTCCGTGCTCAGATCGACGATGGCGTGCAGCTGGTCGCCATCGATCAGCAGATCCGGGTTCACCGTCCCGTGCCCGCCGATCGTGTAGGTATTCGAGAATTGCGCGCCAAGGATCGAGTCGCCAAAATCCAGCGGCAGCGCCATGACCCAGGCGCTGTCGTCCGGTGTCGTGCCAGTGCCCTCGGTCAGCGACCTTACGTAAAGCTTGGTGCGCTCAAGGTCGACCTGCGGGTCGCGCGCGAAAAAGCCTGTTCCAATCGCTCCGTTGTACAGCGTTGCGGTTTCGCGGATTTCGAAACCGATGACCACGTCATCTCCGGACGGCAGAGTCAGCGTCAGATCGTCGCCCGACACAGTGACGGTTAGACCCGCAGCAGCGGCTTGCGCGGCGAAATCAAGGTTTGCCGCCAGCGCTTCGGCCACTGTCTGTCCGTCGGTATCGAGCACGGCATCATAGCTGCGCGTCACATCTACGCCGTTCAGCTTGAAGGCGAGGGAGAAACGCACGGGAAGCGACGTGACCGCCTGCCCCGAGGGGGGAGCGGCAGGGGGCAGCGTGATGGTCTGCGTGGTGTTATCGGTCAGGGTGGCGCTGCGGACACCGGTCTTGTTGAGGAACAGGGCGAAGTCGACGGCCGCGCCGGTGTTGGCAAACGAGATGCTGTTGCCCGACACGGTAATCGTCAGTTCGGATGGAAAACCGGTCTCGGCCTCCAGTGCAGCCTTCAGGGCCGCGGCAAGGGATTGGCCGGTTGCATCGAGCCACAGGTCAACGCTCTGGTTCCCCAGCCTGACATGGGCCGGGACAGCGACATTCGGCACATTGCTCAACTCCAGAGCGGTAGTGCCGGTCGCCAGCGTCGTCGAAACCTCGGTGATGGTCCGCAGTTCCAGTTCGGTCTCGGCCGTCTGGTCGACGCCAGTGGCATCAAAGACCTTGGTCAGCGTGATCTGGCCGCGCGCTGTCTCGAAACCTTGGTTCAACCCCTCCGGCAGGCCCTGCAAGCTGCCGTCAAGCACCAGCTCTACGGTCAAGGAATTGCCCGGAGCGGCAGCATCGGTCTTTAGATCAAGCGTCGCCTTCATGCCGGAAAACAGCGAGAGCAGACGCTTTGTCAGAAGATCCTTGGTGATCCCGTCGCTGCTGGTCGGCACAAGGCTTTTCAGCTCAACCACAAGTGCACTGTCCGATGACCCGGTATCGACGCCAAAACGGACTGTTTCCGCACCCGAGGAATAGGCGGCCATCAGGCGGTTCAGGGTCGCCGAAGACACGGTGCTGCCATTCACCCCGAGATAGGCACCATCCGCCAGCACGTCGATGATCGCGTTGACGTGGGTGTTGCTGTCGTCGAAGGAACCACCAATCGAAGTCAACGCGAAGAGCGTCGCCTGCTCCGCGTCCGGCAGCGCCTTGATCTCTGCCCGAAGCGCGTCCTTGCCCGCAGCCAGAATGGCGGCTTCCAGCCAGCCCACCGCGTTCTCGATGGCCTCGGCGCTCGTCGCACCCAGTTCTGTAAGCGGGTCAACATTGGCCGCACCAGACAGGTTAACCCAATCCTCGGACGCGGGCACATGGACGCCTTCGAATTGCCCACCCGTGGCGAACATAACGGCAAATGGTGTGTCATTCGTCACGGCTGTGCCGCTCAGGACATTCGTCAGGATGTCAGCCATGGACAGGGACGACACGGCATCGCCAAGATCCAGAGCCGCGGTTTCGATTTGCCCGAAGGCAACCTCGAGATCCCAATCGCCTTCTGCCCCCGTCACATCGATCGAGGCTGCCACATCCGCACCGGTCAGAACGGCCAGACGATGCGGCAGCTCTCCGGCTGCCAGATCGCAGGCATAAAGCATCAGGTCGCTGTCGGGCCCAAGCGCGCGGGTCAGGGCTGTGACAACGGGATCATCTGCCGCGATATCGCCGGCCAGAAGCTCGTTGCCAAGCTGCAAACCTTCGGCGGAGCCATGCGAAATCCAGTGGATCGCATCATAGCGGACGCCACTCGACAGCGCCGCCACGATATCATCCCGACTGCCGACAACCGCCATTTCCTTTCTGTCGATCACGCCGAAGCCGACGTCGGACAAGGCAGCGGTCAAGGATGACAAATTACCAAGGCTTTGATCGAACAGGACAAGCTCGCGGGCGGCGGCATCCTCTGCCCCCTGTTCGGTCTGCTCGACGGCGGTCCGCGCCGGTTCGATCTCACGTTCGTAAAACGCATCCAGATCGTCATGCTTATCCGGGGCGTAGGGAACCAGATCCACCGACAGAAGGATCCGCTCTTCCAGCGGTTCTATCGCAATTCGGCGCCGAACCTTACCAGATTTGCGCCGCGCTTCGGAAGAAGAATCAAACGATTTGTTCAAGGTTCACCATCCAGAGCGGCGGTTTCAGGGGCAGCACGACCATAGACGCGTACGGAAAAGCGGTTGTCGGACAGGACACGCTCGACGGCAGTCAACACGTCCTGATCCAGCGCCCCTTGTGCACGGGCACGGGCAACGGTTGCGATGATGTAATTGCGACGCGTCCGCTGCTGGAACACCTCAGCACGGACAAGGTCTAGCCGCGCCTGTTCGACGTCAAGGTCGCTCAGAACACCCGCATCGCGCTCACGCTCAATTTCCTGCAAGGCAGTGCGCCTGAGCGCGATAACCTGGTTGAGCGACCGGTCATGTTGCCAAAGAGCACCTAGCGCCGAGGTCGCGCTGCGCATGTCGCTGACCGCCGTCTGCAGGCGCGCCTCGTAGTCGTGACCGGCAGCCAGCGCCTCGTTCAGTTCGGCATCACGGATCCTGCGCAAGCGGCCAGAGGTGTAGATATCCCACTCGAATTGCAGCGAGACATCCTGTGTCTGCGACACGCTGGAGCCATCGAACAACGAACCGCCACGGTCGCGCTGCGCGACTGCCAGTTCCAGCGTCAGCCGAGGATACATGGCCATACGCGCTTGATCGACCTCGCGCAGGGCCACGTTCACGCGGTCGGCCATAGCCCGGATTTCGGGCGCATTCTCGATACCGTCGAGTTCGTTCTGTGTGATTGGTTCCGGGCGCGGCAATGCCACAGACGTACTGGCCGCCGCGGGATAGGGGCAGGTTGTGTCGAACCCCAGACTGCACATGCGATCGGTCCGGATCCGGAAATCAGCCGCGGCAATCTCGGCGTCGCTGCGCGCCCGCGCCAGTTCGGCAGCGGCAACAGACCGTTCCGATCCGCGCAATTCGCCGGCAACTTCCTGCCGCTCTTCGAACTCAGCGCGTGCCGAATAGAATTGCACCTCTGCCTGCGCCAGGCGCCAGCGTTCCAGCGCTTCACCGGCATCCACATAGGCGGACACGACATCGTCGAGCACGTCCTGCTCTGCCGCTTCCAGATCGGCGGTACGGGCCGCCGCTTCGGAGCGGGCTGCAACCACCGCAGCAGAGCGCTGAAGATCCATCAGCCGCAGCCGGGCCGTGGCCGTGACGTTTACTGTATCATAGCGCGATGCATCCCCTTCCAGCGAGGGGTTCGAGCTTTCTAGGATCGACTGTTCGGTCCTGACCTGCTCGGCGGTCAGCGCTACCTGCGGATAGAACTCGCGAACCGCTTCCTCGACCCGCGCTTCGGCGGCAAGCATCAACCGGCGTGAAAATGCCGTGCGCTGGCTCATACGCGCGGCCGCAACGGCAAAATCAGACAGGGTAGCCGCGCGGTCGATCGTGCTGGGTGCAAGCGCTTCGGGCACGGGAACGACGGGACCGTCGCGCTCCATTGCCTCAAGCAGCTCTTCGGCCGTTCGCTCGAACTTGATGTTGCCACCACAGCCTGCCACCGCCATCGACAGCGTCAGTCCAATCAGCGGACCCATTTTCATTCGGTTAAAGCGTTGCATGGCTGACCGTTCCATTCTGCCACCTCAGAAATTGCTGGCGAAATTAAGTTGTACATTCTGCACCTGGTCCGATGACCTGTGCGCGAAGGCGTCCCCAAGCACCAGTTCGAGGCGCGCCGCCCCGAAATCCTGGCCGATCGTGAGACCGGCCGCACCGCGCCAATAGGCATCGGCATCGATAGCGGCACGGTCGCTGTCGCCCGCCACATCGAGACCCCAGGCCGATCCGACATCCATGAAGAGGCCGAAGACAACATTCGGCGCAGCCGACAGAAGTCCCGCGTAGCGCGCATCGAAAGACATTACCGCATAGCGCGTCGCCCCTACTGGGGCGCCGCCAAGGGCCGCAGAATCCATCGGGCCGAAGCCATTCGCCTCGAAGCCGCGAATGGCGCCTGACGGTGGAAGGAAGCGATCGCTCAGAGCAGTTTGCCCGCGCGCAACACTGATAGCGCCGCCGCGGATGGCGATGCCTGACGAGAGCGCGCCGGGCGCGAGCGGCAAGGCATAATCAACCGATACCTCGGTTCTTGCGTAGCGCAGATCGTCACCATCATCGAGGACCACAACGCTGAAGCCCAGGCCGACATCCTGCATCAAAAGGTCGGCTTCCAGCGCCAGCCCCACTAGGGATCGCGTTCCTGCCTCAGCCTGCAGCATGAGCGGCGCATGTGTCGACGCCCGCAGTTCGTCATGCACGAAAACCGGGCCGAAGGATGCAGAGCCCGCCGCGCCCAGTTCCCAAACCATCGCCGGGGCCAGCCACGACACCGTGGTCTCGACACCCATC
>JABBAI010000153.1:24258-31359 GCA_018608045.1 Octadecabacter sp. | reverse complement strand
GATCTGGTAGAATGGTTAACGGCATACAGGCAATCACAACAGCCTCGCAGGGCTTAATCACACAATCACCCTGTCCCCATTGCACCCTTGCGGTGCGTTGCGTATTCACACCCCAACTCTCGCTTTTTTTCAAAGGATGTGACCCATGGCCGCTTACCAATATGTCTACTTTATGGATGGTGTGTCCAAAACCTACCCCGGTGGTAAAAAAGTATTTGAAAACATTCGCTTGAACTTCTTGCCCGGCGTGAAAATCGGTGTTGTCGGTGTCAATGGCACTGGTAAATCGACCCTGATGCGCATCATGGCCGGTCAGGACAAAGAATTTCAGGGCGAAGCATGGGCGGCCGAGGGCGCGACGGTCGGCTACCTGCCACAAGAGCCAGAACTGGACGCAAACCTGAGCGTGCGCGAAAATGTCATGCTTGGTGTGAAAGCAAAAAAGGACATCCTTGATCGCTACAACGACCTCGCGATGAACTACTCCGATGAAACCGCCGACGAAATGGCCCAGCTTCAGGATGAAATCGACGCCCAAAACCTCTGGGACCTTGATGCGCAAATAGATGTCTCCATGGAGGCTTTGCGCTGCCCCGCTGATGACGCCGATGTCACAACCTTGTCGGGCGGTGAAAAACGTCGTGTTGCGCTGTGTCAACTTCTTCTCGACGCGCCAGACATGCTGCTGCTTGACGAGCCGACAAACCACCTCGACGCCGAAACAATCGCGTGGCTGCAACAGCACCTGATTGATTATAAAGGCACAATCCTGATCGTGACGCACGACCGCTACTTCCTTGATGCAATCACAAGCTGGATTCTGGAGCTCGACCGTGGATCAGGTGTCCCGCACGAGGGCAACTATTCCAGCTGGCTCGAAGCCAAGGCAAAGCGCTTGCAAAAAGAAGCCAAAGAAGACAAATCCAAGCAACGGACGCTTGAACGCGAACTTGAATGGATGCGCCAAGGCGCCAAGGCCCGTCAGGCCAAATCCAAGGCGCGTATTTCAGCTTACAATGACCTCGCCAATCAGTCCGAACGTGAAAAAATGGGCCGTGCGCAGATCATTATCCCGAATGGCAAACGCCTCGGCACACAGGTCATTGATGTAGACGGTCTGACTAAGGCGATGGGTGACAAACTCCTCGTTGAAGGTCTGACATTTGAACTGCCACCGGGCGGCATCGTCGGCGTAATCGGCCCCAACGGCGCAGGTAAATCCACGCTGTTTTCCATGCTCACCGGCCAGCTTGAACCAGACGCGGGCACCGTGACATTCGGCGACACGGTTGAGCTGTCCTACGTCGATCAATCCCGCGACGCGCTGGACGGCGACGTCACCGTCTGGGAAGAAATCACCGGCGGTGCCGAAATGATCAAACTGGGCGATGCGGAAATGAACTCCCGCGCGTATTGCTCTGCGTTCAATTTCAAAGGCGGCGATCAGCAGAAAAAGGTCGGCATCCTGTCGGGCGGTGAACGCAACCGCGTGCACATGGCCAAGCTGTTGAAATCAGGCGGAAACGTCCTGCTCCTCGACGAACCGACAAACGACCTAGACGTCGAAACCCTGCGCGCCTTAGAAGACGCCCTCGTCGATTTTGCTGGCTGCGCCGTCGTCATCTCTCACGACCGCTTCTTCCTCGACCGGATTTGCACACACATTCTGGCATTTGAAGGCGAAGCCCACGTCGAATGGTTCCAAGGTAACTTTGAAGACTACGAAGAAGACAAGAAAAAGCGCCTAGGGGCGGATGCAATGGAACCCAAGCGGATGAAGCATAAGAAGTTCGCGAGATGATGCTCGACAAGAAGGAAGACAATAAAGGGACCTACTACAAGTTAGGTATGTTGGAACGTACCTCACTGACGCTGGAGAATTATGCTTCTTCTGAAGTTGGCCCTCGGTTCTATACCGAGGAATTCCTTTCCGGAATTGCGGCGCAAAGAAACGCGCTTTATGCCAAAGTTTCCAAAGCAGCCTCCACGCTAATTTTGGTAACAACGTTGTTAGCGTTCTACGACAACATCCAAGGAACCACTTCCATAGTCGGAGTGACCATTTCACTGCCCCAAGCTGGTGCCGCTGCTCTCTGTGTCGTAATTGCACTTTCACTGTTCGGCCTGATCACGAGCCTTATCGATCAAATCATGATTGATCGCTACATTTCTATCCTAGGTGAGCGGCTTGGAATCTTCAGTTTCGAACTGGCACTTTTGAATTACTCTGCTCACAATCTCTGGGTCTCAGCGATCTCTCCAAGATATTTTGGATTAGCCTCGGATGCTGGACATAAAGCAGTAACTCCCATCTTCGGGGATTTTTCCTAGTCTTTTCGATCGCGGGTCTGACCTATCCAGTGGCAGTTGTTTCTTCCGTCGCTTGGCCAGTATTGCAAGATTTTAGCAGCGCTTTAGAAGTAGCACTGGTGCTTTTCTCAATCTGTATGCTTCTCTTTTCGATTTTCATGATTTTGGTTTTTTCGTTGCGATATAAATTCAGACCGACGGGTACTAGCGAACCTGAAAATGCTTTTATCCCCGAAGATTTCCTAGATCATGGGCATCCAAGAAAATGGGAAGCCCGTAGGAATGAAGCCCCCCCCTGTGGCGTCGCAGCGGAAAGAATAAATTTAACTCACTTCCGCTTCACAAACTCCGTCAGAATAACAATCCGCTGACCCTCGACCTTGCCCTCGATATGCAACGCATTATCCGGCACGAGTGAGATATTGCGCACCGCGACCCCGCGTTTCGCCGTGAAACCAGCGCCCTTCACCACCAGATCTTTCACTAGAACCACCGTGTCGCCATGTTCCAACCGCATCCTGTTGGAATCAAAGTGTTCAACCACAACCGTGTCCGCCTTTGCGCGCGCCATCACCTCTGGTTCCATCATCATGGCCTCGCGCGCATCAGACGCCCACATCTCGTCGATTTCGCCCAAACGGCGCCAAACGGCGATCTGAACCGCCTCAACTTGGGACCACATGGCCCCTTCAAGGCAGCGCCAATGCGCGGCTGGAACGTCGCCTTCACCCCGACAGGCGGGGCACAAAAGCACCTGATCTTCAGGCACAACGTCCACTGAGATCAATCCGTCAGCCGCGCCGCAAAATTCGCAGACACCGCCCGCGCGGTCCATCAATTCATCCCAACGCATAGAAATTCTCCTGTAAATTCATGCCCCTTGGACACTTAAGCGCAGTAAACTACAAGCCTGCACAACCATGGCGGGATTTTGCCGATTTACGTATACGGCACCGATACCCCTTGCCAAACACATAGACCTGCCCCATATGCAGTATTGCAAACGTTACTCTATCTCGACCTACTGTCTTCCTTCATCGGCGACCGCACTCGATCTAGCACTAACTTCGCCAAGCTGCCGCATTTCGCGGGCAGTCCTACAAAAGGAAGACATGACATGGCCAACGGTACAGTCAAATGGTTCAACACAACAAAAGGCTTCGGCTTTATCGCTCCTGAAACTGGCGGCAAGGACGTTTTCGTTCACATCTCCGCAGTTGAGCGTTCCGGCCTCACAGGTCTGGCAGACGATCAAAAGGTAACTTTTGACGTTGAAGCCGGCCGCGACGGCCGTGAGTCCGCGGTTAACCTCGCACTCGCATAAGCTTTTGGTCTTAGGACCAAAGTTAAGGGCGGTTCCTTCCGGAACCGCCCTTTTTCGTGCGCGACTATTGATTTTATGTGCCGTTAGGCCGCTGGCTTGACCTCTTCGGGCAGCGTTTCAACGACCTCGTCCGCACTCGGGGCTGGCAGCGCCAAAGCCTCATCAGGCATCTGGTCTGGCAGATCGACCGTAATCAAACCGGTATTCAGATCAACGCCAAAACGCTATTGAGTTCTTCAACCGTGCGCACAACCGTGTCGCGCTGCGTTTCAATCTTGGCCTTCCCGCCAACTTTTTCGAATAGAAATTTGAACATACGTCCCCCAAAATTAAGCTCTGCCCACATTACCGACTTTATGGACGCGCCACAGGGGGAAACCACACCTTCCCTTCCCATTGAACGCAAAACAGGCGCTCGATTCCCACCGAACGCCCGTTTCAAATGCCGTGTGACTAAATTTTAGTCCTCAAGGACAAAGGTTAATTTCATGACAACGCGGTATTCATCAATCTTGCCGTTCTTCACAGTAACTTTTGATCCGCAACCCAAGCGCCCGTGATGCCCTTAAGGGTTTTGGACGCACGTTCAATTCCGTTCTCGATGGCATCGTCAAAAGACTTGGACGAGGATGAGATGACTTCAGTGACCTTAGCGATAGACATAATATATTCCTAATTTGGTTAGGCCGTCACGCTATCCGCCGCCTGCGCGAACGTCCATGTCATTGTGCAATAAGGCCCAGCACAACAGGCCCAATCCCGCCGACGATCAGCGCGACACCTTCGGCACTTGGGTGAATGCCATCACGTTGCAAATACGTGGCCCGCGCGACGTCGAGGTCGGTGCCATCGTTCATGGGTGCGAAGAAATCAGGGTAGTAAATGACGCCAAATTCAGATGCCAATTCGGGATACATGGCATCAAATGCTGCTTCATACGCAGGGCCGTAATTGCCGGGTGCGTCCAATCCTACCAGCAACACGTCGACATCCTGCGCCGCTGCGGTTTGTAAAATCTCACGAAGGTTGGCGCGGCTGACGGCAGGATCAATCCCACGCAACAGATCATTACCGCCCAAATTCACAATCATCTTGTCTACGTCCGGCGTTAGGGTCCACGCCAAACGCGACACCCCGCCCGCAGTGGTGTCCCCCGACACACCCGCGTTGATCACCTTCGCCTCTGCGCCATTGTCGTTCAGCCACCCCTGCAACTGGGGCACAAATCCGTCTTCAACGGGCAACCCGTATCCTTGCGTCAGGCTGTCGCCCAACGCGGCAATCGTCACCGTTTCGGCCTGCCCTGCCCCAACAACCACGCTGCTTGATAAAATCAAACCCATTCCGATGTTGCGCGCGCTCCGGAACGCCCCATATGTGAAAGACGCAATCTGATTAAAGGCGCCCCGAATGACCGATGCACTCACGCTCAAAGATGTTTCCCTGTCGTTGGTCAGCAATGCGGGCAAAATCGACATCCTGCATGACATTTCATTGAACGTAACGCAGGGCGAAACGCTGGGGTTGGTCGGGCCAAGTGGATCGGGCAAATCATCTCTCCTGATGTTGATGGGCGGGCTTGAAACCGCCACCTCTGGATCTGTTGCGGCACTCGGCACTGACATCACACAAATGGGTGAAGACGATCTGGCCCGCTTTCGTAGGGACAATATGGGGGTCGTGTTCCAGTCTTTCCACCTCATCCCGACAATGACCGCATTGGAAAACGTGGCAACCCCTTTGGAACTTGCGGGTGCGCGCGATGCGTTCGGGCGCGCGCAGGCTGAATTGGATGCCGTTGGCCTGTCGCACCGCGCTACGCATTACCCCGCGCAGATGTCAGGCGGCGAACAGCAACGTGTCGCACTGGCTCGTGCGTCGGTGACCCGCCCCAAAATCTTGTTGGCGGATGAACCCACTGGAAATTTGGACGAAACCAATGGCGCTGCGATCATCGGCATGCTGTTTGGCTTGCGCGAACAGCATGGTGCAACACTGATTATGGTGACGCACAGCACTGAACTCGCGGCGCGGTGTGACCGCACAATTCGCCTGCGCGACGGGCGCATCGACACATGAACACGCTGAAACTGGCTTGGACCTTTGCCAAACGCGAATTGCGCGGTGGCCTTCGCGGTTTTCGCATTTTTCTTGCGTGTCTGGCCCTTGGCGTGGCGGCCATTGCCGCGGTGGGCACCGTGCGCGCCTCAATCCAAGCAGGCTTAGAGCAAAACGGCGCGGCCTTGTTGGGCGGGGACGCTGTCGTGCGCTTTACCTACCGCTTTGCCGATGACGATGAACGCGCATGGCTGGATTCCATCGCGGAGCGCGTGTCAGAAACCACCGATTTCCGCTCCATGATTGTGGTCGAACGTGACACGATCGAACGCGGCCTGACCCAAGTGCAAGCCGTCGATGATCTGTACCCCCTCATCGGGGAAACCGTGCTGGACCCGCCCATGCCGCTGTCGCAGGCTTTTGCGGGAACGGAACAAACTCCGGGCGGCGTCATGGAACGGGTGCTGGCCGACCGCCTTGGTTTGACCGCGGGCGACACCTTCAACCTTGGTGCCACGACCTTCACGCTTTCTGCAATCCTTGTCAGTTATCCCGACAATTCCGGCGGCGGTTTTGGGCTTGGCCCGCGCTCTCTCGTCCTTCTTGATGACCTCAAAGACTCCGGTCTGCTGGCGACTGGCACATTGATGGAAAGCAATTACCGCCTCGACCTTCCCGATGGCGCAGACCTGCAAGACCTTGAAGACCAATCAGAATCCCTGTTTCGGGACAGCGGTTTGCGCTGGCGCGACGCACGCGCAGGGGCCCCCGGTGTCGCGCGGTTTGTCGACCGCATCGGTGCCTTCTTGATCCTTGTCGGCCTGTCTGGCCTTGCGGTGGGCGGTGTCGGTGTGTCGGCAGCCGTGCGGTCCTACCTCCAGGGTAAGGCCCCTGTCATCGCTACCCTAAAGACCCTTGGCGCAACGCGGGCCACGATCTTCCTGACTTATTTCCTCCAGATCGGGGTCCTCACCATCGCAGGTGTCACGATCGGCCTGATCCTTGGTGCCGCAATTCCATTGGCCTTCGCCCCCATCATCGAAGCCCGCCTTCCGATCCCCGCCGATTTCACGCTCCACGCGGCGCCCTTGTTCGAGGCCGCGATCTACGGCGTCCTTGCCGCCCTCATCTTCACGCTCTGGCCGCTGGCACGCACCGAAGACATCAAGGCCGCAACCTTGTTTCGCGATGCATTCGGCGCAGGCCGCATGTTCCCGGCGTTAAAATACCTCATCGCGACGGCCGTCCTTTTCGCGATCCTGATCGGCACCGCAATTCTGTTTTCTGGCACCGCATTCCTGACGCTGTGGACCGCCGGCGGCATCCTTTTTGCTCTTGCGCTGCTGGTCGCCGCCGCCGCTTTCGCCAGCTGGACCGCCCGCCGTTTCCGCCGCACGGCACGGGGCCGC
>JABBAI010000153.1:0-24248 GCA_018608045.1 Octadecabacter sp. | reverse complement strand
AGCTAGGCCTGCCCCTGCTGCGGCGCGCTTCCGCGAGCCCGCGAACAGCGTGGCGAGGACCGCGATGCCTGTCTTCTTCCGCGCATTCGCCTTCTTGCGTTTGCGTTGAAGGCGGTGCAAAGCGTCGTCCGCGTCATCGGCACGCATCTTCGCAAGCGCCGGGTCGATGTCGACGTTGGGTGTGCCGCCGCCGCTTTCGCCCGCTGGACCGCCCGCCGTTTACGCCGCACGGCACGGGGCCGCCCCGCCCTGCGCGCTGCCCTTGGGTCCATCGGCGCAAGAAACGGGGAAACCACATCTGTTGTCCTATCCTTGGGCCTCGGCCTCGCGGTACTGGCCGCCGTTGGCCAGATTGACGGAAACCTGCGCGCTTCAATCGCTGATGAACTCCCCGACGTCGCGCCGAGCTATTTTTTCGTCGACATTCAGCCCGACCAGATCGACGGGTTCCGCGCCCGTCTTGATGATGATCCGCAGGTGTCCGACTATGAAGCCACCCCCATGCTGCGCGGCGTCATCACCCAGATCAACGGCCAAGCAGCGCGCGACGTGACTGATCACTGGGTGATCAGGGGGGATCGCGGCATCACCTATTCTGCCCTCCCGTCCGAAGGCACAATCATCACCGAAGGAAACTGGTGGCCCGAGGATTACACCGGCCCGCCCCTCATCAGTTTCGCCACTGAAGAAGGCGCAGAAATGGGCCTCAGGATCGGCGACACGATCACCACCAATATCCTTGGGCGCGACATCACGGCGACCATTGCCAACTTCCGCGAAGTGTCGTTCGAGGACGCAGGCATCGGTTTCATTATGTCGATGAACCCGAGTGCGCTACAAGGTGCGCCGCATTCATGGATCAGCACCGTCTACTCCGAACCAGAGGCCGAGGCCGCGATCCTGCGCGACCTTGCAACAGCATACCCCAACATCACCGCGATCCGCGTGCGCGATGCGATTGATCAGGTCGTTCAACTCCTCGGGGGTATCTCTGCTGCGACCCGCTACGGCGCGCTTGCCACTCTCCTCACCGGGTTCCTCGTGCTGATCGGTGCCGCAGCCGCAGGTGAACGCGCCCGAACCTATGAGGCTGCGGTTCTTAAAACGCTAGGTGCGTCGCGCGGAACAATCCTGCGCAGTTTCGCGCTGCGCTCCGCTCTCCTTGGCCTTGCCGCGTCCATCGTGGCCCTCACCGCTGGCATCGCTGGTGGCTGGGCTGTAAGCACGTTCATCATGGAAACCGATTACACTCCGATCTGGACCTCCGCAGGCACAATTATCTTTGGGGGCATGGCAACAACGCTTATAGCGGGCCTCGCCTTTGCGTGGCGGCCTTTGTCGGCCAAACCCGCCCAAGTCCTGAGGTCACGCGAATGACGGTTCCCCCACGATTTTTCGGTTACGGGTCCCTCGTTCATCTGGACACGCATGACTATCCGGACCCACAGCACGCAACGCTGACAGGATGGCGACGCGTGTGGCGTCATGCAAAGGCCCGCCCTGTCGCGTTCTTGTCCGTGGAACCCTGCCCCGATACGACACTGCACGGGATCACCGCACAAGTGCCAGACGCGGATTGGGCCGCCCTTGATCTGCGGGAATATGCCTACAATCGCCGCGATGTCAGTGATCAGTTTGCCGCGCAAACCGCCATCTATGAAGCGAACCCCGACCATACCCAAGACCCCAGCGTCGGCCACCCGATCCTGCTGTCCTACCTCGATGTTGTGATTGCGGGGTATCAGGCCCTGCGCAGCGATGGCGCGGATCACTTCTTTGCCACGACCCACGGCTGGGGCCCTGTTCTGGATGATCGCAACGCACCGCTTTATCCGCGCGCGCAACCATTGAATTCGACGACCCGTGACGCGGTTGATACCGCACTAAGCACGTTATCGGTTACGGTGCATCCAGCCGAAGGTGCGCTTGTCGATGCCATCCGCAACGCCCCCCGTTCCGCCACCTGATTGCATAATCCGCAGCGCGACGATGATCGCAATGGCGGCAAATACAATCCCGCCAACGGCCTGACCAATCAACACACCGCTGGCCCCGTACCACGCCGAAAACACCATCACGAACGGAATGGTGCCCACCGTGTGACGCCCCCAATTCACAATCGTGGAATAAAACGGGTACCCCATGTTGTTGCAGGCAGCATTGGACACAAAGATCATCCCGTTAAAGAACCACAACAGGCTCAGCGGGCCAGCGAACAAGAACACGAGCGTTTGCGCTTGTCCGTCCAATTCAAACAACATCACCAATAAGGGGCGCGCGGCAAACAACAGCGCGGATACGACCACAACGACAACGGCGGTAAACAGCACACCGTCGCGAAACGCCCCGCGCACACGGTCGGCTTTTCCAGCCCCGAAATTCTGTCCAATGATGGGGCCAATCGCGCCCGACAATGCAAAGATGATCGCGAAGGCCACAGGCGTTAGCCGCCCGACAATCGCCATCCCCGCAACCGCGTCTTCGCCAAACGATGCCATCTGGCGCGTCACATAGGCCTGCCCGATGGGCGTCGCCAGCTGGGTCAGGATCGCCGGAAATGCGATAATCAAAACCGGGCGTAAATCCGGCGGCATGCTTGCAAGATTGGGCCGCCCAAAACCGCCATAAAACCGCACAATCGGGACCAAAGCGGTTGCACCAATCGCAGCCCGCGCCGCAACGGATGCCCATGCCGCACCGTGCAATTCAAGCCCGAATCCAAAAATCAAAATTGGATCCAAAATCGCGTTCACAACAGCGCCCACAATGGTCGCCATCATGGATCGTCGCGCATCCCCGTGAGCGCGCAAATCGCGCCCCCCCCACCATGCCAACCAGCAACAATTGCAGGGACGGAGTGATGATCTGTAAATACATCACGGCCAAATCTGCCGTGTCACCTGTAGCACCAACCAAGCCCACAATCGGGCGTAAGTTGAACCACACAAGGGCCGCAAAGATCGCCCCGAACACGGCACCGAAAATCAGCACATTCGTCGCTTGGCGTTGGGCTTTTTCGTCATCACCCTCACCCAGACTGCGCGCCACCAAGGCGCCGCCCGCTATCGCCATGCCAATCCCGAAACTTGAGGTGAAGAATAAAATCGCGCCTGCGTAACCGATCGCGGCGGCAAGTTCGGCCTTGCCCAACATTGAGATGAAAATCATGTCGATAAAGTCGACCAGAAACACCGCCATCAACCCCACGGACGACGTCGCGGCCATCACGGTGATGTGGCGCATCAATGATCCACTTAGAAACTTCGCTTGGGCGTGATCGGCCGCGACCTTCAGGCTTTGGGCTTTACTTGTAACAGCGGCATCACGTCCGCCATTTCGGGGCCCCGTGTGCGCCCGGTGACCGCGTGGCGCAGCGGCATAAACAACCCCTTGCCCTTGCGCCCCGTCGCCTCCTTTACAGCACCGGTCCAAGTGGACCATGTGTCGTCGGCGTAGGGAGGATCCCCCAACAACGCCAAAGCCTGCGGGATAAAGTCTGCATCTTCGTCGGCAATCTGGGGGGCGGCACCGTCACGGAGTACAGCCCACCAATCACCCATCTCGTCCAGATTGGTGATATTTTCGCGCACGACATTCCAGAACCGTTCGCCCAGATCATCGGGAACACCCAAGGCCGCCACACGATCAGACACCTGCGCAAAGGGACGCGCCGCCAACCAGCGGGCCGTCAACGGTGCCAAATCATCCGCGTCAAATTTCGTCGGAGCGGAACCAAATTTACTCATGTCAAAACCCGCGACAACGTCTTCAACCGTCTCGCGCAACTCAACCGGATCGCTCGATCCAAGACGCGCCATCAACGACAGTATCGCCATCGGAGCAACCCCATTCCTTCGCAAATCGCGCAGCGCCAGTGTGCCAAGGCGTTTTGACAACGCCTCACCCTGTGGGCCGGTCAGCAATGAATGGTGCGCAAACGTCGGCACCTTGCCGCCCAGTGCTTCGATCATCTGTATTTGCGTCGCAGTATTCGTCACGTGATCGGACCCGCGCACAACATTCGTGATGCCCATTTCTGTGTCATCCACCACGGACGCCAGCGTATACAAAATCTGCCCGTCGTTCTTGAACAACACCGGATCTGACACCGACGCCGCATCAATCGAAATGTCACCGATAATACCGTCAGTCCATTCAATCCGCTTATGATCAAGCTTGAACCGCCAGTGCGATCCCCCGCGCTCAGTGCGCAGCGCATCTTTCTCATCGTCCGACAGCTTAAACGCCGCACGATCATACACAGGCGGCTTGCCCATATTCAGCTGCTTTTTACGCTTCAGGTCCAGCTCAACAGGGGTTTCAAAACATTCATACAGACGCCCCATCTCGATCAGCTTTTGCTTGGCAAGGTCGTAGTTGTCCAATCGCTTTGACTGATATTCAACGCGGTCCCACGTGATCCCCAACCACGAAAGGTCCTCCATGATCCCATCAATAAATTCCTGCTTGGACCGTTCAGGATCAGTGTCATCGATCCGTAAAACAAACGTACCGCCCGCTTGTCGCGCAATCGCGTGGTTGAACAGCGCAGCGCGCAGGTTGCCAATGTGCAAATAGCCAGTGGGGGACGGGGCAAAACGGGTCGTGGTCATGTCATGATATTCCAGCTGAAACGGGTTGCTTCGCCTCTTTCATGGCTGTGCGCAGATGTCCAGATTTCCCTAAGTCGCGGTGACAGGGTAAATTTTGGCCAAATCCGTGACCCCGGTGCGTATTAATTCTTCCAGAACGCCCATACCCACGTCCGACAAATTATTGATATACAAACAGGATTTACCCATTTTATACTTTCCCAGTCGCGACAGGATGGCATCATAATCCTGATATCCAGGCACGATATAAAGGGACAAATTGGCCTTACGCGGGCTAAATCCGGCAGCCAATGAATCCCCTTCGCGCCCACTGTCATAGACGTAATGATAAGACCCATATCCAACAATCGTCTGTCCCCACATGCGCGGCCGCCAACCAGTGATGCGGCGATACAGGTCGTCCAGCACCAACGCATCAGCGCGGCGCACAGGCTGATCTACAGCTTCGATAAAGCTTCGAGGATCAACGGGAGTGGTGTGTGTTTTGGTGTCAGTCGGCATCGCATCGCTCCGGTTTAGGGGGCTTCTTGCCCTAAAACCTAGCGCTTCTGCGTGCGTCCAAGCAACCCGGCGACCTTTTCAACACCGCTTTGCCAGATCGAAACAGGTGCCTTTGGCGTGCGATTACGCAGCTCACGCGCGGCGACAACAGGCGACATACCAAGGTCGACCCGTTCAGCCTCTTGTGCCCAAAGATCTTCCAACTTGTGCTTAAAGACGATGATGCGATCGACCATACCTTGACCATAATCGTCACTGCCCAACACCGCCGTCGTTCGGTAGGCAAATAAACCGGATGGGCGCACTTTAATTTGCACCTTTTCCGCGACTTCGCCGTATTGGCCGCGCAGGGCAACAACGCGTGCGCCATGAAAGTCACGCCAAACCCGCATGCGCCCCGACATGATCCGAAACCCGTTGCGATCCGCGTAAAAAGTGGGGCGATCGTGTTGTCCTATCATACCCCTGATCAGCGTTATGATTATGCCCGCAAAACACACAGCAAAGACAACGAACAATATGCCCCGCCCAAGGGCGTCGATCCCACTCGTGTTCGTTGCGATCAACAATCCTAAGCCAGCTACACCACAGTAGCCAATCGCCTCCCACGACAACATGGTTCGACCACCGTAAAGCCTAAGTTCCAATGGCTTAGCTTGTTTCTTCATCACCAAAACACCCTTCTGTCACCGCGCATCTAAGATGCTACACCACCTTGCGACGGCCAAAAATACGCTCACCCATGCTTGGCACGGCTTCCACGGGGCCCAGCCCAGCGGCACTCAACCGCTCAGCAAATGAACCGCGCTTCTCGAACACAGGCTCCGCGACGGGCTGCATAAAATCTGCGGCTGGCCTTACAGGACGGTGCGTGTCGTTCGCGTCTGTCGTTGGTGCAACATTGGGCGGAAATCTATGCCGCGTCGCGTCAGCCGCCGCCAAAACCGCCTCAGCCGACGCCATCGCAGTGATCCGCTTGGCCGCTTGCGCATATTCAGCGATGTCAGCCACCATTTCCTTGGCTGGCCCGCTTAGATGGGTGGCCTTGATATGGATACGCCCCTCCAGCATGGTCTTGCCCTTCTTGACGACGACCCATTGGGCAATCGGAAACAGCCCCATATGCGCTGTGTGAACCGTCACGCCCCGAAAATCGTCCCAACCGAGCTTTTCTTTGCCCATAACGCGAAAGCCATCCCAATCTGCCTCAAAGCTAGGTTTCGGATTAAAGCGCTGCCACGCGGCCTGACCGATCATGGCCAGCCCTGATATCCCCAGAACCTGCGCCAACGGCCCGCCATTCCCTGACGTCCACGTCACCGCTTGATAGGCAAGAAACAAAAATACCCCGCCAAAAATGGCAGTTTTTTCAACGTGCCTTCAGATGGATAAAGGGCAATGGGCTTCATATCGGGCTTCCTTTGAAAGACTTTGCATCCTTTCAAAAGACCCGTTCAATCTGGCCGAAGTAGCGCCTAATTACGACAATTGGTGGGCATCACCCGTTGTCGCGCCACGCATTCGCGATCGGATATCGACGATCCAGCCAAAACGCCTTCATCGACAAACGCGGACCAGGCGCAGACTGGAACCGTTTGTATTCAGATATATAAAGAAGATGTTCGATTTTCTTGACGACATCGCGGTCAAACCCCGCCGCGACGCACTCTGCAACGCTGGCATCGCCGTCCACCAACATCGTCAAAATGCCATCCAGCACGTCGTATTCTGGCAGGCTGTCGCTGTCTTTTTGATCATCGCGCAGTTCAGCCGAGGGGGGTTTATCGATGATCGCCACTGGGATCATTTCCCCCGCGGGGGCCTTCATCCACGGGCGATGATGTGCGTTCCGCCAGCGACAAATATCAAATACCCGCGTTTTATAGAGGTCTTTAATCGGGTTATATCCACCCGCCATATCACCATAGATCGTGGCATAACCGACCGCGACCTCGGATTTGTTGCCTGTCGTCAGTAACATTTCCCCAAATTTGTTGGACTGCGCCATCAGCAACAGCCCCCTGATCCGGCTTTGGATATTCTCCTCGGTCAGCCCGTCGTCGAGCCCTGCAAACAATGGCGCCAACGTGTCAGTGACCGCCGCGCGCGTCGGGCCAATCGGGACGATATCATAGGTCACACCCAATGCCGCCGCCGCCGCCTTTGCATCATCCAAAGACGCATCCGACGTATATTCCGACGGCAACATCACGCAACGCACATTGTCCGGCCCAAGAGCATCCGCCGCAATGGCCGCCACGATCGCAGAATCGACCCCGCCTGACAGCCCCAGCAGCACCTTTTTGAAACCAGTCTTGGCCATATAGTCACGCAGGCCCATGACCATCGCGGCGTAATCGGTTTCCATTGCGTCAGGTTCAAGCGATTTATTGCCGTCCTGCGCAACCCAGCCAGACCGGTCATTCACAAAATCAACGTGCGCAACCGCTTCTTCGAACCATGGCAATTGAACCGCCAAAGCACCGTGTCGGTTCAACACAAACGACCCACCGTCAAACACCTGATCATCCTGACCGCCGACCATATTAAGGTACACAAGCGGCACATCATTTTCGATCACGCGAGCCACCATCTGGTTCATCCGCACAGCGTGTTTGTCGCGAAAATAAGGGCTACCATTGGGTACAAACAGCGCCTCAGCACCGCTTTCAACCATCGCTTCGCAAACGTCGGGATACCAGGAATCTTCACAAATCGGGGTGCCAATGCGCAAGGGACCTGCATCCCACGGCCCCTGCATGTCAGCACGCGAAAACAGGCGAACCTCGTCGAAGACATTGAAATTAGGTAAGAAATACTTGCGTGTAGTTGAATGAACGATGCCGCCCTTCAGCACAAAGTACGCATTGCGCAGCTTGTCGCCTTCACGCAGCGGCCCGCCAATGCCAAGCATTGGACCATCCGCGCACTCCGTTGCCAGTCCTTCAAGGGCTGCCATGGCCGCCGCCTCAAAGCTGGGTTTCAAAATCAGGTCTTGGGTCTGATACCCGACCAAAAACATCTCGGGCAACATAACCATGTCGGCCCCTGCCGCGCGCCCTTGTTCCCACGCGTCGCGCGCCTTGGCGGCGTTGCCTGCGATGTCCCCCACGGTCGGGTTCAACTGCGCCATTGTAAGGCGGAAACGGTTCGTCATGGTATGGCCTTTCTTACACGTACCCTTCATCTAGTGCGGCTATGCGCCAAGGGGAAGTGATAGGTGTTAATGGCCCGTTGAAATGCCCGGTTCTTCCCCCTATCCTCTCCTAAATTCTGACAAGAAAGTCCCGCCCATGCTGCGCCTTACACCTCACTTGATTGCTGCCCTGATGCTCGCCACCCCTGCGTTCGCCCAATCGGTGCAGACCAAACAATACGACGACGGCGGCATCTATGAGGGCCAGTTCCTCAACGGGTTGCAGCACGGCATGGGCACCTACACCCTGCCCAACGGATATGAATATACAGGCGAATGGTTTGAAGGCGAAATCCGCGGGGCCGGTTCTGCGCGCTTCCCCAACGGATCTTTGTACGAAGGTCAGTTCGGCGCCGGAAAGCCCGAAGGCTTCGGAGTTATCAATTTCGCCGATGGCGGCACCTATGAGGGCGATTGGCTCGACGGGAAAATCACCGGACGCGGCATCGCGCGCTACGCCAATGGTGTTGTCTACGAAGGCGACTTTAGAAACGCGATGCACCACGGCCAAGGCACGATGACGTCACCGGGCGGTTATATCTATGAAGGCCCATGGGTGAACGGTGTCAAAGAAGGCGAAGGCCAGATCACCTATCCCGATGGCGCAGTCTACATCGGCACATTGGCAGACGGCGAACGCATGGGCGTCGGCACGCTGACTATGCCCGACGGCCTTGTCTACGCAGGGACATGGAAAGACGGCCAGATAGAGGGTCGCGGCCGCTTGGTTCAGCCCAATGGCGATGTGTTTGAAGGTGACCTCGTTGCAGGAAAACGCCAAGGCACAGGCATCGTGACCTATGCAAATGGCGACGTCTACGATGGTAACTTCGTCAATGATCTTCGCGACGGCACGGGCAGTTTCACAGGCGCGGACGGCTATCTTTACGTCGGTGAATGGTCCGAGGGCCAGATTGAAGGCACCGGAACCGTCACATACCCTGACGGATCCACCTACGCGGGCACATTCATGGACGACCTTGCGGATGGGTCGGGCAAAATCACCTACCCTGATGGATCCACTTATGAAGGGTCATGGGCGTCCGGCGTCATCAACGGCAGCGGCGTTGCGACCTATGCAAACGGGCTGGTCTATGAGGGTGAATTCCTCAACGCGAAAAACCACGGTACGGGCACAATGCGCTACGCTGACGGTTATACCTATGTCGGCGAATGGGCGGATGGGCAGCGCGAAGGGTTCGGCACCGCTACCTACGCTGATGGCACTGTGTATGAGGGCGAATTTTCAGGCGGGCAGCGCGATGGGTCTGGCAAAATCACAATGGCCGACGGGTTTACCTATGAAGGCCAATGGACCGCTGGCGAAATCTCGGGCCTTGGCGTGGCGACCTATACCAACGGCGACGTGTATTCGGGCAACTTCCGGTCTGGGCGTCGCCAAGGCGTCGGCACAATGACCTACGCAAGTTCTGGTCAGGTCGCGGATGGCGAATGGCAGGACGGTGCATTGGTCGCCCAAGGTGCAGCTAATCCTGCGACAGACGGGATTGTGGTTGAAGAACCGGCGAGCGAGTAAAGGGCGGCTTTTGTCGCAGCCTTATCCAATCAAAACGGCGCTTAGCTAGAATTCTACAGATCTGAACGGTAAAATTTGGCGCAAAATCGTAATACTGCGCCCTAAACCGTCTCTCCCGCGTCGAGCTTTGCTAGAAACGCCTCTGCATCCGCCAGCACCGTTTCGCGTTTCTCATCCGTCATTTTATCCCAAACACGATACATATTCCCCATGCGGTGATTGGATTTAAACGCCTCGCGGTGGCGGTCCAGAAAATGCCAATACAACAGGTTGAACGGACAAGCATCTGGCCCCGTCTTTTCCTTCACCTTGTAGCTACAATCCTTGCAGTAATCCGACATCTTATCGATGTAATTTCCCGATGAAATATAAGGCTTTGACGCGATTATGCCGCCATCAGCAAACTGGCTCATCCCGATGGTATTTGGCGCTTCCACCCACTCAAACGCATCCGCGTAAACTGCCAGATACCACTCATGAATTTCTTGTGGCGCGGTACCGATCAGCAACGCGAAATTGCCTGTCACCATAAGACGTTGAATGTGATGGGCGTAGGCTTCTTCACGGGTTTGCTCAACCGCTTTGTCTAAACATCGCATCCACGTCTTTTCGCCCCAATAAAGCGCGGGTAATTTTCGATTATGTTTCAAATGATTGCGCGACGTATACTCAGGCCCTTCAAGGAAATAAATCCCCCGCACATATTCCCGCCAACCAATGATCTGGCGGATGAACCCTTCCGCCGCGTTGATCGGCGCATCCCCGTTTTTCCACGCTTCTTCAACGGCTTGACAAACCTCAAGCGGATCAAGCAATCCTGCGTTGATATATAGGCCGACAATCGCGTGATAGAGGAACCTTTCATCCCCCATCATAGCGTCTTGGAAGTCACCAAAATTGGGCAAGCCACCCTTGATCCAGTGGGCCAGATGTTGGCGGGCTTGGGCTTGATCCGTCGCGAACCAAAAATTATCCAAGGTCCCAAAATTGTTCGGCAACTTTGCGCGCACAAGGTCGATCACGTCACGCGTCACATCATCCGTCTGAAACCGCATCGGCCCAGAATAGGTAACCGACCCCGGCGCGGGTTTGCGATTGTCATGATCGAAATTCCACTTGCCTCCCGCGGGCTTGTCCCCCTCCATCATCAGGTTGGTTTTGCGGCGCATATCACGGTAAAAATATTCCATCCGAAGCGCTTTGCGCCCCTCGGCCCATGCCTGAAATTCTGCGTGGGTTGCGATAAACCGATCATCGGGAAGGGTCTGAACGTTCAACGGCAGGTCTTCCAAGTCTTTGATAACGCGCCATTCCCCAGCTTGCGTGGTCAAAACCTCGGACGCACCATGTTCGTCCGCGCGGCGCAACAATTCACCTGAAATGGTCTGGCTGTTGTCGGGATCATCAAGGCGGCTGTACGCGACAGTCCATCCCTCGCCCTCAAGCGTCGCGGCGAACTTGCGCATCGACGCAAACAGAAATGCAATTTTCTTCGGGTGATGGGGCACATATTCCGCCTCGCCCATGACCTCGGCCATGACGACGATATCGGTCTCACGATGTGCAGCGCGCAAGGCAGACAACCCCATCGACACCTGATCCCCAAGGACCAAAACCAGCTTTACCACGCGACAACCGCCCCCGAATAATCAAAGAACTGGCCGGTCTGATCGGCAGACAAATCCATCATAACATTGCATAAATTTGACGCGGCTACCTGCGCCGACACTTTGGAATGGCCGGGATATCCGGCGGTAAACTTGGTTTCGACGGTTCCGGGATGAAGGGCCACGATCGTCGCCTGCTTGCGCTTGCGACCGATTTCAATCGCGGCGCCATGCACAATCTGGTTCAGCGCCGCCTTGGATGCGCGGTACGAATGCCAACCGCCAACTTTATTGTCCCCGATGGACCCAACGCGCGCAGACAAGACACCAACAGTGGCAGGGCGATCAACCGGCAAAAGCCGTTCTATCTGGGCAAGGATCAAGGCAGGACCAATCGCATTGATCGCGAACACCTTTGCCATTTGCGCAGCTTCTATCGCGCCCAAAGACTTTTCTGGCGCGCCATCCGCGGCCAAGGTGCCGATCGCGATAAAAATAACGTCGAATTCCCCGCTTAAGGCGCCCATAACACCAGCAATCGACACCTCATCCATGACGTCCAATCCGTCGCGTCGCGAACGTCCGACAATCTCAAACCCACGTGTTTCCAACTCGGCCGCAACCGCCGATCCAATTCCGCCTGTGGCGCCTATAATCAATGCTCTTTTCATATTTCGCAACGTAGCTTCACAACCGCGCGCGTCCACCAATTTTCAAAACACCCTTTTCAAACGGCCAGCGGTGCGTATAACTGGTGCTATGATGCAAATCGCACATATCCAGGCCCTCCTCGGCCTCCTCCTTAGTCGCCTCTGAGCGTGCCCTTCGGCGCGACCGCTCAGAGGGTATGACGCGCCAAGAAAACTAAGGAAATCAAGGAAATACCAAAATGACCGATCACGTTCTGATCTTTGACACGACCCTGCGCGACGGAGAGCAATCCCCGGGCGCCACAATGACACACGCTGAAAAAGTCGAGATCGCTGAGATGCTCGATGATATGGGCGTCGACATCATTGAGGCGGGATTCCCTATCGCGTCCGAGGGTGATTTCAACGCAGTAACTGAGATTGCCAAGCGGGCGAAATCCTCAACCATCTGCGGGTTGTCACGTGCCAATTTCAAAGACATCGACCGCTGTTGGGAGGCGGTGAAGCACGCATCGTCGCCGCGTATTCACACGTTTATCGGCACGTCGCCACTGCACCGCGCGATCCCCAACCTCGACATGGACCAGATGGCAGAGCGCATCCACGACTGCGTCACCCACGCGCGCAACCTTTGTGATAATGTGCAATGGTCATCCATGGACGCGACCCGCACCGAATGGGATTTTCTCAAACGCACCGTTGATATCGCGATCAAGGCAGGTGCCACCACGATCAACATTCCCGACACCGTGGGGTACACGGAACCTGTTGAATCTGCTGATCTGATCAAGCGTTTGATCGAAGAAGTCGACCGCGCGGATACAGTGATCTTTTCAACCCATTGCCACAATGACCTTGGCATGGCGACGGCGAATTCGCTGGCCGCGGTTCAAGGCGGCGCGCGCCAAATTGAATGTACAATCAATGGCTTGGGCGAACGCGCGGGCAATACTGCACTTGAAGAGGTGGTCATGGCCATGCGCGTGCGCAAAGACATCATGCCCTATGACACGCGCATCGACACACGCAAGATCATGAACATTTCGCGCCGCGTGGCGACGGTGTCTGGCTTTGCGGTGCAATTCAACAAAGCCATCGTCGGCAAGAACGCTTTCGCCCATGAATCCGGCATCCACCAAGACGGCATGCTGAAAAATCGTGAAACATTTGAGGTCATGCGCCCTGAGGATGTCGGCCTGTCTGGCACCTCCCTGCCGCTCGGCAAACATTCTGGACGCGCGGCGCTGCGCGATAAGCTGGAAAAATTAGGCTACGAGATTGGCGACAATGAACTGAAGGACGTCTTCGTGCGCTTCAAGGATCTGGCCGACCGTAAAAAGGAAGTTTTCGACGATGACCTGATCGCGCTGATCCGCCAGAACGAGGGCGAAGATGACCGCCTGAAACTGAAAGACCTGACAGTGATTTGTGGCATGAATGGCCCGCAAAAGGCGACCATGGTTCTGTCTGTTGATGGTACCGATCACACAACCCAAGCCACAGGTGACGGCCCTGTGGACGCGACCTTCAACGCGGTAAAGGCGCTGTTTGATCACGACGCCCGCCTGCAATTGTACCAAGTGCATGCCGTAACCGAGGGCACCGACGCGCAGGCGACTGTATCTGTGCGCATGGAAGAAGACGGTCGCATTGCAACAGGTGAATCTTCGAATACCGACACAGTTGTTGCGTCAGCAAAGGCGTATATCAACGCGCTTAACCGCCTTCTGGTCAAACGCGCGAACACAGCACCAGGCTCAGACATTGCTGGGGTCTGCTACACAGACGCTGGTGAATGAAGCTCGCGGTTGCCTTCGCATTGATGACAACAGGGGTAGCCGCGCAAGGCTGCCCCACCGTCGCCGATTTTACTGACGGAATAATCGCGCGCGATACCGCGTTGGCTGAGATGTATTTGTTCAAGCAGGTGGATGGTCAATTCACCCGATCGCTGCTCACGTATGCGACTGCGCCCAATCCAGTCACCCAGCCAACAGACACATACGACATGTCCAGATTATTACCGTTCGAGGTATCCAATTTTGACCACCTGCTTTTTATACCTACCGGATCACCGCAAGATCGTTCGCGGTATACATACCAGAAACCCGTGCGCGATATCGCAACGTTATTTGTAAACGGGCAATGGGAAAACCGGATTTCGATGCTCTCCGGACAAACCGTAAGGCAGCGTGGAACACATAAAATCACCGTTCTTGAAGAAGCGACGCTTGATCTCGGTGAATGTTCCTACGCGACCTACCGACTTGAAGACACGATTTCTTTGAATGGCGAGGAATTGCGTCAGTACGAGCGGTGGTATGCACCAGACCTCGGCCTTGTGCTCCAGCAGAGTGGCATGATGATGTCCCATCGTGACATCCAAAACGCATACAAGTTCGATGAGGTCTACAGGCTAGAGGACTTAATGGCGGAATGATGCCAACGCCGCGCGCGAACACCCCTTCCCCCCAAACGCCACGCACCCTATATTCCGCACACGTTCGCGCCCTCGGGGAGTCGCGGGCAAATTCTTTATGGGAACGGCACCACAATGTTTGGCTTAGGCAATCTTTTTTCGTCGGATATGGCAATCGACCTCGGGACAGCGAACACGCTGGTCTATGTCAAAGGCAAAGGCATCGTTTTGTCCGAACCGTCCGTGGTCGCGTACCACATGAAAGACGGCGTTCGCAAAGTGCTGGCCGTTGGTGAAGACGCGAAATTGATGCTGGGTCGCACTCCCGGTTCCATTAGCGCGATCCGCCCGATGCGCGAAGGTGTGATTGCCGATTTCGACACTGCCGAAGAGATGATCAAACACTTCATCCGCAAGGTGCACAAACGCTCCACCTTCTCAAAACCCAAGATTATCGTCTGTGTGCCACATGGCGCGACACCCGTTGAAAAGCGCGCGATCCGTCAGTCGGTTCTGTCCGCTGGTGCGCGCCGCGCCGGTCTGATCGCTGAACCGATTGCAGCCGCGATTGGTGCCGGCATGCCGATCACTGACCCGACAGGCAACATGGTCGTGGATATCGGCGGCGGTACCACAGAGGTCGCGGTGCTGTCGTTGGGTGACATCGTTTACGCCCGTTCTGTGCGCGTCGGTGGTGACCGCATGGACGAAGCGATCATTTCCTACCTGCGCCGTCAGCATAACCTGCTGATCGGTGAATCCACCGCTGAACGCATCAAAACATCCATCGGCACAGCCCGTATGCCCGACGATGGTCGTGGCCAGTCCATGATGATCCGTGGTCGCGATTTACTGAACGGTGTTCCAAAAGAAACCGAGATTTCGCAGGCACAAGTCGCAGAAGCCCTCGCGGAACCCGTGCAGCAGATTTGCGAAGCGGTGATGACAGCCCTCGAAGCGACCCCGCCGGACCTTGCCGCAGACATCGTGGATCGCGGTGTGATGCTTACAGGTGGTGGCGCGTTGCTGGGTGAACTGGACCTCGCGCTGCGCGAGCAGACAGGTCTTGCCATTTCCGTGGCGGATCAAAGCCTGAACTGTGTGGCGCTCGGTACAGGCAAAGCACTGGAATATGAGACGCAATTGCGTCACGTTATTGATTACGACAGCTAAGGTTAGGGGCACGTATTGGCCCGCGACAGACAGCAATCTGATGATTTTGTAAGTCCCGTTCGGCGATTGCTGGTCGGGCTTTTGGTGCTGTTTTTATTGGCGACGTTCCTGATCTGGCGCATCGACAACCCACGTGTGGAACGGTTTCGCATGATGGTGATCGACAGCGTCGTGCCCAGTTTCGATTGGGCGATGGCACCGGTGACAGGCATTGTGAATTTGCTGTCTGATTTTCAATCCTATCAAAGACTTGCCCAACAAAACGTCGATTTGCGCCGCGAACTTCAAGACATGAAAAGCTGGCGCGAGGCCGCGATCCAGCTTGATCAGGAAAACGCACGCCTGCGCGATTTGATCAACGTGCAATTGGACCCGCAGCTGACAAGGATCACGGGTGTGGTTTTGACCGATTCAGGGTCGCCATTTCGCCAGTCCGTTTTGCTGAACGTCGGCACGCGCGACGGAATCCTCGATGGCTGGCCGGCGATGGACGGGATCGGTCTTGTCGGTCGCATTTCAGGCGTGGGCGACGAAACATCCCGCGTGATCCTTGTGACAGACACCTCAAGCCAAATCCCCGTGACGATCCAGCCCTCCGGCCAGCGCGCAATCCTGTCGGGCGACAACACGGTCAATCCACTGCTGCAATTCATCGAAGACCCCGACCTTGTTAAGCCGGGCGACCGTGTGGTGACATCGGGCGATGGCGGCGTGTTCCCCGCGGATCTGTTGGTGGGTCAATTGGCGCGCGGAACGGACGGGCGCATGCGCACACGTCTGTCCGCAGACCTCGAACGGCTCGAATTTTTGCGCGTGTTGCGCAGTCAGCCGACCGTTCGAATTGAAGAAGCGGGCACATTGCTCGCGCCGACATTCCAACCGTCCATCCCTATCGCGCTGCCTGATGAAGACCCCGAAGATGGATGAAAACGTCACCCGCCGCAGATGGCTGGGCCGTATGACGTTTGTCCTGCTTGGCCTGTTTATTATCTTCACACATCTTATCCCGCTTGAAACGGTTCCGCCGAGCCTTGGCGGATCAACGCTTGAACCGATTGTGCAGCCGCGTGCAACCGCGGGAACCGAAACGGACGTATTGTATGACCCCGTGCGCTGGATCGCGCCCGATCTCCTCATTCTGCTGGCGCTGGCTTGGGTGACGCGCCGCCCCTCCTTTGCGCCCGCCTTGGCGATTGGGCTGATTTTTCTGCTCGCGGATATGTTGTTTCAACGCCCGCCGGGTTTGTGGGCGGCTCTCATGTTGATCCTCAGCGAAATTTTACGCGGACGGGCGCGATCTATGCGCACGGTCCCGTTTTGGCTCGAATGGGCGACGGTGTCTTTCGGGATTGTCGCAATCACTGTGATCTACCGCTTCACATTATCGATGGTTTTGGTCCCGCAGGCGCCACTGGGGCTGACTTTGATGCAATTGATGTTAACTATAGCCATGTATCCGGCGGTGGTTTTCGTGTCCTACGCAGTGTTCGGCGTGAACCGCCCCGCACCGGGTGAAGTCGACGCATTAGGACATCGGTTATGAAACGTGGACCCAAAGAAGTAGAAGAAGGCGCGCGCAAGCTGTCGCGCCGCGCGATGCTGCTTGGCACCGCACAGCTTGGCATGATCGGAATCTTGGGCGCGCGCATGGCATCTATGCAGGTTGATCAGGCGGATACATTCCGCATGCTCGCCGAAGAAAACCGCATCAATATCGGCCTTATCCCGCCCGCCCGTGGTCTGATCTATGACAGCGAAGGCGTGGTACTTGCCGACAACGAACAGCACTACACGATCACCATGACCCGCGAAGGGGCTGGCGATGTCGACGAAGTCCTCGCGCGGCTGACACGGATCATCGCGATTGATCCTGAACGGATCGAAAAAGCCCGAGGCGAGCTTAAAGCGCGCAGCCCGTTCGTCCCTGTTACGGTTGCAGAGCGCATTTCTTGGGAAGACATTGCGCGCGTCGGGGTGAACGCACCGGCCCTTCCTGGGGTAGAAGTCGAACTTGGCCGCAGCCGGATTTATCCGCAGGGCCTCGATATGGCGCATGTGGTTGGGTATGTCGGCCCCGTGTCCGATTTTGACCTGAGCAGAATTGAAGACCAAGACCCATTGCTGCAAATCCCGCGCTTCCAGATCGGCAAAACGATGGTTGAAAACAACCTCGAACGTGAATTGCGCGGATCGGCGGGGTCCAAGCGGGTCGAAGTGAACGCCGCAGGGCGCGTAATGCGCGAACTTGATCGTGTTGAGGGGATCGCCGGATCGGATATCCAGCTGACCGTTGATGCGCGCCTACAGAACTACATTCAGGCCCGTTTGGACGGTGAATCCGCCGCCGCCGTCGTGATTGACGTGACCAACGGGGATATCAAAGGCATCGGGTCTGCGCCCACGTTTGACCCCAATGTCTTCGTGCAGGGTATTTCCGTCGCCCTTTGGGATGAGCTAAACGAGAGGGAGGTTGAATCCCGCCTGCACCGCCGTCCGTTGGCTGCAAAAACAGTTCAAGGCACCTACCCCCCGGGATCAACCTTCAAAATGGTGACGGCGCTGGCCGCACTTGAGGACGGCGCTATCGAGGCCGAGGACACAGTACGCTGCGTCGGTCACGCCGATGTCTTTGATACGCGTTTCCACTGCTGGCGCCGTTCAGGGCACGGCAACATGAACTTGAACGAAAGCCTCAAGCAGTCATGCGATGTCTATTACTACGACATCGCCCAGCGCGTCGGCATCGACAAGATTGCAGCGATGGGGCGCAAACTCGGCCTCGGTGAACGCCACGATCTGCCGATGTCGGCGATCCGGACCGGCATCATGCCCGACAAAGAATGGAAGCGCGAAACCCGTGATGAAGACTGGCGCGTCGGTGACACCGTCAACGCATCAATCGGGCAAGGCTATGTGGCCACGTCTCCTCTACAGCTGGCGGTGATGACCGCCCGTATCGCCACAGGTCGCGCCGTAAAACCGCGCCTTGTGCGATCTATAGATGGGGTTGAACAACCTAGCGGTGCGGGCGAAAGCCTTGGCCTGAACGAAAACAATCTGCGCCGCGTGCGCCGTGCGATGTATGACGTGTCCAACCATTCGCGTGGCACTGCGTATCGCACGCGCATTCAAGAAGAACAGTTTCGCATGGCTGGAAAAACGGGAACGTCGCAAGTGCGCCGCATCACCCAAGCCGAACGCGACACAGGCGTTACACGAAACGCAGACTTGCCGTGGAACCGTCGTGACCACGCGCTGTGCGTTTCATTCGCACCTGCCGATAATCCAAAATACGCGGTCGCAATCGTTGTTGAACATGGCGGTGGCGGGTCGACCGCTGCGGCCCCGATTGCACGCGATGTTATGTTGCAGGCGCTCTATGAAGGCACGCCGCCCTTGTCAGCCTACCCGTCAGCGTCCCGTGGTCAAATCGCTGAACAGCAACGCCGTCTGGCCGATTTGATCCGCGACATCAAACCGGGTCGGGGCACGCAAGACACATGAGTTATTTAGAATATCAGGTCAAATACGTCCCTGTCGGGTTTCGCAAACTGTTGTTCCTGAACTGGCCCATTGTGTTTTTGATCACTGCTGTATCAGGCTTTGGCTTTTTGATGCTGTATTCCGTGGCGGGCGGGTCGATGGGCCCTTGGGTCACGCCGCAAGTCCAACGGTTCGGGCTTGGCGTGGCCGTGATGATCGCTATGGCGATGGTGCCAATCTGGTTCTGGCGAAATATGGCTGTGGTGGCCTATCTGGTGGCGCTTTTGCTGCTTGTCGCGGTTGAATTTGTCGGGGTTGAACGCAACGGATCCCAACGCTGGCTTGATCTAAGGTTCATGGATTTCCAGCCCTCCGAGATGATGAAAATCGCCCTCATTATGGTATTGGCGGCCTATTACGACTGGCTGCCGTTGAACAAAGTCAGCAAACCTTTGTGGATCCTTGTTCCCCTTATCTTTATCGCAGCACCTGCCTATTTGGTACTGTCACAGCCCGACCTTGGAACCACGATTTTGCTGGTGTCGGGCGGCGGTGCGATCATGTTTCTTGCCGGCGTGCACTGGGCGTACTTTGCGACGGTCATCGCAGGGGTTATTGGCCTCGTGACGGCCGTGTTCCAATCCCGCGGTACGGGCTGGCAGGTTCTGAAAGACTACCAATACCGCCGCATCGATACCTTCATTGACCCGACACAAGACCCCCTTGGCGCGGGCTATCACATCACACAGGCCAAGATTGCGCTTGGATCAGGCGGCTGGACGGGACGCGGGTTTATGCAAGGCACGCAAAGCCGTCTGAACTTCCTACCCGAAAAACACACGGATTTTATCTTTACGACTTTGGCCGAAGAATTCGGATTTGTCGGCGCGTTTGGCCTTTTGATCCTGTATACTTTGATCATCGCGTTCTGCGTTATGTCCGCGATAACCAACAAAGACCGCTTTGCGTCCCTTGTGACGATGGGCGTGGCTGTCACGTTCTTTTTGTTCTTTGCGGTCAACATGGCGATGGTCATGGGGCTTGCGCCCGTGGTCGGGGTGCCTTTGCCATTGGTCAGCTATGGTGGGTCGGCGATGTTGGTTTTGATGGTTGCGTTCGGATTGGTCCAATCCGCGCACGTGCACAAACCTCGATGACGCAAAGACCTAAGATCTGCGCGCTGTTTTCCGCAGGCGATCACGTCTGGCCTGATTATCAGGACGCGTTGCCCCCGGCCTTTGCATCCGCTGGCCTGACGGTTGATCTGTCGCGCGATCATGCGCCTGAAACAGTGGATTATATCATCGCCGCGCCCAACGGCCCCGTGCAGGATTTCACGCCCTTCACGCAGTGCAAAGCAGTGCTGAACTTGTGGGCGGGCGTGGAAGATATTGCACCCAACAAAACGCTCACCCAACCGCTTGCGCGTATGGTCGATCCGGGGCTGACCGATGGCATGGTGGAATGGGTTGTGGGCCACACTATGCGCCATCACCTTGGCATGGACACGCATATTCAAGGGCAAGACAGTGTGTGGCGTACGGAATACCCACCCCTTGCGTCTGATCGGCCTGTCACCATCCTCGGGCTTGGGGCATTGGGCACGGCCTGCGCAAACGCACTTGCCACACTCGGGTTTCCAGTAAAGGGGTGGAGCAGGAGCGCCAAGTCAATCAAAGGCATGACCTGCCTATCAGGTGATGCGGGTCTGCACGCCGCACTTCGCGATGCCCAAATCATAATTTTATTGCTGCCCCTGACCGACGCCACGACCAACGTCATGAATGCGCCGACGCTGGCGCTGCTGGCCAAGGGTGCCTTTATCCTCAACCCCGGACGTGGCCCGTTGATTGACGACGACGCATTGCTCACAGCCTTTGATCACAACATCGCACATGCGACGCTTGATGTGTTCCGCATTGAACCGCTGCCGACCGATCACGTCTTTTGGGGCCACCCGCAAGTCACCGTGACACCGCACATCGCATCGACAACCCGGCCTAAAACCGCGGCCCTGTGTATCGCAGAAAATATCCGCCGCGGCGAAGCGGGAGAGCCGTTCCTCCACCTCGTGGATCGCGCCAAGGGCTACTAGCTCCGTCTGAGCTTGGTAAATATTCTGGGGTGAGGCCTCGAGCCGAGGGGCAAAGCCCTTTTTCTTCTTGCGCACCGCAGGTGCGCCCCCCGCCCGCGGCACGCGCTTAATGTAATTTAGGCGGTTTTGTTGGGTCCATACCAGGGTTTGCACCTGGTTGGCTGGGCATCTGCGGGGTTGGTAAATCAAACCGCAACCCGACCTTGGCGACCCGTTCCGACACGGGATCACCGCCCTCAAGGTGTGCCACATCCAGCATGCCCGCATCGATACCCGAAAACACCAATGCTTCGTTTACCGCGGCCGTCAACGCGCCCTCAGCACCCTCAACCGTGCCGACAAACGCCAACATGTGCCCGCGCCCACCGCCTTCATAGGTGACACCACACAAGTACGCCTCAACCGCGAGGCCTGCTGCCGTGGCGAGCTTGCGATCCAAAGCCTCAAGCAGCACTTCCGGCAATCCTTTGGGTGGGGTCAATTCGGTGATTTGTCCCTCGACCTCTTCTGGGTCACTGCCCAATGTCTGTGCCAGCCAATCAACCGCCTCGGCAGGGACCAGCATCGCAGAGGGGGCAACGCCCATGTTCAACGCCATGCCTATCCGCTGACCTTCCAACATCTGCGCCATGCCGCGCCCCGACAAAGCCGCATAGGGTGCAATTTCCTTGCCGTAGAAATCCGACATCCGTGCTTCGCGATCAAAGATCAAAACGAACTGCTGATCCTCGGCTTCAAACATCGCGGGCGAAATCTGGTCGCCCTCCGCTTCGTCCTCAAGCAACATGAACAATTCGGATTCAGCCAAGCGTTCGTAAAACCGCAGCCGCGCCAGATCATCTGCCTCATCCGCCACCATCGCGGCGTGGGCCAGATCGATTTCTGTCGTTTCAGTCATTTAGAACCTCTTTCACACGGGCGCGCAGTGCAGGCAGCACATCGGCCCCGAACCACAGATTTTTCTTTAGCCATGCGGTATTGCGCCAGCTCGGATGTGGCAAGGCAAAGGTGTGCGGTGCGTGGTCGCGCCAGCCCTTAATCGTTTCTGTCACACCTGTTTTGACGCCCAGATGATATTTATGCGCAGCACCGCCCACCAAAACGCGCAACCGAACGTCGGGCAAAGTGGCCATCACACGATCATGCCATGTTTGCCCGCAAATCTTGGGCGGCGGCAAATCGGACCCTTTGGCGTCATACCCCGGAAAACAAAACGCCATCGGCACAATGGCGATGAGGGTTAGGTCGTAAAACGTATCACTATCCAGCCCGAGCCAATCGCGCAGACGATCCCCTGATGGGTCCGTAAAGGGGCGACCGCTGTGATAGACCTTCATCCCTGGCGCCTGTCCTGAAATCAATATCTTCGCGCCTGGCGCAAACCACACGACAGGGCGCGGGGCATGGGCCGTCTGCGTCGCGCCGAAACGATCCGCACACAACCGACAGCCGTTAATTTCAGAAATCAGCGTCATCCCGCCAACCTATGATCAACACCCTCAAACAACAATAAAATTGGGAAATTCACACCATCCCCCTCAACTTCTTGTCAGTTTCGTTGTAAATTGACGCATCATACCGACATATTACAGCCAGATTGTTCTCTTATTGGAGACAATGAGAGGGTAATCTGTCACGTAAGACAGAACCCAACCCGAGGTGTAGTAGGCTTAAATGCTTGAGTTTGTGAACGTCAGTAAGTCCTTTTGGACAGGCACCCAGCGCAAGGTCATTCTTGATCGCGCCAATTTCCGTATGGAATTGGGCGATTCTCTTGGCATTCTAGCACCAAACGGGACCGGCAAGACGACGATCATCAACATGATGGCCGGTTTGGAAAAACCTGATGAGGGCGAAGTTCACCGCGCCTGTCGCGTGTCTTTCCCGCTGGGGTTTATGGGCGGTGTTGTGAACCGCCATTCGGCCAAGGAAAACTGTCGCTATATCGCACGCCTTTACGGCCTCGACCCCGATCGCCGCCGCGCCAGACCGCAGTGATATCGCCGCAGTGAGCGCTGAGGCGGAAGGGGCGTTGGATCGAATGATTGACGCCGAGCGCGAGATATCAGAGGGCGAAGACCTGCTGCGGATCGACGCCGCAAAGGAATAAAGAATTTGCGCCTTTTCAGGGTTGATCCCTTGATAGGATTTGCGTATCACCCACCTCGCTGATGGGGTGTAGCCAAGCGGTAAGGCAACGCTTTTTGGTAGCGTGTACCGTAGGTTCGAATCCTACCACCCCAGCCAGCCATTCCACTCAAACCAGACGGTGCAAGGTTGCGCGGCTTTAGTGTCGCAAGTTCAAATGCTTGTGCGGTCCGTTCGTTTGCGCAGACGCTAGTTGGTTGTCCGATATGGGCCAAATCGGCGCAAAGTCTGCGATTGGCATTTCGGCGATACGAGTTTGGGATGTTTAGTTGAGGTTCGGTAGCAGCTGCCGCTGCTCATCCCAGTCAGACGGTAGCGCATGGCGCAGACACCAGTCGGAAGTAAATCCGATCGGTTGATTGCCGTCCAGAACATCTCGAACAATGTCCGGCGCTAGGAATGCGAGGTCGATCATCTGCTGAACGCGGCGTTTCGACGTTTTCTCTGCTTCAGCAATCTGAGCAAACGTCTTGCCTGTTTTCAGCTGCTTGAACCAACTGTGCGCTTTAGCGATGTTTAGGATCAATGCGTCGTCCTGCCCGATTGGTAGCTCAGCAAAAACGAGCTTGGTTTCTACTCCGCGCTTTCTGATCTGCAACACGCTACTGATTTCGAGCGCCAGTTCATCCAGTGTTTCAGCATTAAAGCCCAGAATGTCTGCCACCTGGATCTTGTCGATCTGAACAGTGAGCTGGCCCGGTTCAATCGCGATCTTCTTGGCAAGAAGCAGGATATCTGCTTGGGCCGCTGTGGCGAGCCAGTTCGTCAGAGTGGTCTTGTCACGCTTACGTTCCGGCCTCTCAACTCATTTAGGCAGCCTTTCGTT